>JANNKC010000133.1:0-2057 GCA_031396105.1 Anaeromyxobacter sp.
CTTGCGTCCGAGCCGACCTGATCTGGTAGACTCCCGCGTCCAGCACGGCAGGCCGAGCGCAGCCCCCACATCCAGCGCTCAACGTCCCGGGGCAACACGGTTTTCTGACCACAGACAGATCGCGGGACGCAGCGCCGTCCCCGGCACGAGGAGGCTCCATGGCGGGCAGGCGAATGGTGACGATGGACGGCAACGAGGCCGTCGCGTCGGTGGCGTACCGGATCAACGAGGTCGCCGCCATCTACCCCATCACCCCGTCCTCGAACATGGGTGAGTGGGCCGACGAGTGGTCGGCCAAGGGCAGGAAGAACATCTGGGGCACGGTCCCCTCGGTGTCCGAGATGCAGTCGGAGGGCGGCGCCGCCGGCGCGGTCCACGGCGCGCTCCAGACGGGCGCCCTCACGACGACCTTCACGGCGTCGCAGGGGCTGCTGCTCATGATCCCCAACATGTACAAGATCGCGGGCGAGCTCACCGCGTTCTGCATGCACGTGTCGGCCCGCACCCTGGCCACCCACGCGCTCTCCATCTTCGGCGACCACTCCGACGTCATGGCGGTGCGCCAGACCGGCTTCGGCCTGCTGGCCTCGGCCTCGGTGCAGGAGGCCCACGACTTCGCGCTCATCGCCCAGCTCGCCTCGCTCCGCTCGCGCGTCCCCTTCCTCCACTTCTTCGACGGCTTCCGCACCTCGCACGAGGTGGCCAAGATCGAGGAGCTGGGCGACGAGGATCTCATGGCGCTCATGCCGGAGGATCTCATCGCGGCCCACCGGGCGCGCGCCCTCTCGCCGGACGCCCCGTCCATCCGCGGCACGGCGCAGAACCCGGACGCCTTCTTCCAGGCCCGCGAGGCCTGCAACCCCTTCTACGCCGACGCCGCCCAGCACGTGCAGGCGGCCATGGACCTGTTCGCCACGCAGGTGGGGCGCCAGTACCGCCTCTTCGAGTACCTGGGCCACCCCGAGGCCGAGCGCGTCGTGGTGATCATGGGCTCGGGCTGCGAGACCGCGCAGGAGACGGTGGAGCACCTGGTCGCCAAGGGCGAGAAGGTGGGCATGGTCAAGGTCCGGCTCTACCGGCCCTTCGCGCTGGGCGAGTTCATGACCTCCCTGCCGCGCTCGGTGCACCACATCGCGGTGCTGGACCGCACCAAGGAGCCGGGCGCGCTGGGCGAGCCGCTCTACCAGGACGTGGTCACGGCGCTGCGCGAGGCCGAGCAGGCCCACATCCACCGCTTCCACCACCAGCTCACCGTGCTGGGCGGCCGCTACGGCCTCTCCTCCAAGGAGTTCACGCCCGCCATGGTGAAGGCGGTCTTCGAGGAGCTGGGCAAGGCCCGGCCCAAGCGCCACTTCACGGTGGGCATCAACGACGACGTCTCCCACCTCTCGCTCAAGTACGACGCGGCCTTCGACATCGAGCCGCCGGACGTGGTGCGGGCCCTCTTCTACGGCCTGGGCGCCGACGGCACGGTGGGCGCCAACAAGAACTCCATCAAGATCATCGGCGAGGACACGCCCAACTACGCGCAAGGCTACTTCGTCTACGACTCCAAGAAGTCGGGCTCGGTGACCATCAGCCACCTGCGCTTCGGGCCGCGCCCCATCCGCTCCCAGTACCTGGTGACCAAGGCCAACTTCGTGGCCTGCCACCAGTTCGGCTTCCTCGACAAGTTCGACATCCTCGAGTGCGCCAGCCCCGGGGCGGTGTTCCTGCTGAATGCGCCGTACGGGGCAGAGGAGGTCTTTGCCCACCTGCCGCGTGAGGTCCAGGACCAGGTCCTCGAAAAGAAGCTCAGGGTCTACGTGATCGACGCGCTGAAGGTGGCCGCCGCGACCGGCATGGGCGGGCGCATCAATTCGATCATGCAGACATGTTTCTTCGCGATCTCCGGGGTGCTGCCCCGCGAGGAGGCGATCCAACAGATCAAAATCGGCTTGACCCGGTCGGGCAGCCAACGCTACCGCTGTCGCCACTGCGGGCGCCGTTATACGCCCGAACCGAAAGCCCAAGGCTACCCCGACCGTCTCCGTCAGCAAGCGGTTGCCCAGGGCTAC
>JANNKC010000139.1:0-4109 GCA_031396105.1 Anaeromyxobacter sp.
GCGCCGCCCGCCGGGGCGCGGGCGCTCCACCCCCCGCGCGAGGCCGCGCCCGCCTCCGGCGCACCGCTGGCCACCTCGGCCATGCTCCACCGGGTGGCGACGCGGGTGGTGGGCGTGGCCGCCTCCACCGGCGGGCCGCCGGCGCTGGCGCACCTGCTCGGCGCCCTGCCGGCCGGCTACCCGGCCGCCATCCTGGTGGTGCAGCACATCGCCAGCGGCTTCGAGCGCGGCCTGATCCGCTGGCTGGCGCGCCAGACCGCTCTCACGGTGAAGCTGGCGGACCACGGCGAGCCGCTTCGGATCGGCACCGTCTACTTCGCCCCGGAGGGTCGCCACCTCACCGCGCTGGTGGGGACCGCCTTCCTCGACGACTCGCCCGCCGTCGCAGGCTTCCGTCCCTCGGGCACCGTGCTCTTCCGCTCGCTGGCGCGCCAGTTCGGCCCAGCCGCCACCGGCGTCATCCTCACCGGCATGGGCGCCGACGGCGCCGACGGCCTGAAGGAGGTGCGCGACCGCGGCGGCAGCACCATCGCGCAGGGGCCGGGGAGCTCGGTGGTCTTCGGGATGCCGAAGGAGGCCCTCGAGCGCGGCGCCGCCGAGGAGATGCTGGAGCTCGACGAGATCGCCCCCGCGCTGCTCCGGCTGGCGCGGGGGGCGCGGCCCCCGCCGTGACCGCTCCGGGCGACGTCGAGCTCGAGGCGGCCGGCGCAGCGCTGGCCAGGTGGGCGGGGCTCTCGCTGGCCGCCGGGCTGAAGGGGACGCTGCGGCAGGCGGTGGTCGCGGCGGCCCACGAGCTGGGACTCCCCCCGTCGGCGCTGATCGAGGCGGTGGTGGCGAGCGACGCCGGCGCGCTCGAGGTGCTGACCGAGCACGCCGTGGTGGGCGAGACCTCCTTCTGGCGCCACGCCGAGGGGCTGCTGGCGCTGGCGGCGAGGCTGGCGGCGCGGAACGGCCCGGTGAGGGTCTGGTGCGCCGGCTGCGCCAGCGGCGAGGAGCCCTACAGCCTGGTCGTGGCGCTCCTCGAGGCCGGGCGCGGCGTGGGCGCGGACCGGATCCTCGCCACCGACCTCTCGCTCAGGGCGCTGGCGTGCGCCCAGGCCGGCGTCTTCCGGGCGCGGGCGCTGCGACGGCTGCCGCGCGAGCTGGCGGGGCGCTGGTTCCAGGCCGCCGACGGAGGCGCCAAGGTGGACGCTCGGGTCGCGGCGCCAGTGACGTTCCAGCGCCACAACCTGCTCGACCCGCCGCCGCCCGGTCCGTTCGACGCGGTGGTCTGCCGCAACGTGCTCATCTACTTCGAGCCGGAGGTCGCGGCAGGCGTGCTGGCACGACTGGCCGGAGCGCTGGCGCCGGGCGGGCTCCTCCTGCTCGGGCCGGTGGAGCTGCCGCTCGCCAGCGGGCTCGGGCTGGAGTTCGTGGAGCAGGGCGGGGCGACGGTGCTGGTGAGGTCCTGATGTACTTCGACGCCCTGCTCCACGCCGCCGCGCTCCGGGCCGCCGACGTGGAGACGCTCCGCTTCTTCGGCGTGGCCGGCGCGCTGGTCCCGTCCGGCGACGCCTTCCACCCGGCCACCGCGGCGGCGCTGCACCAGCACTGGCTCGCCACCATGGCCACGGTCCGGAGCCTGCGGCGGAGCGGCCTCCCGGCCTGGGCGGCGCTGGGCGTGCACCCGCGCCGCATCCCGCGGCGAGGGCTGGCGGAGCGGCTGGCCGAGCTGCCCGAGCTCCTGGGGCGGCGGGAGGTGGCGGCGCTCGGGCCGGCGGGGCTCGAGGAGGGCGGCGCCGAGGAGGAGGAGGCCTTCCTGGCGCAGGCGCGGCTGGCGGCCGAGCTCCGGCTGCCCTTCCTGGTGCGGGCCGGCTGGCGCGCCCGCGCCCGCCTCACCGGGCGGCTCCTCACGCTGCTCGAGGAGGTGGAGCTGCCGCCCGAGCGCGTGCTGGTGATGCACGCCGACGCGCGCCTGCTCCCGGTGCTGCGCGCCCGCGGGCACCGGGCGCTGGTCACCATGCCGGGGAAGCACGGCGTGGACGAGGCGGCCAGGCTGGTGGCGCGCCACGGGGCGGAGGGGATCGTGCTCGGCTCCGACGCCGGCGAGGGCGGCGGCGACCCGCTGGCCCTGCCCCGCGCCGCGGATCGCCTGCAGCGGGCCGGCCTCTCCCTGGCGGTCATCCGGCGCGCCTGCCTCGGCAACGCGCTCGACTGGCTGGGCGTCGACCCGGCCGACCTGGCGTAGCCGGCGCACGGCTCGGCCCCGCGGCGATCCAGCGCCCCGGCGGCTCAGCGGCGCGGCGTGCGGCGCGCCGCGCTGGTCCGGCCCGTGGCGCGCCCGGCGGCGGCGCGCTTCCAGTGGCCGCTCCGGCCGCCGGCCTTCTCGAGGAGCTCGATCCCCTCGATGCGCATCCCCTTCTCGTGCCGCTTCAGCATGTCGTAGACGGTCAGGCAGGCCGCGGTCACCGCGGTGAGCGCCTCCATCTCCACACCGGTCCGGTCCACCGTGCGCACCGTGGCCACCGCCACCACGCCGCGGGGGGTGAGGCGCACGTCCATCTCCACGCCGGAGAGCGCGATGGGGTGGCAGAGGGGGATCAGGTCCGGCGTGCGCTTGGCGGCCATGACTCCGGCCAGCCGCGCCGCCGCCAGCACGTCGCCCTTCTCGACCTGGCCGCGGGCGACCAGGGCGCGGGTGGCCTTCGACATGCTCACCGAGGCGCGGGCCACCGCGACCCGCTCGGTGGGCGGCTTCATCCCGACGTCGATCATCTTCACGGCGTGCTCCGATCCGCGGTGCCGGGCCAGGGGCCACGCCACGCGCCTGCTGCGGGCCCGGGGCGGGCGCGGGCCCGGCCGCTCAGTGGCCGGCCAGGAACCGCTCGGCGTCGATGGCCGCGATGCAGCCGGTGCCGGCGGCCGAGACGGCCTGGCGGTAGGTGGGATCCGCCACGTCGCCGCAGGCGAAGACGCCCGGCACGCTGGTGGCGGTGGAGGGCGCCTTCACCGTGAGGTAGCCCACCTCGTTCATCTCGAGCTGCCCCTTGAAGAGGGCGGTGGTGGGCTCGTGGCCGATGCCCATGAAGAGCCCCTTGAGCGGCAGCTGGCGCGTCGAGCCGTCCACCGTGCTCTTGAGCCGCACGCCGGTCATCGCCTTGCCGTCGCCGAGCACCTCCTCGACCGCCGCGTTCCACACGAACTCGACCTTGGGGTTCTCGCGCGCCCGCTGCTGCATGATCTTGGAGGCGCGCAGCTCGGCGCGGCGGTGGATGAGGTGCACCTTGGTGGCGAACTTGGTGAGGAAGGTGGCCTCCTCGATGGCCGTGTCGCCGCCACCCACCACCGCCACCTCCACGTTCTTGAAGAAGAAGCCGTCGCAGGTGGCGCAGGCCGACACGCCGCGCCCCTGGTACTGCTTCTCGGAGGGGATGTTGAGCCACTTGGCGGTGGCGCCGGTGGCGATGATGAGCGCGTCGCAGGTGTACTCGCCGTCGTCGGTGGTCACCGTGAAGGGGCGCTTCGAGAGGTCCACCGCGGTGGCCTCGGCGGCCACCAGGCGGGTGCCGAACCGCTCGGCCTGCTTCTTCATCTCCTCCATGAGCGCCGGCCCCATGATGCCGTCGGCGAAGCCGGGGTAGTTCTCCACCTCGGTGGTGATGGTGAGCTGCCCCCCCGGCTGCATCCCCTCGAAGAGGAGCGGCTTCAGGGTGGCGCGGGCGGCGTAGATGGCGGCGGTGTAGCCGGCCGGTCCGCTGCCGAGGATGATGACCTTCTCGTGCTGGGCCATGTGCGGGTGTCCTTGTCGGGCGTGCTCGGAGCCGGGAGTGCGCCGCGGTTGTAGCCCCTTGGAGCCGGGCTGTCACCGTGGGGGTTCGCCGCAGCCAGGGCCTTGGCTGCGCGCCGCGGCCCGCCCGAGCATGCGGCGGGCGGATCCTCGAGGTGCCCACCCAGGGGCTGCCGCAGCAGAACGCTTACGACCTGATCTCCCGGCCAGGTGGCCTTCGGGCGGCGAGGGGGCGGCCGGCGCGCCCCGCCTGGGCACGCGGCGGGCCGGCGCGGCGGTTACACGACGGGGCGTGGCCGCGCCGACACCGCTCGCCGATGCGCAGGGACGCCTCATCGCCTAC
>JANNKC010000256.1:0-23901 GCA_031396105.1 Anaeromyxobacter sp.
CTTCTGCGACGCGCCGGCCGACGAGATCCCGTCCACCCGGGAGAAGCGCTACCTGGAGACCGGCCAGCGGGTCTGGCGGCTCCGCCTGCTCCGGCCGGACCGCGAGACCCGGCCGGATCGCGAAACCCGGCCGGACCGCGAAACCCGGCCGGACCGCGAAATCCGGCCGGACCGCGACACCCGGCCGGACCGCGAAACCCGGCCGGACCTCGACCCCCGGCCGCCCCGAGCGTAGCGCCGCAGGCGCGGAGTCGAGGGGCGCGGAGTCGAGGGGCGCGGAGTCGAGGGGCGCGGAGTCGGCGCCCCGCCTACGGCACCAGCGGGGCGTAGGTGAAGACGCCGAGCAGGTCCTCGGAGGTGGAGAGCGTCTCCTCCGGGCCGCCGATCGTCTTGGGGTCGTTCTTGGCCGCGACGCGGAGCTGGTAGGTCCGGCCGGCCACGAGCGCCGCCGGCGGCGACAGCACGGCCTCGACGCCGCTTCCGCCCGCGGCCGCGCCGTAGTCGGTGCCGATGGCCCCCTTGGCCACCCGGGCGCCCCAGGCGACGGCGCCGAGCTCGTCGATGACCGTGATCTCGTAGAAGTCCTGGGACGAGTAACCGGCCCAGCCGAAGGCGGGTGTGGTGGTCGTCATGGCGCAGGGGCCGGGCAGCAGGCCGGCCGGATCGGCCGGGAGCAGCTCCTCGGCGATGGCCGTGCAGGCGCCGTCGGCCCCCTTGAGCGGCGAGGTCAACCGCACCGCGCCGGTGATCTTGAACTGGTCCAGCGTGGCCGCGGAGGTCGTGCCGTCCATCAGCCGGGGCAGGCCATTCGCCACCCGGAACTCCAGCACCGCCGCGCCGCCGATGCTGGATGGGTCTCGCACCACGTAGTCGGTCTCGAAGCCGGCCAGCACGCGGTAGTGGCCATCCGGGATGCCCGCGATGGACCAGGCGGACGAGACGCCGGAGGCCCGGAGGCCCGGAGGGGCCATGCCGCGCACGCGGGCCGGGTCGAAGGTTGAGGCCACCACCAGGAGCACGCTGGTGGCATCCCACTTGGCGCCGGCCACGAAGCTGACCGATCCGCTCACCGTGGCGGTCGGCGTGGCGTTGGCGGTCAGCGCGATGGTGGCTGGCGTGGCCACGCCCGCCGTCACGGTGACGGTCGCCGGCCCGATGTTGACGCCTGGCGCGTAGGCCCGCACCTCATACGTGCCGTCCGGGACGTTGAAGACGGTGAAGGCGCCGTCGCGGCCGGGCAGCGCGGTGAGGCTGGCGCGGCTCGTGGTCTCCTCCGCCACGAGCAGGACGCCCTGGCCCGACGCCGGCATCGCCACCGTGCCGGCGATCTGGCCGGTGGTGGCCGGCGGCAGCGCGGACAGGCCGATGCCGGTCTGGCTCGTGGCGATGGTCCACCTGCCGTCGGCGTGGACCGCGGCCGAGGTGGAGACGGGGAGGGCGGTGCGCAGGCCGGAGGGGAAGGTGGCGTAGCCCTGCCGGTCGGCCCGCAGCGTGAAGCTCGCCGGCGCCGGCGCGCCGCCGGCGAGGCGGGGCAACGGCAGGACGAGCGCGTAGGCGCCGGGGAGGGGCTCGGTCGCCGGGGCGGAGAGACCGATGCGGGACGCCGGCGCGCCGTCCACGTCCAGGGCGACCACGCTGGCGCCCGGGAGGCCCGCGTCGGTCGCGAGGTCGTAGACGCGACCGCTCACCACCACCGGGTCGAAGCAGCCCGGCTGGCCGCCGACCACCTCCTCGCACACCAGGCCGGCGTCGCAGCCCGACTGTGCCGCCGGGTCACAGGGGCCCGGCTTCCTGGAGTCACAGGCCACGGTGGCGGTGGCGGCGGCGATGGCGAGGAGCGCGAGGTGTCGGCGTGGGGTCATGTGTGCCCTCTCAGGGTTCACGGGGAGTTGCGGGTGATCGCGCCGGTCCGGGGCCTGGTGCGCCGGGTTCCGGCAGCCTGGATGCGAAACAGGTGTCTACAAGCGGCGTGCCGTCCCTCCGGCCGCCCCGAGCGTGGGGCCGAAGGCCCGGAGTGGAAGGCCCGGCGTCGGAGGCCCGGAGTCGAAGGGCCGCTCAGCTCGGCTCGCCCAGCGTCACCTGTACCATGAGATCGCTGGCCAGCCGCTCCAGCCGGCCGCGCAGCTCGGCGGCGTCCACCCTGGGCGGCACGTGGACCCAGGCCCGCGAGCGGAAGATCTGCTCGCCGGACATGGGCGCGGTGCTCCGGTCGGTCACCAGCTCCTCGATGTTCACGCCGCGCTCGGCCAGCACCTGCGCGATCTCCTTGACCAGGCCGGGCCGGTCCAGCCCCTCCAGCTCCACCACCATGAAGCGCAGGTTGGGCGCCGCCGGCGGGGCGTCGTCGCGCTCCACCACCACCTTGAGCCCCTGCGCCTCCAGCGCCCCGAGCGCCGCCGTGAGGGGCGCCGCCTGGGCGTCCTCCACCTCCAGCCGGAGGATGCCGGCGAACTTTCCGGCCAGGTGGGCCATGCGGCTCTCCAGCCAGTTGCCGCCGTGGGCGGCGATGGGGGCGGCCAACGCCTCGACGAGGCCGGGACGGTCCGGGCCGAGGATGGTGAGGATGAGGGAGGTCATGGGGTCTTCACCTCGGCGAGCCCGCGGGCCCAGTCGATGAGGGTGGTGCGCTCGGCGTCGCTGAGCCGCGCCGAAGGGTGGGCGACGAGGTAGGTCCAGGGGGGCATCTCCCCCTCGCCGACCTCCTCGGGCAGCTTCCTGGCCACCTTTCTCAGGTCGACCCGGTCCCAGGCGGAGAAGTCCAGCTCCTCGCGCCCCTCCGAGACGTCGTGGGCCACCAGCCAGGAGACCGGGGCCAGGTAGGCCTGCAGCGGCCAGCGGGTCTCGTGCGAGTGGCAGTCGAAGCAGGCGCGCTCGAGGATGGCGGCCACGGCGGGCGGCGCCGTGACGGCGGAGGTCACCGGCGGGTTGGTCCGGCTCACCGGCACCACCTGGATGGCGGCCAGCACCACCCCGGCCGCCAGCGCGATCTTGGTCTTGGTCATGGCCGGCAAGGAAACCACGGGCCGCGCCCGGCGTCACGCGCCCTGCCGCCACCCGCCCCGTCCGGCGCGCTCCAGCGTGGCAATCCGCCGGCGCCTCTGTTATTCGAGGCTGTTCCGGCGCTTCCGTGGCGCAGGCCCACACACCCATGAAGACCCTCTCCGCCGCCCAGATCCGCGACGCCTTCCTCCGCTTCTTCGAGGAGCGCGGCCACCGCCGCGTGGCCTCCTCGGCGCTCGTCCCGCAGGCCGACCCCACGCTGCTCTTCACCAACGCCGGCATGGTCCAGTTCAAGGACGTCTTCACCGGCCGCGAGAAGCGCGACTACACCCGCGCCACCACCTCGCAGAAGTGCGTGCGCGCCGGCGGCAAGCACAACGACCTCGAGAACGTGGGCTTCACGGCCCGGCACCACACCTTCTTCGAGATGCTGGGGAACTTCTCCTTCGGCGACTACTTCAAGAAGGACGCGGTGGCCTGGGGCTGGGAGTTCGTCAGCAGCCCCGCCTGGCTCGGGCTCGACACCTCGCGCCTGGCCGCCACCGTCTTCCAGGGCGAGGGCGCGCTCCCCTGGGACGAGGAGGCCTACGACCTGTGGAAGGCGCAGGGCGTGCCGCCCGAGCGCATCCACAAGCTGGGCGCCAAGGACAACTTCTGGGCCATGGGCGACACCGGCCCGTGCGGCCCCTGCTCCGAGCTCCACTACTTCCAGGGCGGCGACATCGCCTGCGCCGAGGAGAAGGCCGGCCGGCCCTGCCTGGGCGTGGCCTGCGACTGCGATCGCTGGCTGGAGATCTGGAACCTGGTCTTCATGCAGTTCGAGCGGGGCGCCGACGGCGCGCTCACCCCGCTGCCCAGGCCCTCCATCGACACCGGCGCCGGCCTGGAGCGCATCGCCTCGGTGGTGCAGGGCAAGCGCTCCAACTACGACACCGACCTCTTCCAGAGCATCATCGGCGCCATCCAGGCGCTGGCCGGGAAGACCTACGGCGCCAGCCAGGCGGACGACGACGTCTCCATGCGCGTCATCGCCGACCACGCCCGCGCCACCACCTTCCTGGTGGGCGACGGCGTGCTCCCGTCGAACGAGGGGCGCGGCTACGTGCTCCGCCGCATCATGCGGCGCGCCATCCGCCACGGGAAGCGGCTGGGCCTCGAGCGGCCCTTCCTGGCCGAGGTGTGCGGCGCGGTGCTGGCCGAGATGGGCCAGGCCTACCCGGAGACCGCCGGCAACGAGCCCTTCATCCGAAAGGTGGCGCAGCAGGAGGAGGAGAGCTTCCGGCGCACCCTCGACAAGGGGCTCCTCATCCTGGAGGACGAGGTGGCGCGGCTGGGCCGGGCGGGCCAGCGGGTGGTGGCCGGCCAGGTGGCCTTCCAGCTCTACGACACCTACGGCTTCCCCATGGATCTCACCCGCGTCATCCTGGCCGAGCGCGGCCTCTCGGTGGACGAGGCGGGCTTCGAGGAGGCGATGGCGGCGCAGCGCGCCCGCTCGGAGTGGAGGGGCTCGGGCGAGCTGGCCGTCACCGACCTGCACAAGGCCATCGCCGCCGAGCTGGGCGAGACCCACTTCATGGGCTACCAGGCGGAGCATGCCCACAGCGAGGTCATCGCGCTGGTGGTGAACGGGGCGCGCGTCACCGCGGCCAGGGCCGGCGACCGGGTGGAGGTGCTCACCGCGGTCACCCCCTTCTACGGCGAGTCGGGAGGCCAGGTGGGCGACACCGGCACCGTGGCCGGCCCGCGCGGACAGGTGGCGGTGGTGGACGCCCAGCGCCCGGTGCCCGGACTGGTGACGCACCTGGGCACGGTGGAGCGCGGCGAGCTCCACGTGGGCGACCGCGTCGAGCTCAGGGTGGACGGGGCGCGGCGCGACCTGATCCGCGCCAACCACTCGGCCACCCACCTCCTGCAGCTGGCGCTGCGCGAGGTGCTGGGCGAGCACGTCAAGCAGGCCGGCTCGGTGGTGGCGCCCGACCACCTGCGCTTCGACTTCTCGCACTTCCAGCCGCTCAGCCTGGCGGAGCTCCACGCCGTGGAGGCCCGCGTCAACGCGCTGGTGCGCGCCAACGCGGCCGCCACCACCGAGGAGCTGGCCCTGGAGGACGCCCGCAAGTCGGGCGCCATGATGATGTTCGGCGAGAAGTACGGCGAGACGGTGCGGGTGCTCACGCTGGGGCCGTCCAAGGAGCTGTGCGGCGGCACCCACGTGCGCCGCACCGGCGACATCGCCTTCTTCAAGATCGCCAGCGAGGAGTCCATCGCCTCCGGGGTGCGCCGCATCGTGGCGGTCACCGGCGACCAGGCGGTGCAGCTGGCGCAGCGCACCGAGGAGGAGCTCAGGCGCGCCGCCGCCCTGCTGCGCTCGGGGGCCTTCGACGTGGCGGCCAAGATCGAGGCGGCGCAGCGGCGCCTCAAGGACCTGGAGCGGGCGCTGGAGGAGGCGGGCGGCAAGCTGGCCGCGGCCCAGTCCGGCGACCTGGCGGCGCAGGCCCGCGACGTCCACGGCGTGAAGGTGCTGGCGGTCAAGGTGCCGGGCGACGCCAGGGCGCTGCGCGAGCTGGCCGACAAGCTGCGCGACAAGCTGGGCTCGGGCGTGGTGGCGCTGGGCGCCGAGGCCGACGGCAAGGCGGTGCTGCTGGTGGCCGTCACCAAGGACCTGACCGGGAAGCTCAAGGCCGGCGACCTGGTGCGCGAGGCGGCCAAGCTGGTGGGCGGCAGCGGCGGCGGCAAGCCCGACCTGGCGCAGGCCGGCGGCTCGGATCCCTCCGGGCTCGACGCGGCGCTCGCGAAGGTGCAGGCGCTGGTGGCCGCGGCGCTGGGGTAGCCCGCCGGCCTCCTCCCGGTCGCCGGTTGACCGGCCTCGCGGGGCGAGTCTAGGCTCGCGGTGTCGATGCCCCTCTCGAGGACCGCCACCCGCAGCGCCGTGCGCGACCCGGTCGTGGTCGACCTCTCGGCGGCGCGCGAGGCGCGGCGGCTGGTGGAGTTCCAGGCCCGCTGCCGCACCGTCGACGACCTGAACCGCAAGGCCCTCTCCCGCCTCTTCCAGACCGGCCTGCTCTACACGCGGCAGGGGTCCAGGCTGGGGCGCGACCTCCTGCTGGCCCACCACCACCTGCTGCGGGTGTTCGACCTGCTGCTCCGCGTCGGCGAGCTCACGGGCCCCGCCGCGGCGCGCGACGCCGAGCCGCTCTACCACGAGGCGCTCGACCTGCTGGCCCGGACCACCAAGCTGACCAGCCGCACCGGCCTGGTCCTGGCGCGCGGGCGGTAGCCCGCCATGAAGGACCGCCTCCTCGAGCTCGAGCTCGACGCCCCCGCGCTGGCCGGCAACCCGCTCGGCGACCCGTCGCGACGCCCGCTCTACGCGCTCCTGCCGCCCGGGCGCGCCGACGGGCGCGGGCTGCCGACGGTCTACTTCCTCCACGGCTTCACCGGCAGCGCCCGCGCCTGGTTCAACGTCTCGGCCTTCCAGCCCACCGTGCCGGAGCGCATCGAGGCGCAGTGGACCGCCGGCGCGCTGCCGCCCTTCGTGGCCGTCTTCGTGGACGGCTTCACCGGCGTGGGCGGGACGCAGTGGATCAACTCCACCGCGGTGGGGCGCTACCAGGACTACCTGGCCGACGACGTGACCGCCTTCGTGGAGGCGCGGCTCGGCACGCTGGCGCGCCGCGAGGCGCGGGCCGTGGTGGGCAAGAGCTCGGGCGGCTACGGGGCGCTCTGCCTGGGGCGCGACCGGCCGGAGGTCTTCGCCCACCTGGCCTGCCACGCCGGCGACGCCGGCTTCGAGTGGTGCTACGGCCCCGACCTGCCCAGGGCGGCCGCCGCGCTGCTGGGGAGCCCGGACGCCGCCGACTGGCTGGAGCGCATGAAGGCGCGGGCGCGCCAGACCAGGCTCGCCAGCGCCGACCACCCGGTGCTCAACGTGCTGGGCATGGCCGCCGCCTACTCGCCCGACCCGGCGGCGCCGCTCGGCGCGGCGCTCCCCTTCGAGCTGCCGGATGGGCGGCTGCGCCCGGAGGTCTGGGCGCGCTGGCTGGAGCACGATCCGGTGCGCTTCGTGCCGCGCACCCTCGACGCCTACCGCCGGCTGGCCTCCATCTTCCTGGACTGCGGCAGCCGGGACGAGTTCAACCTGCGCTGGGGGACGCGCCAGGTGGTGGCGGCGCTGCGGGCCGGCGGCGTCGAGGTGGCGCACCAGGAGTTCGACGACGGCCACATGGGGATCAACTACCGATACGACTCGTCGCTCGGGTACCTGGCGCCGCGCCTGGCGCAGGCCGGCGGCGGCGGCTCCGTGTAGGCTCGCCAGCCGATGTGCTGCGCGAGCTGGTGGCGCGGCTGGCGGCGCAGGGGTAGCCTCTCCACCTCACCTGCACCGAGAGGGAACCCCACATGCGCACCTTGATCGCCGCCACGCTCCTCACGGGCCTGCTCGTCGCCGCGCCCGCCCACGCCGCGGAGCCCGCCCGCCACACCGCCGGAGAGCTCACGGGCTGGCTCATCCTGGGCGCCGGGTACGGCTACCACGACGGCTACGACAATGGCTTTGGCCTGGGCGTGCGCTACCGCATGCCGCTCCTCCCCGGGGGGATCCTCCGGCCCAACGCCTCCGGCATCCGCGACACCTTCGACCTCGAGTTCGGCGCCGACCTGGTGCGCTACGCCTACCGCTACCGCGTGGCGCCCTTCGACTACGCCTACTCCTGGACCGCGTTCAGGCCGCGCGCGGGCGTCATGTGGAACTTCTGGTTCAACCAGCAGCTCGCCCTGTACCCCAAGCTCGACCTGGGCTACCAGTTCGGCTGGTTCGACGGCTGGGACTCCACCGCCTCGAGCCCGTCGTGGAGCGGCCTGTTCCTCGAGCCCTCCATCGGCCTCATCTGGCGCTTCCGCCCCGCCACCTCGCTCCGCCTCGAGGCGGGCAGCGAGGGGCTGAAGGTCGGGCTCGGCCTGGCGTTCTAGGCGCTCAGCCGTCCTGGCGGGGCCCACCCCGGCGCAGGAAGGCCGGGATGTCGTACTGGTCCTCCTGCTCCGGCTTGAAGGCGCCGACGGGCGTCCGGCCGGCGCCCGCCCGGACCGCGGCGGTGGCCGGGACCTGGACCGGCGCGACGGCCGGCCTGGCCAGCCGGATGGCCGCGGCCTCGGCGGCCTTGGCCTGGACCGGCAGCGGCGGCGGCACGGCGCGCGCCACCGTGGCCGGCACCTGCACCATGACCGCCTTCTGCGGCGGGCGGCGCTCCGAGCCCGGGGGCGTGAAGCCGGTGGCGATGACGGTGATCTTCACCTCGTCGCCGAGCCGTTCGTCGATGACCGAGCCGAAGATGATGTTGGCGTCGGCGTCGGCCGCCTGGTGCGCCATCGAGACCGCCTCGTCCACCTCGTGGAGCGTCAGCCCCGGGCCGCCGGTGATGTTGACCAGGAGGCCGGTGGCCCCGTCGAGCGTGACGTCCTCCAGCAGCGGGGAGGAGATGGCCGCCTGCATGGCCTCCACGGCGCGGCGCGGCCCGGAGGCCCGCCCCGTGCCCATCAGCGCCATGCCCATCTCCGCCATGATGGTGCGCACGTCGGCGAAGTCGACGTTGACGATGCCGTGCACGGTGATGAGGTCGCTGATGCCCTGCACGGCGTTGAGCAGCACCTCGTCGGCCCGCTTGAAGGCGTCGGCCAGCGACATGCTCTCGCCGGCCACCGAGAGGAGCCGCTGGTTGGGGATGACGATGAGCGTGTCGACCGCGGCCTTGAGCTCGGCCAGCCCGGCCTCGGCGTGCTTGCGCCGCCGGTTGCCCTCGAAGAGGAACGGCTTGGTCACCACGCCCACGGTGAGGGCCCCGCTGGCCTTGGCGATGTCGGCCACCACCGCGGCGCCCCCGGTGCCGGTGCCGCCGCCCATGCCGGCGGTGACGAAGACCATGTCGGCGCCGGCCAGGGCCGCCTCGAGCTGCTCGCGGGACTCCAGGGCCGCCTGCCGCCCCACCTCCGGGTTGGCCCCGGCGCCCAGCCCCTTGGAGGAGGCCTTGCCGAGCTGCAGCTTCACCGCGGCCTTGTTGGCCGCCAGCGCCTGCAGGTCCGTGTTGGCCGCGATGAACTCCACGCCCTCGAGCCGCGCGGCCACCATGGTGTTGATGGCGTTGCCGCCGCCACCGCCCACGCCGATGACCTTGATGCGCGCCCCGTCCGACCTGTCGTTGAACTCGATCATGTGAGGTCCCCGGTGGGCTAGAAGATCTCGCCCAGCCACTCCTTCATGCGGTTCTTGACCTTGCGGTAGACGTTCTCGTCGCGGATGCGGAAGTACGGGCTGCCCTTCTGCTGGTTGGCGCCGTAGATCACCAGCCCCACCGCGGTGGCGTACATGGGGCTCTTCACCACGTCCACCAGGCCGCCGATGTGGCGCGGCATGCCCTGCCGCACCGGCACGCCGAGCACCTCCTCGGCCATCTGCGCCATGCCGGGCAGCAGCGTCGAGCCGCCGGTGATGACCACCCCGGAGGCCAGCAGCTCCTCCATGCCGCACTTCTGGATCTCGTGCTGGACCAGCATGAAGATCTCCTCGACGCGCGGCTCGATGATCTCGGCCAGGATGTGGCGCGAGAGCACGCGCGGCGCGCCGCCGCCCACGCTGGGCACCTCGATGGTCTCGCTCCGGTCCACCAGGCTGGCCATGGCCGAGCCGTACTGCTTCTTGATGCGCTCGGCCTCGTGGGTGGGCGTGCGCAGCCCCACCGCCACGTCATTGGTGAGGTGGTTGCCGCCCAGCGAGATGACCGAGGTGTGGTGGATGGAGCCGTTGTGGAAGATGGCGATGTCGGTGGTGCCCCCGCCGATGTCCACCAGGCAGACCCCCAGCTCCTTCTCGTCCTCCGAGAGGGTGGCCAGCGAGGAGGCCAGCGGCTGCAGCACGATGTCGGAGACGTTGAGCCCGGTGCGCTGGGCGCACTTGACGATGTTCTGCGCCGAGGAGACCGCGCCGGTGACGATGAGCACCTTGGCCTCCAGGCGCACGCCGCTCATGCCGATGGGCTCCTTGACGCCGTCCTGGTCGTCGACCACGAACTCCTGCGGCAGGACGTGGATGACCTCGCGGTCCAGCGGGATGGCCACCGCCTTGGCCTGCTCGATGACCCGGTCCACGTCCTGGGGCCGGACCTCCTTGTCCTTCACCGACACCACGCCGTGGCTGGCGAAGGCCTTGATGTGGCCGCCGGCGATGCCGGTGTAGACGGTGGTGATCTCGCACCCCGCCATGTGCTCGGCCTCCTCGATGGCCCGCTTGATGGAGGCCACGGTGGCGTCGATGTTGACCACCACGCCCTTGCGCAGCCCCTTCGACGGGTGCGTGCCGATGCCGATGATGTCGATGCCATCGTCGCTGACCTCGCCGACGATGGCGCAGATCTTGGTCGTGCCGATGTCGAGCCCGACGAGGATGTCTCCGCTCTTCGCCATGTGAACCACCTCTCCGGGCGAGCGGCGCGACGCGCCCACGCCCCGACCGTCCTGTCAGGGCCCTCTCGGACCCCGAACGTCCACCGCACCGCCCCCCCCCGCCGGCCGCACGGCCACCCAGTCCGGGTGCCGCCGGTTGTCGAGGTGAAGCACCTCCGCCCTCCGTCCGTCCGCCTCGAGCGCGGAGAGCACGCGCCCGAGCCGCTCCAGCTTGGTGGGCAGGTCTCCCTGCCCGAGCCGGATCTCCATGCCGTCGTCGCCCGCGTGCACCCGCACCCCCAGGTCGGGGTCGAGGTGCACCTCGGAGACCGCGGCGCGCCGGTCCAGCCCGGCGTCACGCCAGCGGTCCAGCAGCTCCAGGGCCGCCTCGATGCGCCGCTCCGTCTCCTCGCGGCGCGCCACGTGGTCCTCGCGGGCCAGGCCGGTCACCACCGGCAGGTCCAGGCCGTCGCCCGGCGCGGCGCGCTTGAAGACCTGCCCGCGCCGGTCCACCAGGTAGAGGCCAGAGAGGTCCACCAGCGCCGCGGCGCGGCGCTCGGTGATGGCCACCTCCAGCGCCGGCGGCGCGAAGCGGCGGGTCACCTCCACCGAGGCCACCCAGGGGTTGCGCCGGAGCGCCCGGCCCAGCCCGTCGAGGTCGGTGAGCATGAGGTGGTCACCGGGGTGGACCGGGGAGAGCTCCAGCAGCTCCTCGGCCCGTACCTGCGAGAGGCCGGCGAAGCGGAGCTGGCGGATGCGCAGGAGGTCGCCCTGGACGCCGTACGTCCAGGTGGCCCAGCCGGCGCCGCCGAGCAACGCCAGCGACAGCACGGAGGGAAGCGCCAGCGCCAGGGCGCGGCCCAGCCCGCGCCGCACCTCGGCTGGATCCAACGTCACCGCTCGCCGGTTCCGACCCCACGCCACCCGCCACTCCCGACCCCGGACCGCCCGCTCCCGGCCGCTTCCGGACGCTATCACCCGGTGGGTGGAACTTGCCCGAGTTCCGGCCCCTGGCAAGTTTTCGGCCGCCTGCGACCAGCCGCCGCTGGTCCGTTTCTTGACGGCGCCGCCGGCGTGGGCCAAGACCTACCGATATCGTTCGTCAGGCCGCAACCCGCGCCAGCACGCTCAACGGAGCTTCACCACATGCGCCTCCTCCCGTCCGCCGTCCTCGCCACCGGCCTCTTCGCGCTGGCGGCCTCCGCCGCCAACGCCGGGGAGGGCCGCCTCGCGCCGCTCCCCAGGGCGCAGGCGGTGGTGGTCCACGGGCCCTACGAGCAGGGCGCGTGCGACGCGTGCCACGCGCGCGCCGACCAGAAGGACCCCGGGCCGGCCACGGTGACCAAGGAGACCTGCCTCGGCTGCCACGACGAGTTCGGGGGCAAGGCGCCGGTCCGCATCGGCAAGGGCAAGAACCACCCGGTCAAGGGCGAGTGCGTCGGCTGCCACAACCCGCACAACTCGAGGAAGAAGAAGCTGCTGCTGTGACCAACCCGGCGAGCCGCCTGCGACGCGCCGCGGCCACGCGGCACGCCGACCGGGGTCCGGGCCCTTTCTCGACCCTGGTTGTCGAGGATCAAGGCCACGCCCCCCCCGAACTAGCGTAGGCTTCGCCAAATCCGGAACACCTGGGAGGGGCCGCTGGCGACCGCCGGGCGTCCCTCGGAGCAGATCGAATGATCCTGCGGCTCTCGTCCTCATACAGGCTGCTCGTCGTGCCCCTCCTCCTCGCCGCCGTGCCGGCGCTGGCCGCACCGCTCAAGACCGAGGTGCAGAAGCGCGGAACCCGCCGCGGCGCCCAGGTCGCACCGCTGCCCCCCGGGCCCAACGTGAAGTGGTCGCACGGCCCCTACGAGGCGGGCGACTGCTCCATCTGCCACGAGCGGAACGACCGGGCCAACCCGGGCCCCATCACCAGCAGCGTCAACGAGAACTGCTACTCCTGCCACGAGGAGTTCCAGGCCATCATGGCCCGGAAGTTCAAGCACGTGCCGTCGGTGGAGAGCTGCACCAACTGCCACAACCCGCACAACTCCACCGAGCGCAAGCTCCTGGGCGGCGAGATGGTGGCGACCTGCACCGCCTGCCACAAGGGCATCAAGGCGCAGATCGACAACGCCAAGGTGAAGCACGACGCCATCAGCAAGGGCGACAAGTGCTCCAACTGCCACAACCCGCACGCCGCCAACATCGAGAAGCTGCTCATCCAGCTGCCCTTCGACCTGTGCGTCAACTGCCACTCCAAGGACGGCATGGTCTCGGACGACGGCAAGCAGATGACCAACTACAAGACCTGGCTGGCCGACAACAAGGTGTGGCACGAGCCGGTCAAGGCCAAGGACTGCTCGGCCTGCCACCGCACCCACGGCGGCGACAACTTCCGCCTGCTGGTCTCGGCCTACCCCTCGACCTTCTACTCGCCCTACGAGAACAAGGCCTACGGCCTCTGCTACGGCTGCCACAACGACAAGGTGGTCTCGGTGCCCGAGACCACCACGCTGACCGGCTTCCGCGACGGCTCGCGCAACCTGCACTACGTGCACGTGCACCAGGAGCGCGGCCGCACCTGCCGCGCCTGCCACGAGGTCCACGCCTCCAAGCAGGACCACCACATCCGCGACGGCGTGCCTTACGGCCCGAAGGGCTGGCTGCTCAAGATCAACTACACCAAGCTGCCCAACGGCGGCTCGTGCGCCAAGACCTGCCACGAGACCAAGGCCTACAACAACAAGACCCTCACCAGCTCGGCGCCCAAGTAAGGCCGGCCATGACCACCCGCCGCTGCAGCCCGGCCGGGCTGGTCGCCGCGGCGATCCTGGCCGCGGCCTGGCCCGGGCCCGGGCTGGCCTTCGCCAACGTCGCGGTCGGCGCCGCGCTCGACAACCCGACCTTGCCCACGCTCGACGGGGGCAAGGCGCAGCTCCTGTCCCGCAAGGTCACGGCCAGCCTCTTCGTCTTCTTCCGGCCCCACCAGGAGCACTCGCTCAACGCGCTCCGCGACCTGGAGTCCATCCGCAAGGAGCTCGGCGGCAAGCCGGTGCGCTTCGTGGCGGTGGTCTCCGACTCCTGGACGGCCGACGAGGCGCGCCAGGTGGTCGAGGCGGCCGGGCTGAAGTGGCCCGTGCTGTGGGACACCGGCGACGCCCTCTACGGCCAGCTCGGCGTGCGGCTCCACCCGGTGGTGGGCATCGCCGACCAGGGGCTGCGCCTGGCCGCCTACGAGCACTTCCGAAAGATCAACTTCCGGGAGATCGTGCTGGCGCGGCTGCGCGTCCTGCTGGGCGAGCTCGAGGAGGCCGACATGGCCCGCGTGCTCGAGCCCGAGAAGGCCACCAACGGCTCGCCGGGGGCCGAGGCCCGCCGCTTCGTCAACCTGGCCAAGGCGCTCTGGAAGCGCAAGAACGCCCAGAAGGCGCTGGAGGCCACCCGCAGGAGCCTGGAGGCCGCCCCCAGCGCCGACGCCTACGCCTTGCAGGGCGAGATCCTGGCGGCGGGCGGCGACTGCAAGGCCGCGCTGCCCTCCTTCGAGGCCGCGTTGAAGATCGCCCCGTCCGACGCCGTCGCTCTACAGGGACGGCTGGGCTGCCAGCGCTAGGCACCCCGCGAGACACCACCACGAGGTCAAGACTCCACCATGCTCCGACTCCTCCAGAAGTTCGTCCTCGCCGCCCTCGCCCTGGTCCCCTTCGGCGCCGCCCACGCCCACGCCGAGGTGGGCACGGTGGTCGCCAACGTCGAGCTCAGGACGGCCGCCGGCGGCAAGGAGAAGCTGCTGCTGCCCAGGATGAAGGCCACCGCGCTGGTCTTCGTGCGGACCGGGCAGGACCGCTCCCTCGACGCGCTCAAGGCCATGTCGAAGTGCGAGCAGGACCTGGCCGGCAGGCCGATCCGCTTCGTGGCGGTGGTCTCCGGTGAGACGCCGCCGGCCGAGGCGGCCGCGCTGGCGGCCGGGGCCGGAGTCCGCATGTCGGTGCTCCTCGACGATGGGGACGCGCTCTACGAGAAGCTGGGCGTGCGCAACCACCCGGTCATCTTCCTGCTCGACGCCAGGTACGCCATCGCCGCCTTCGAGCAGTACCGCCAGATCGACTACTGCGAGGTGATCAAGGCGCGGCTGCGCTTCCTCCTCGGCGAGCTCGACCAGGCGGCGGTGGACCAGATCCTCAACCCCGCGGTCAGCACCATGCCGGGCGACGACGCGCGCGACGTCTCCAACCGCGACGTCAACCTGGGGCGCCGGCAGCTCAAGATCAAGCAGTTCGACAAGGCCATCCAGAGCGCCAACAAGGCGCTGGAGAAGGCGCCGTCGGCGGCCGCCTTCGCGCTCCTCGGCGACGTCCTCGCCGCCCAGGGCGACTGCCCGAAGGCGCTGAAGCACTACGAGCAGGCGCTCAAGCTCGACCCGGCCGAGAAGCACGCGGTGGCGGGCCAGCAGGCCTGCGCCGGCAAGTAGCGCGTCGCGTCACGGCCGGCCAGCCGCTTGATGTACGCCCCGGTATGCGGACGGGTGCGGTCGATCGTCGCATTTGTTCACCCCACCGGACCGGAGAGGTGCGAACATTCGCCACGCCATGACGACGTCCGCCCGCTCCGCGCTCGCCACCATCGCCCTCCTCCTCCTCGCTCCGCTCGGCGCCCAGGCGTACGCCGAGGCCGGCACCCGCATCGACAACGTCGAGCTGAAGACGGTGGCGGGCGGCACGGAGCGAATCCTCTCGCCCAAGGCGAAGGCCAACCTGCTGGTCTTCTTCCGCACCGGCCAGGAGCGCTCCGCCGACGCGCTGGTGCAGCTGGCCCTCTGCGAGAAGCTCTTCGCGGGCAAGGCGGTCCGCTGGGTGGGGGTGGTCTCCTCCAGCGAGGACCCGGCGGCGGTCAAGGAGCTGATCGCCCGGACCGGCGTGGCCATGGCGGTGGTGGTGGACCAGGACGACGCGCTCTACGGCGCGCTCGGCATCCGGCTCCACCCCATGGTGGCCTTCGCCGACGGCAAGTTCCGGCTCCAGGCCGTCGAGATGTACCGCCAGATCGACTACTGCGAGATCATCAAGGGGCGCATCCGGCTCATGCTCGGCGAGGTCGACCAGGCCGGCTTCGACGCCATCCTCGACCCGCCCAGGAGCACCATGCCGGGTGACGATCCCCGCGACGTGGCGCGGCGCGACGTGAACCTGGGCAAGATGCTGCTGAAGCGGAAGGCCTATGAGAAGGCCACCGCCAGCGCCAACAAGGCGCTGGAGCGGGCGCCCATCGCCAGCGCCTTCAGCCTGCTGGGCGACGTGGCGGCGGCGCAGGGCGACTGCGGCAAGGCGCAGAAGCACTACGACCAGGCGCTCAAGCTCGACGCCAGGGAACCGGCCGCGCTGGCCGGCAAGGCCGCCTGCGCCGGGAAGTAGCCCCCGGCCATGCCGGGCGACAGCCTGGCGGGCGCCGCATCGAGGCGCGGCCCGTCTCGGCCGGTCAGGCCTTGAGCGAGGCCCCGTCCAGCAGCCGCTCGCACAGGTCGGCGAAGGAGAGGCCGTTGCCGGCGGCGATCTTGGGCACCAGCGACGAGGCCGTCATGCCGGGCAGCGTGTTGAGCTCCAGGATCCAGGCGGGGCCCTCCGGCGCCAGGATGAAGTCGGTGCGGGTCACCCCGGCGCAGCCCAGGCCGCGGTGGGCCGTCTCGGCGGCGTCCTCGAGGCGCCTCGCCTCGCCGTCGGAGAGGCGGGCCGGGTAGAAGTACCTGGTCGTGCCGGCGGTGTACTTGGCGGCGTAGTCGTAGAACTCGTTGGCCGGCACCACCTCGATGACGCCCAGGGCCTTGCCGTCGAGCACCGCCACCTGGACCTCCATGCCCTTGACGTACCGCTCCACGATGACGTCGCCCTTCCAGCGGGCCGCCTCGCGGCAGGCGGCCGGCAGGGCGGCCGCCTCCTTGACCAGGGTGACGCCCACGCTGGAGCCCTCGCAGGCCGGCTTGACCACCACCGGGAAGGCGAACGGCAGGTCGGCGCCGTGGATGCTGCCGGCGCGCGCCGGCGGGAAGACCCGGTAGTCGGCCACGTCGAGCCCCAGCCCCTTGAAGAGGAGCTTGGACATCACCTTGTCCATGCCGACCGCCGAGGCCAACACGCCCGAGCCGGTGTAGGGCAGGCCCATGGCCTCGAGCAGCCCCTGCACGCAGCCGTCCTCGCCGTAGCGGCCGTGCAGCGCCACGAAGGCCACCTGGGCCCCCGCCTGGCGAAGGCGGTCCGCCACGTCGCGGTCCACGTCCACCAGCGCCACGTCGTGGCCCTTGCCGCGCAGCGCCTCGGCGCAGGCCGCGCCGGTCTTGAGCGAGACCTCCCGCTCGGAGGACTGCCCGCCGTAGAGCACCGCCACCTTCTTGCCAGTCCAGAGACCCATGTCGTTCCTCCCTGCTCTCAAACGGCGGCTGCCGGCCCGGTACGGCTCCGCCCCTCGACTCCGGCTCGCTCCGCTCACCTACGCTCGGGGCGACCGGACTGACGACGATGCACGGCCGTCTACCCCTGCTGCAGATCCTCCGCCACGAACTCTCCCACCAGCTTGACCTCCGCCACCAGCGTGACGCCGAGCCGCTCCTTCACCCGAGCCCGCGCCAGCTTCATGAGCTGGAGCACGTCGCGCGCGGTGGCGCCGCCCAGGTTCACCAGGAAGTTGGCGTGGACCTCCGACCACATGGCGTGTCCGACACGGTGCCCCTTGAGGCCCACCTGCTCGATGAGCTGGCCGGCGAAGTGGCCGGGCGGGTTCCAGAAGGTGGAGCCGAAGCTCGGCTGCGAGAGCGGCTGGGTGGCCCGCCGGCGCGCCACGTCGGCCTCCATGACGGCGCGGCTGGCGGCCACGTCGCCGGGCCGGAGCCGGCAGGTGAGTCGCGTCACCACGGCGCCGGGCGGGAGCCGGCTCTGGCGGTAGCCCAGCCCCAGGGCGGAGGCCGGGACGAAGCCCGCCCCGTCGGCGGTGGCCAGCTCGGCCTGCACCAGCACGTCCTTCACCTCGCCGGCCCGGGTGCCGGCGTTCATGGCCAGCGCACCGCCCAGCGTGCCCGGGATGCCGGCCAGGAACTCGGCACCGGTCAGGCCGAGCGCGTGGCCGCGGGCGGGCAGGCGGGCGATGGGGGCACCGGCCGGGAGGGTGAGGAGGTCGCCCTCGATCCGCTCCCCGGCCAGCTCCGGCGGCAGGCGCAGCACCACGCCCGCCACGCCCGCGTCGGCCACCAGCGTGTTGGCGCCGCCGCCCAGCACGGTGAGCGGCACGCCGAGCTCGGCCACCCCGCGCAGCAGCGCGGCCAGGTCGTCGGGGTCGGCGGGGCGGACCAGCATGTCGGCCGGCCCGCCCACGCGGATGGAGGTGCGCGGCGCCAGCCGCTCGTCGAGGAGCACCTCGCCGCGCAGGCGGCGGCCCAGCTCGTGGCGCCAGTCGGCCATGGCCTAGCCCCGGAGCAGGCCCAGCAGCTCCGGCCCCACCGCGGTCACGTCGCCGGCGCCCAGCGTGATGACGAGATCGCCAGGGCGCACCCGGGCCCTGGCCGCGGCGGCCAGGCCGGCGCGCGGCAGCCAGGTGGCGTCGCGGTGGCCGCAGGCGCGGATGGCCTCCACCAGCCCGGCCGCGGAGACGCCCGGCAGCGGGTCCTCGCCGGCGGCGTAGATGTCGGTGAGCAGGAGCACGTCGGCGTCGTTGAAGGCGGTGGTGAAGTCGGCGTGCAGGTCGCGGGTGCGGCTGTAGCGGTGGGGCTGAAAGATGCACACCACGCGCCGCCGGAAGGCCTCGCGCGCGCCCAGCAGCGTGGCCTTCACCTCGGCCGGGTGGTGGCCGTAGTCGTCCACCACGGTGACGCCGCTCGCCTCGCCCTTCAGCGTGAAGCGGCGCTGCACCCCCTGGAACGAGGCCAGCGCCGCGCGGGTCACGTCCGGCGGGATGCCCATCTCGTCGCCCAGCGCGATGACCGAGAGGGCGTTGAGCGCGTTGTGCCGCCCCACCATGGCCACCTCGAAGCGCCCCAGCGGCTCGCCGCGCCGGAAGGCGTCGAAGCGCACCGCCGGGCCGGAGACGTCGATGGCCTCGGCCCGGTAGTCGGCCTGGTGGCTCTCGCCGTAGGTGACGTAGCGCTTGCCCACGTCCCGCAGCAGCGACTGCACGCCGGGGTGGTCGATGCAGAGGATGGCCAGGCCGTAGAAGGGCACCCGGTTGACGAAGTCCACGAAGCCCTGGCGCAGCGCCGCCTCGGTCTTCCAGTGGTCCAGGTGCTCCGGGTCGATGTTGGTGACGATGGCGATGGTGGGCGGGATGTGGACGAAGGAGCCGTCCGACTCGTCGGCCTCCACCACCATGTAGTCGCCCTTGCCCAGCTTGGCGTTGGAGCCGAAGGCGTTGACCTTGCCGCCCACCACCGCGGTGGGGTCCAGGCCGGCCTGGGCCAGCAGCCAGGCCGCCATGGAGGTGGTGGTGGTCTTGCCGTGGGAGCCGGCGATGGCCACGCCGTACTTGAGGCGCATCAGCTCGGCCAGCATCTCGGCGCGCGGGATGACCGGCACCTTGTGGGCGCGCGCCTCCGCCACCTCGGGGTTGTCCCGCTTGACGGCCGAGGAGGTGACCACCACGTCGGCGTCGCGCACGTGGGCGGCGGCGTGGCCCAGCTCGACGCGGCCGCCCAGCGCCTCCAGGCGCCGGGTGGTGTCGGTGGCCTTCAGGTCGGAGCCGGAGACGGCGTAGCCGAGGTTGAGCAGCACCTCGGCGATGCCGCTCATGCCGATGCCCCCGATGCCGACGAAGTGGATCTTGGCGGGGCGTGAGCGGAAGAGGGTCATGGGGACTCCTGCGGTGGCCGGCGGCCTAGAGGCCGGGGGGGCGCACGGGCGTGAAGGCGGGGCCTCGGTCCTGGCCGTGGGGGGAGCCCCAGCGGCGCCGCACCAGCTCGGCGCAGACGTCGGCGATCTCGCGGGCGGCGGCGGGCGCGCCCAGGCCACCGGCGGCGCGCGACATGCGCTGGCGCCGCTCCCCGTTCTGCAGGATGGCGCGGATCTCGGCGGCCAGCAGCTCGCCGGTGAGGTCCCGCTCCTCGATCATCACCGCGGCCCCGGCGGCCACCAGGCTGGCGGCGTTGAGGACCTGGTGGTTGTCGGCGGCGGCCGGGAAGGGGATCAGGATCGAGGGCTTCTTGCACACGGTGAGCTCGGCCAGGGTGGTGGCCCCGGCGCGGCAGAGCACCAGGTCGGCCTCGGCGTAGGCCCGGCTCATGTCGGTGATGAAGTCGCGCACGTCCGGCACGAACCCCACCGCGCGGTAGCCCCGCTCCACCTGCTCGCGGTCGCGCGCGCCGGTCTGGTGGATGATGGCCAGCCGCTCCTTCAGGTCGGCCAGGTGAGGCAGCGCCTCCACCACCCGCATGTTGAGGGCGTGGGCGCCTTGCGAGCCGCCGAAGACCAGCAGCCGGGCCCGCTCGTGGTCGGCCGAGGGGCGCATGAAGTTGTCGAGGAGCTGGCGCCGGATGGGATTGCCGAGCTGGTGGACCCGGCCACGCGGGAAGTTCTGCGCCGCCTCGGGGAAGGCGGTGAAGGCCGCCTCGACGAAGCGCCCCAGGATGCGGTTGGTCAGGCCGGCCACGGCGTTCTGCTCCTGCACCGCGGTGGGGATGCGCATGAACCAGGCGGCCAGCACCACCGGGCCGGAGGCGTAGCCGCCCACGCCCACCACCATGTCGGGCCGCCAGGCCCGCAGGATGGCCACCGACTTGAGGAAGGCCCGCGGCAGCAGCACCAGGTTCTGCAGCGCGCCCAGCAGCCCCTTGCCCTTCAGCCCCTTCACGTCCACCAGCTCGATGGGGAAGCCGGCGGCCGGCACCACCTGCGCCTCCAGCCCGCGGGCCGTGCCCACGAAGACCACGTCGTTCCTCGGGTGGCGCGTCACCACCTCCTCCGCCAGCGCCACGCCGGGGAAGACGTGGCCTCCCGTGCCGCCGCCCGCCACCAGCAGCCTCATGGGGTGGCCTCCGCCGCGCCGCGTGGCGGCGCCACCCGCACCGCCTGCACGCCCTCGGAGAGGAAGCCGCCCCGGTCGCCCGAGACCGAGAGCAGGATGCCGGCCGCGCCCAGCAGCGTCACGAGGGAGCTGCCCCCGTAGGAGACGAAGGGCAGGGTGAGCCCCTTGGTGGGCAGGAGCCCGAAGACCACCGCCAGGTTCACCAGGGCCTGGGCGCCCAGCAGCGTGGTCAGGCCCAGGGCCACGTAGGCGCCGAAGGGCTCGGCGGCCAGGAGGGCGGCGCGCAGCCCGCGCCACACCAGCACCGCGTAGAGGAGCAGCAGCACGGCGATGCCCAGCAGGCCGGTCTCCTCGGCGATGACCGCGGCGATGAAGTCGGTGTGGGCGGCCGGCAGGTAGAAGAGCTTGCCCTTGCCCTGGCCGAGCCCTTGCCCGAGCCAGCCGCCGTTGCCGATGCCCAGCAGCGACTCGACGAGCTGGAAGCCGGCGCCATCGCGGTGCCCCCAGGGGTCGAGGTAGGCGAGCCAGCGCTCCATGCGGTAGGGCGTGCCGGTGACCAGCCGCCAGCCGACGGGGATGGCCAGCAGCACGGCCGCGTTGATCCGGTCGGCACCGCGCGGTCGCACCGGCATATAGCTGCTGAGGACGCCTCGATCGAACACCGTTTCCTCGAACGCGCTGAACTTATCCCGATGGGTGATTTCAGTCGCGGCTTTACCAGATCGAGCCGCGACGAAGCCTCCGTTGCGACTCTTGTCCTCGCCGATCTGCCGCGCTTCACTCGAATACATGGTGCGGCCGTCGAGGCTGTAAATTTTGATCTTGAGGACCGTCGTGTCGCTCGTAATCGCGCGCAGCCGCTCGTGCAACCGGGTCGTCTCCGCATGGCTCCTGATCTCATCAGCGGTAAGCGATGGGGCCGACGCGAAGAACGGCGCGAGCTCGGGCCAGATCGTGTTGGTAATGAATTTCGCCAGCACCTCGTTGTGTTCTTCGCCTACCCGCGACAAATCGCGCAGTGCGAATTCACGATAGAGAAAGCTGAGCCCAACCGTCGCCGCGAGGATCGAGCAAAGGCTGGTGACCGAGAAATATCGCAGTAGGTTGAACATGCTGTCTTGGCCCTGCGGCTACGATCGTTGGTTGCGGCAGCGCCGATTGCATCTCTTCGCGCCGGCATCGGGGGCACTGCGCAAGGACGGTGGTGGTTGTCGCTTGCGCGGATCTCACGTATTTCTATCGTCACGATCGAGCGGCCTCTTGACGCGCCAAGTTCTTCCCCGCAACCGCGAATGCCAAGTACGGCTCGCATCGCGACAGCGGTCGCCCGGGTCCATCACGGTCTTGACCGCCTGGGTGGACCAACGTGCTGCGCGGGCGGCGGCCTGACCGAAGCACCATCGCCGGGGCGTATTTCGTCATTCAAGTACGATCACGCTTTCCCAGCCATCGAAGCGGATTCAGACCGAAGGTCGCATGCAGATTCTCGAATACATCGGGCTCGATACCTCGCGCGTCAAGGCCCAATACGAAAAAGTTCGGACGGCGATAGAGCGCGATGACTTTCGGCAGGCCGAAGTCAAGAAGCTTGCGAATCTCCATCACGGCAAGTTCTATCGCGCCAAGCTCGACCATGCCAACCGGTTGCTGTTCTCGCTGGTACGCCACGGCGAGACGACCTACGCGCTGATGCTGGAGGTGATCGAACAACACGACTATGCGAAATCGCGGTTCCTGCGAGGAGCGGTGATCGATGAGGATAAGATCCCCGACTTCGATCCCACCGCAGATTTGCGCGATGCGCAAGCCGTTCGCTACGTCCACGCGAAGCGGCGCGCCATCCACCTGCTCGACAAGGTGCTCTCGTTCGACGACGCGCAGGAGGCCGTGTACAGGTTGCCCGCCCCGCTCATCGTGGTGGGCAGCGCAGGCAGCGGAAAAACGGCGCTCACCTTGGAAAAGCTGAAGCTAGCCGAGGGCGAGGTACTCTATGTGACCTTGTCCGCGTATCTCGCGAAGGGGGCGCGCGACCTCTACTACTCGCACGGATTCGAGCGTGACGGGCAGGACGCGCAGTTCCTCTCCTATCGCGAGCTGGTCGAGAGCCTGCACGTCCCACCGGGGCGGGAAGCCCTATGGCGCGACTTCTCCGGCTGGTTCACACGGCAGCAGCAGGTATTCAAGGGAATCGATGCGCACCAGGCATTCGAGGAAATTCGTGGCGTCATCACGGCCCCTGCAACGGGTCCGCTCGCGCGCGAGGACTACATGGCCCTCGGCGTGCGCCAGTCGATCTTTCCCGATGCGGAACGAGACCGCCTCTACGATCTGTTCGAGAAATATCGCGGCTGGCTCGGCGAGGCGAAGCTGTACGATCCGAACCTGATCGCCTATGAATCGCGGGCGCACGCCGCACCCCGCTATGACTTCGTGGTCGTCGACGAGGTGCAGGATTTCACCAACGTGCAGCTCGCGCTCGTGCTCGCGACGCTGAGGAAGCGGGATCACTTTCTCCTCTGCGGCGATTCCAACCAGATCGTCCACCCGAATTTTTTCTCATGGAGCAAGGTGAAGAGCCTGTTCTGGGCCGACGAGAGCATCGCCCGGGTGCAGGAGTTGCGGGTGCTGCGCGCGAATTTCCGCAACGCTCGCGAGGCGACGCGGGTGGCGAACGCGCTGCTCAAGATCAAGCATCGCCGTTTTGGTTCCATCGATCGTGAGAGCAACTTCCTCGTCGAGGCGATCGGCGGGGATGTCGGCACCGTCACCGTGCTGGCCGACAAGGATTCCGTCAAGAAGGACTTGAACCAGAAGACACGGCAATCGACCCGGTTCGCAGTGCTTGTCATGCGTGATCAGGACAAGGCGGGCGCGCGCGCCCATTTCCAGACCCCGCTCATCTTCTCGATTCATGAGGCCAAGGGTCTTGAATACGAGAACATCGTGCTGTATCGATTCATTTCCGATCATCGGGCCACCTTCACCGAGGTGGTGGAGGGCGTCAGCGCCCAAGATCTCGCGAGTGACGATCTGGAATATCGCCGGGCGCGCGACAAGGCCGACAAGTCGCTCGAGATCTACAAGTTCTATGTGAACGCGCCGCTCGAGCGCGTCCCGTTCCCGCAACCTCTTCCTCGGCTCGCTCGCCGCCGCGCTCGCCCTCGCGCTCGGCAGCGCTCGGTCAGCGCCGGCCGCGGAGGTCGCGCCGCAGATCTCGCTGCAGGGCGGGCTCCTCATCGTGAGCTTCTCCGCGCCTTCGTTCGCCGATGAACCGTCGCCCGGTGACTTCTCCTGCTTCGTCGGAAGCCAGGCTGCGAATGGCAATTTCACGTGTACCACTCAAGCCGTTGCCGTCAGCGGGCGTGTCGTCGGCGTGACCGACAGCTTCGGCACCGTCGTCGGCCACAAGGTGCGCATGGCGCGGGAGGTGGGCACGACGACCGAGAGCTTCGAGGCCGCCCTCGCGTTCACCGGTGACAGCGCGCCCTACCTCTG
>JANNKC010000210.1:0-4453 GCA_031396105.1 Anaeromyxobacter sp.
GGCGCTGGGGGCGGCCTTCGACGCGGTGCTGGCGCCGAGCCATCCGGGCGTCTTCACGCTGCTCGGCATCGCCGCCTTCACCGGGGCCAGCTACAACAGCATCCTCTTCTCGGCGGTCTTCGTGGCCGAGGCCACCGGCAATGTCTTCCTGGTGGTGCCGTCGCTGGTCGCCTCGGCGGTGGCCTTCACGGTGGCTGCGGGGGTGTCCAACTCGGGCGCGCAGCGGGCGCGGCGGCCGGACCGGCGCGAGCACGAGCGCCGGGACTGATCGGCCGCCGCCCGGGCGAGAGGCGGCCGGGCCGGCGGGCCCGGCGTCACCTGCCCGGCGCCGTCCAGACGTCGATGCGCCGGAGCACCCCCGAGCGCTCGAAGAGGGCCGCCGAGGTCGCCTCGTCGAGGGTGTCGCCGGCCAGGGCGCGGGTGGCGCCGCCGGCCTCGGTGACCGAGAGGCGAGGCTCCGCGCCGAGGTGGTAGACCACCGGGACCTGGCAGAGCGTGAACGCCAGCGCGCCGGCCGGAAGCTCGATCCGCTGCCGCCGGCCGTCTGCGTCCAGCGGCTCGAAGAGGGCCGGCGCCGTGAGGAGCTCGGCCCGCCGCAGCAGCCGCGGCCGGAACGAGACCCGGCCGCCGCGCACCAGCACGCCGAGCTCGCCGAGCCGCAGGAGGATCTCCTCCTTCACCTGGCCGGTCATGCCCGGCTGGCGGGCGCCCCCGTGGGCCGGCGAGTGGGAGTAGGCGTCGAGCGGGAAGGCGCCCCAGGCCGCGGGAGACTTCTCGGCGCCGCCCATGCCGGCCCGGATGGCCTCGTAGTGGCCGGCCAGCCGGTCCAGCAGGGCCGGGGAGGCGCCGCGCTCGGCCGCCTCGACGTACCGCTCCTGCACCGCCAGGAGGAGCTTCCCGACCATGTGCCAGTAGATGCTGCCCAGCCCCTCGTAGGCGAACATGGTGCCGCTGCGCCCGGTGAAGGCCCGGTGGTGAAAGACCGCCTCGTAGGCCTCCAGCACCGCCGCCGCCTCCGCTCCGGAAAGTCCCACCGAGGCGAGGGCCGCGGCGCACGCCTCGGCGTTGTGGAGGCCGGCGGCGAAGCGGACCCGCCCCGCGGCGTCGCGCAGCACCACCCGCTCGTCGCCGCCCGCCAGGAGCCGCGCCAGCGCCGGCGCCGCCTGGAGCGCCGCCTCGGGCAGGACGTTCTTCTCCAGGAAGCCGGGCAGGCGGCGGTCCGGGTAGAGGAGGAAGCTCTGCTGGTCGGCGCGGAAGAGCCGGCTGCGCCGCAGCGCCTCGAGCACGGCGCAGGCGGTCCCGTCGTCCACCGCGCGCGTCGAGAGCGCCGCCACCTGCCCCTCCAGCATCTCGGCGAGCGGCTCCAGCCCGAAGCCGCGCCCCGGCCCGCGCGGCACCAGCACGTTGTAGGCGTGGAAGAGGCCATCTGGCCGCCGCGCCACGGCGATGGTCTGGCGCAGGAAGGCCCCGGCCAGCGAGGCCAGCTCCAGCAGCCGATCGACCGGGACCGGGATCGCCGCCGAGAGCCCCTGCCGGTAGACGGCGGCGCGGTAGTCCCCGGCCGCGGCGCCGAGCGCGTCCATGAACCGGCCGCGGGACAGGTCGTCGCCGGTGGCCAGCTCCATGGCCGGCCGGTGGGCGCACAGCGCGGCCAGGGTGGCGTCCAGCCAGCCCGCCACCTCGCCCGAGAGCCGGGTCTGGCGGCCGGCCAGCGGGCCCAGCAGCCCCGCCACCGCCTCCAGGTACCGCTCCAGGTAGCAGAGGGTGACCATCGAGACGCCGAAGCCGACCAGCGCGTTGTTGGCGTCGTTCCACTCCGGGCGCTGGGTGTTCATCCAGATCCCGCCGCCCGGGACGAAGCTGGCCAGCTTGGCCAAGGCCGGCACCAGCAGCTTCTCCGCCAGCGTGACCCGGACCAGGCCCCCCTGGCCGTGGAGCAGGCGCCCGTCGGCGCCGACCTGACCCGCGCGCGCCTGGACCCTGGCGTGCTTGGCCTGGTCGAAGCGGATGGTGTTGCGCGGGTCGGCCACGATGTCGGCGTAGGGCTTCAGCTCGTAGGGGACGTCGGCGTAGGTGAAGAGGGGCCGCTCCAGCCAGGCCGCCAGGATGGCCGGGTGGTGCTGCTGCGAGAGCTCGAGGAGCCGCAGCAGGTAGACGATCTGGTGGTCGCCCCAGTAGCCGATGGTGGACCAGGGGTGGTCCGGCTCGGGGACCTCCCAGTCGATGCCGTCCCGGCCGATGCGGTAGGGGTTGAAGCCGTCCGCGGTGGAGGCATTCACGAACTTGGCCAGGATCTGCTCGACGAAGCCCGGGAAGCTGCGCGACAGCGCCTCCCAGTTCTGGAAGATGTCCCGCCAGTTGCCCTGGTAGTCGAGCACCGGCGCGCCCCGCTCGTCCCGCACCCGGAGGTCGAACCGGTTCCAGGGCCGGCTCGGATCGCCGTGGCGGCGGCTGAACCAGAGGGGGAGGTACTCGGCCGAGAGACGGGTCAGGTCCGGGTCGCCGAGGGCCTCGACCCGGGCCTGGTGGGCCTCCCGGGGCTCCAGGGCGGGCAGCGCGGCCAGGAAGGCGGCGTGGCGCGCGGCGGCCGGCTGGTTGGAACCGCGGACGAAGGACGCGAAGTCCGGGCCCGGGATGCCGGTCCCGTGGGCGTAGACGCCGCCGCGCAGGCCGTTGAAGAGGACGTTGGAGAGGTGGTGGGCGCAGGCCAGCCGGTCGGCGGTGCGCTGCGGTCCATCGGTGGCGGCCAGGAGCTGCTCGATGCGCGCCGTGCCGCGCGCCACGTCGGCCAGGAGCTCGGCCCTGAGCGCCTCGGGGTGGCGCAGCCGTTCCTGCAGCCAGGCCACGTCCCGCTGCGTCCGCGCCACGTCGGCCACCAGGAGCCAGGCCTGCTCGGCGCCGGGCGCGAGCTCGAAGTCCGCCTCGAGGAGGTAGGCGCCGCGCTGGCCGCGAGCCAGGTCGGCCGGCGCCGCCAGGGCGCCGCGCTCGAAGGCCCGGCGGGCGTCGGCGGCCAGATGGAGGCGCGCCCCCGGGAGGCCGTGGCTCCAGACCGAGGTGGCGTGGAGCGCCTCCTTGGGCTCGGGCCGGTCCACCATCTGCGCCGCCAGCGTGTAGACCGCCAGCGGTGAGCCGGCCAGCCGCTCGCTCTGCTTGTAGGCGTCGACCAGGACGCTGAAGCCCTGCTGCAGCTGCTCGGTGGCGTCGCCGGGCATGAGGTCGAGGAGGCCGTCGAGCAGGCGCACCGAGGCCGGCGCCCCGCCGAGGTTGGCGAGCCCGCACTCGCGCACGAAGCCGAAGCGGTCGCTGGAGCGCCAGGAGGCCCGGAAGCGGAGCCCCAGGTCCTCGTTCTCCTCCTCGAACACCAGCCGTGTGCCGAGGACGTTCTTGTAGAGCCGCCGGTGCAGCCGGTAGACGAGCCGGTCGCCCTCCGCCAGAGGGCGCCACAGCGAGGTCCGGCCGGTCCGGGTGACGAGCAGCGAGGTGGTGGGGCCGGTCACGCCGGCCGAGTCGGCCAGCTTGTCCTCGGTGACGTAGGGGAAGAGGGCGGTGGCCGGGCTGCGACGGCCGGCGGTGAGCCCCCCGTTGCTGGCCACGAAGAGCCACAGGTCCGAGTCGCTCACCACGCTGACGAGGAAGGGCGGCAGGGACTGGGCGTCCTCGATGACGTAGCAGTCCTCGCCGAAGGCGTGGACCAGTCGCCCGGTGGCCGGGCGGCCGTCGGGGGGGAGGGGACTCTCGCCGAAGTGGACCTGGTCGGGGCGTTCCATGCGGCTCTCCTGGCGGCTGCGTGGCGCGTCTCACGCCCAAGCGGTTTGCGATGCTCCCCTCTCGGGTTCAAGAGGAGCGTGCGTTGACATCTGGACTCCTGGGTTGTTAGTTTGTTCGGTAGACAAACAAAGTCAAGCACCGCCAGGGACGAAGTACCAACGCCATGTCCGCACCACCCGCACCGTACCGCCTCGCCGGATCACCCGCCGACCCGACCTTCGCCGCAGACTGGAGCGCCCGTGATGACGCCTGGACACCGTAGCCGCAGCGACGTGACTCCCCTCTCGCCCTCGAGCCTGCGCCGGGCTCCGGCACTGCTGCTGGCGGCGACCGCGCTGCTGGCGGCCTGTGGCGGCGGCAGCTCCAGCGCTGACCTCACGCCGCCCACCGTGGTCATCACCGACAACGTGCCCGGCGCCACCGCCACCGGGGACGTGACCTTCAACTTCACCTTCAGCGAGGACGTCGGCACCAGCTTCACGGCCGCCTCCGCCACGGTGACCGGCGGCGCCAAGGGCGCCTTCACGAGGTCGAGCGCCACCTTCTACACGCTGGTGGTCGCCCCGACCGCCGCCACGGCCGGCACCATCAACGTGTCCCTGGCGGTCGGCTCCTTCACGGACCTGGCCGGCAACGGCAACACGGCGGTCGCGAGCGCCACCCAGGCCTACGACACCAGGCCGGC
>JANNKC010000227.1:0-4625 GCA_031396105.1 Anaeromyxobacter sp.
GGTGGAGGCCGCAGATCTCGATTCAGAGTTCGAAGTCGAAGAGGAGCGGGAACCAGCGTACGAGGAGGAATACGCGAACGAATAGAAGTAGTACGCGGCCCTGCGAGTGTGCGTCTGACACTCGGTCGAGGTGGGCTCGCGAATGGTTGCTGGTGCCTGACGCCGCGACGCCGCCGAACTTCAGATCTTGAACTCCGCCCAGACGGCGGCGTGATCCGACGCCTGAGTCGTGTACTCCGTCACCGAGGGGAAGGACTGCTCCGCCCCTTGGTGAGCTTGCTCAGGTTGAATAGGCCTCGACTGCTCGACGCTCCACGCCGGCTGCCGTGGGCGCCATCGGGTCGTCACTGAGTGCCGGAAGCCGGCCGCCAACCAGGCGCGCACAGGTCCGAGCACGCATCGAGCTCCCAGGCATCCTTTGTCGCCACCGGTCTCCGAGGGCACCATTCCCACCGGTATCACCGGTGCCCGGGCCCCGGGTGACGTAGGTCAGGAAGTGGCGTGGGTGGCCGGTAGGCCGGAGGCTGGTACCCGAGCCAGGTGAGACGGGCGATCCGGCAGCCACCGGATCGCCCCGCGGAGTGGAGCCGCTTCGTCTCAGTCGAGATGATGCGGAAGTTCCAGCTTCCTGTCGAGTTCTCACCCGCTCCTTGGAGTGGAGCTTCGACGACGGTACTGCCGGCGCTGCTGCGCCACCTTCGATCTCTGCCGCCCCTGCGATCGCGGGCGCCGCTACTGCGGGGGCGCGTGCTCGGCGGCAGGACGAACTGTGTCCCTCCGAGCGGCCCGTCGCCGGCACCGCAGGTCCCCGGAAGGACTGGCAGATCACCGCGATGCCGAGCGGGCCAGGCGGGCCCGTCGCCGCGCCGGCGTGGGGGATCAGTGTTCCCCGGCGTCTCCTGCCGAGGCAAACCTCGCGCATCACGTGGAGGTGCACCATGGCGCGACAGGCAACGAGGCTGGAGCTGAGACCGGCGACGACGCAGGGATGGACCCGGCTCACGCTGGAGTGCTCGTTGCCAGACTGCCTGCCGCCGCCCGTGCTCTACCAGCTGCTGTCGCTGCTCGCATTCTGGACTGGGCAGCGGCTGGACGTTGCGCTCGATGCGGCGCATTCGGGCGCGTGGTGCGAGGTCTGGGCCGACGCCCTGGCCGCCATTCCCGAGCGCCACCTTCGACTGCGATTCGACGTGGGCGCTGAGGGCGGACATGACGGCTGACGGCAGCGACCTCATCGCCGAGGTGCTCAAGCTCGGCCTGGTGGAGGGGCTGAGCGTTCGCGCCATCGCCAAGCGCCTGGGGATGGCGCGGCGGACGGTGCGCGCCGCGCTCGGCCGCAAGCTTCCGGAGCAGCGGCCCGTGGCGCCGCGCCCCTCCAAGCTCGACGAGCACCTCCCGACCATCAAGGCGTTGCTGGACAAGACGCCGGAGCTGTCCGCGCCAGGAATGCTGGAGCGCCTGCGTCCGCTCGGCTACACCGGCGGGGTGAGTGTCCTGCGCGACCGGATGAGGGTTCTGCGCGGCAACCGCCCGAGGGAGGCATTCAACACGCTGCAGTTCCACCCCGGCGAGGCCGTTCAGGTGGACTGGGCCGACTTCGGCTTCGCCATCCCCGGGTGCCCTCGGCGGGTGAGCGCCTTCGTGATGGCACTCTGCCACTCGCGGTACCTGTACCTGGAGTTCACGCTGAGCCAGGCAATGCCCACCTTCCTGCGCTGCATGGAGCGCGGCCTGGCCTTCTTCGGCGGGACCACGCTCAACGACATCTTCGACAACATGAAGACCGTGGTGATCAAGCCCGGGCCGCCCACGATCTTCAACAGGACCTTCCTCGCCTACGCGGGCGTCCGCGGCTTCGCCGTCCGCGCCTGCAACCCTGGCCGCGGCAACGAGAAGGGTCGGGTCGAGCGGCCGATCGGCTTCGTCCGCAGCAGGTTCTGGGTCGGACGCCGCGTCGCCAGCCTGCTCGACCTCAACGCCCAGGCGTTCGCCTGGCGCGACGACTTCGCCAACCATCGCATCCACGAGGTCACCGGCAAGGTGCCGTCGCTGGTCTTCGAGGCCGAAGAGCGCCGGCTGCTCGGGCCGATCACCTCGACCCCGTTCGACACCGACGAGGTCCTGGCCACCTACGCGACCAAGACCTTCCGTGTTCGCTTTGACCGCAACTCCTACTCGGTCCCGTGGCGCCTCGCGCACCAGCCGATCGTGGTGCGCGCCACCGACGACCTGGTGGCCGTCTACCTCCAGACCCAGCGTGTCGCTGTTCACCGGCGCTGCTGGGACATCGGTCAGGACGTGAAGGACGACGCTCACGAGGTGGGCCTGCTGGAGCAGAAGCCCCGCGCCGCCCTGACTGGCCTGCCCCGCGAGCTGGATGGGCTCGGCGAACTGGGCGCCCGCTATTTCAAGATCCTCGCCGCCGGCACCCGCTCCATGTCTCGGGAGACCGTCCGGCTCACCCACCTGACCGAGCTGTTCGGCATCCCTGCGACCGCCCAGGCCATCGCCGAAGTGATGGCCAGCGGCCACGTCGGCGCCGAGTACGTCGAGTTCATCCTGCGCCACAAGCGCGGCCTGCGCCCCCTGGCTCCGCCGCTGCGGCTCGGCGACCCGGAGCTGGACGGCATCCACTTCTCCGAGCCCGACATGTCCGTCTACGACGCGCTGTTCCCGCAGCCCATGACGCGTGACCCGGGCGAGCCCCTCACCGAGGAGCACCAGCCGTGAAGGACGACGACCTCCTCGGCCTGACCCGCGAGAAGCTCCGCTGGCTCAAGTTGCCGGGCATGGCCGAGCAGCTCTCGCCCCTCCTCGACAAGGCGGCCGAGGACAACCTCACGGTGCTCAACGTCATCGATCGCCTCTGCGACGAGGAGAAGGCCAGCCGGCTTCGCAACGCTGTCGGTCGGCGCATCCGTGACGCCCGCTTCCCTGAGCTCAACACCGTCGACGCCTTCAACTTCGACTTCTGCCCGGTTCGGAAGAAGCTGCGCGCCCGCTACCTCGCGCTCCACGACCTCGCCTTCCTCGACCGCGGCGTCAATCCGCTCTTCATCGGCCTCCCCGGAACCGGCAAGACCTTCCTCGCCCGGGCGCTCGCCTACCGGGCCTGCCAGGCCAACCGCCGCGTGGTCCTCGTCTCAGGCCCCAGGATGCTCAACCACCTCCACGGTGCCGACCTCCACGGCTCCCTCGAGCGCGTCCTGCGCTCCTACGTCCGCGCCGACCTGCTCGCCATCGACGACTTCGCCGTCCTCGAGATGGACGGCACCCAGGCCAAGCTCGCCTTCCAGGTCATCTCCGAGCGCTACGAGCACCGTCGGTCAACCCTGATCACCACCAACCGGCCCTTCAAGGACTGGCCCAAGGTGTTCCCCGACGCCCTCAACGCTCAGATCATCGCCGAGCGCCTGACCGAGCGCTCCGAGCGTTTCCTCTTGGACGGGAAGGGGTACCGGCCATCGGCCCACTGATCACCCCATCGCCTTCACCGGGAGGTTCTCAATCCGGCCGCCGCCGAGCGGACCTCCCTCGCCATCGACCAGCGTGGGCAAGGGGCTCGTGTGTCCCGCCGCCACCGGGTGGGCCCCTGGTGCTCGGTGATGTCGGTGATCTTGGTGCTCCCCGTCATCGGTGGCGACAACCCCGCCCAGCTCGGCCGGGCCCCACTGGTGGCGCTCCCGCAGGCCGTGGCCGTGGAGGCCAAGCAGGCCGCCCGCAGGCCGGCTGGGAACACCGCAGCAGGGGCACCGGCCAGGACGCACCTCGTCCACCGTCGGCGGCCGGGCCAGCCAGCCCTTGACGCCGAGCGCTGCATGTACGAATCGAGTACTGCTCTGGTCGCCTGCAAGCACAGGCCCTGGGGCACGGCGGGGAGCGTGTTAGAGCACGCTCCTCGCCACCTACTTCCAGGGGCCGGCTGCGCGCCGGTGCCCCCTCCTCGGGCGCGGAGATACCACCGCCCAGAGTGAAAGCCAGTCGCCACCCTCCGCGGAGGCCGTCACCGGCCCGCTCCGCCACTCGCCATCAGGCAGCTTGCGCGAGATCGGGGCCTACGCGGTCATCGGGCGTGAGCGGCAACACCTACCCCAGGGCCGTGAAGATCAAGATGAGCAACTACCCCCGGAAGCGCCGGGTGCTTAAGTGAGCGGCATTGCATCTAGGTGGGAATGCTGAGGACCCTGCGGACCAGGGCGAGGCCCCATGAGACCAACTTTGCGCGTCCGGGCAGTATTTGGCTTGTCGGTCGTCATTCTTCTCACCCCAATTGCCGCAGCCGGACAGGGGTGCCCTACTGGCCAGATCCTATGTAACGGCACCTGTATCTCTCCCAACGACCCGAGGAATTGCGGCGCCTGCGGCAATGTCTGTCCTTCGACGGCGCTGTGCAGCTACGATGGACCAGAGGGCCGATTCACGTGCCACGGCGGAGGGAGTTGCCCTTCCGGCCAGATTGTGTGCGCGAACGCCTGCATCGTCCCCAATCAACCGACGAACTGTGGCGCCTGCGGCAACGTGTGTCCGTACACCGCGCTGTGCAGCTACGATGGACCAGAGGGCCGATTCACGTGCCACGGCGGAGGGAGTTGTGCGGCCGGTGCCATCGTCTGCGCCAACGCCTG
>JANNKC010000254.1:0-2377 GCA_031396105.1 Anaeromyxobacter sp.
CCGGGCCGAGGCCAAGGTGCACGGCGTGCCGCTCGACCAGGTCCACTTCCACGAGGTGGGGGCGGTCGACTCCATCGTCGACCTGTGCGGCGCGGTGGTGGCGCTGGAGCTGCTCGGCTGGCCCCGCGTCCTCTCGACCCCGCCGGAGCTGGGGCACGGCTTCACCAGGACGGCCCACGGCCTCATGCCGGTGCCGCCGCCGGCGGTCCTGGAGCTGCTGGCCGGCAGGCCGGTGCGGCCCGGCGGGCCCCCGGGCGAGGCGGTCACGCCCACCGGCGCGGCGCTGCTGGCCCACTTCGCCGAGGTGGGGCCGCTGCCGGCCATCGTGCCGGTGCGGGTGGGCTACGGCGCCGGCACCGTCAGCTGGCCCGACCGGCCCAACCTGGTGCGGTTCACGCTGGCCGAGCCCGCGCTGGTGGAGGCGCCGGGCGCGGGCGGGACGGCGGACGCGGCGGCGCTCTACGTCGTCGAGACCAACCTCGACGACGCCTCCGGCCAGCTGGCGGCGCGGGCCCTGGAGGTGCTGCTCGAGGTCGGAGCGCTCGACGCCTGGGCCGCGCCGCTCACCATGAAGAAGGGGCGCCCCGGCCTGCTCCTGGGGGCCCTCTGCGACGGCGCGCACCGGGCCGCCGTGGCGCGCGCCCTCCTCGCCGAGACCACCACGCTGGGCGTGCGCTGGCACCGGGTGGAGCGGCAGGTGCTGGCCCGCGAGCTCCACCAGGTGGAGACCGCCTATGGCCCGGTGCAGGTCAAGGTGGCCCGCCTGGAGGGGCGCGAGACCGGCGTGCACCCGGAGTACGAGGACTGCCTGGCGCGGGCCCGCGCCGCCGGCGTGCCGGTCAAGGAGGTCCTGGCCGCCGCGCTGACCGCCTGGCGCACGCGGGAGGGGACCTGACCGTCGATCGACCCACCCGGGAACCCGCGCGGCTCCCCTCGGGGCGCGCCGCCGACGCCGCGGCGCTGCTCGGCCCGCTCCTGACGCTCTCGCACGCGCTCGCCGCGGCCCGCGACGAGGCCGAGGTCTGCGGGGCGGTGGCGCGCGCGCTCACGGCCCTCTTCCCGGGCCGCTCCCACGCCGTGCGGCTCCTCGACCCGCGCACCCTCGCCCTCAGCGCCGTCCGCGCCAGCGGGCCGCTCCGCGCACCGGAGGGCGCCAGGCTGGTGCTGCGCTTCGCCCTGGCCCAGGCGGAGGGGCTGAGCGCGCCGCAGCTCGCCGCCGCCGGCGTCACCCTGGCCGAGGCCGACGAGCCGCTCTTCGAGGGGAGCGCCGCGGTGGCGATGGCCGCGCTGGTGGTGGACGGCGCGCTCCGCGGCCTGGTCAACCTGGAGTACCCGCCCGGCTTCGCCGGCACGGCGGCGCGCGACGCGCCCGTGCTGGAGCACCTGGCCGGGCAGGCCGCGCTCGGCCTGCGCAACCTGCGCACGGTGGAGGAGCTGGGGTCGCTCAAGACCTACCTGGAGCAGCTCATCGAGCACGCCAACGCGCTCATCGCGGTGGCCGACCCGGCGCAGCGGGTCACCGTCTGGAACGCCGCGCTGACGCGCCTCACCGGCATCGGCTCGGCCGAGGCGCTGGGGCGGCCCCTCTCGTCCTTCGCCGCTCCCGACGAGGCGGCCCTGGTGGTCGGGCTGCTCGACCAGACGCTGGGCGGCCAGCCGGTGGACGGGCAGGAGGTGCGGCTCGGCGTGGTGGGCGGCGGGGAGGCGCGCGTGCTCTTCAACACCGCCCCCGTCCGCGGCGCCACCGGCGAGGTGGAGGGCGTGGTCGCCATCGGGCAGGACCTGACGCGGCTGCGCACCCTGGAGGCCGCGGCCGAGCAGGCCGAGAAGATGGCCGGCCTGGGGAGGCTGGCGGCCGGCATCGTCCACGAGCTCAACAACCCGCTGGTGGCCGTCACCATGTACTCGGAGGCGCTCTACGAGAAGTGGGCCCTCTCCTCCGGCGCCCCGGCCGACCTCGAGAAGATCAAGGCCATCAAGGACGCCGGGCAGCGCATCCACAGGCTGACCCGCGACCTGACCGCCTATGCGCGCGGCGGCTCCTCCAGGCCCGAGCCGGTGGACCTGGGGCCGCTCCTCGACCAGGCGGCCCGCCTGTGCAAGCCGGCCATGAAGGAGAGCGGCGCGCAGGTGGAGCGCGACTTCGCCGAGGTGCCGCAGGTGGAGGGCTCCAAGGCGGCGCTGGTGCAGTGCTTCGTCAACCTCATCACCAACGCGGCCCAGGCGCTGGGGCCCGGGGCCGCCTCCATCCGGCTCGGCCTGGCCGCCGAGGGCGGGCGGGTGCTGGCCACGGTGACCGACGCCGGCGCCGGCATGTCGCCCGAGGTGGCGGTGCGGGCCTTCGAGCCCTTCTTCACGACGCGCCCGGGTCGCGGCC
>JANNKC010000260.1:0-7547 GCA_031396105.1 Anaeromyxobacter sp.
AGGGGGCGGTTGCGGCGGCGGACCAGGGCGCCCTCCAGGCCGACCAGCGCGGCGGCGCGGTAGGCGAGCACCGTGGCGTGGGCCTTGAGGTTGAGCGCGGCGCGCAGGGCGCTCGGCACGGCGGGGCCGAGGTCGGCGAGGAGGCGGCGGCGGGAGCGCGCGGTGGTGGCGTAGGCCTGCAGGTCGGGCCGGAGCGGCTCCCGGTAGAAGAGCAGCGGCTCGGGGAGGACGGCGAGCCGCGCCCGCGGGCGGATGCGGCACCAGAGGGCCAGGTCCTCGGCGCGGGGGTAGGCGGGGTCGTAGGTGTGGGCGCGCGCGAACGGGGTGCGGAAGGTCACCGTGGGGTGGACGAAGAGCTCGCGGGTGAGCAGGGCGGGCACGCTGGCGGGCACCGGGTCGGCCCAGCGCTGGCCGTGGAGCGTGCCGTCGGCGTCCATGGTGTAGGCGCCGGTGCCGAGGGCGTCGGTGTCGGAGTGGGCGTCGAGGTATGCGACCTGGCGGGCCAGCCGCTCGGGGTGCATGAGGTCGTCGGCGTCCATGCGGGCGAGGAGCGGCGCCTCCGCGAGCGCGGCGAGCTCGTTGAGCCGGGCGGCCAGGCCGCGGTGGGCGCCGTCGGAGCGCACGGTGACGCGCGGGTCGGTGAGGCGCCGGGCCAGGGCGAGCGAGCCGTCGGTGGAGCCGTCGTCGAGGAGGACGAGGTGCCAGGCGGTGAAGGTCTGGGCGAAGACGGAGCGGACCGCGCCGGCGAGCGTGCGCTCGGCGTTCAGGAAGGGGAGGCCGATGGTGACGCGGGGCGGGGGCACGGGAAGGGCAGGATAGCCGCCAATCGACGGAACTCGAACCGGGAGCAGGCCGGGCGCGAGCCTGGGCCTGGCCTCCCGGCAGCGAGGCGGAGTTGAAGGGCGGCACGCCCGGAGAGACCGGGCAGCGGCCTCGGGGCTGCGGCGCGGCTGCTCGCAGTGTCCAGGCTCGATGGATTCCGGGCCCTCCGCGGCGGCATGCGGCCTGCACGCATGTGCCAGGTGGAGCTCTTGGTACTTCGGCCGGCCGTACTTCGGCCAGCCGTTGCCTGGAGGGCCCTCGGAGGGCCACAATGCTGGGCATGAAGGCGCGCGTGCACACCGTCAAGGTGAGGATGACCCCACAGGAGCTGGCCGCGGCGGAGAAGAACGCCACGGCGGAGGGCGTGCCGCTCGCGACCTACCTGCGCCGGCTCGCGGTGACGGCCCAGCCCGGCGAGACCAACGAGGCGCGGGTGGCGCGCTCGCTGGCCGTCCTCGGCTCGCTCTCCACGGCGCAGGCCGACGCCATCAGGGCCAACGTCCGCGAGGTCAGGAAGGCCTGGGCCCGTGGTCGTCGCTGACACCGACGTGCTCATCGACGCGCTGGAGCGGCGGGAGCTGCGCGCCGTGGCCCGCGTGCACGCGCTCACCCGCGCGGGCGAGCTCGTCACCACGGCCGTCACGCTGTTCGAGCTCACGGCGGGCCCGAGGACCACCCCTGGCCAGCTGGAGGTGATCCACGCGGAGCTGGCCGCCCTGCAGGTCCTTCCCGTCACTCGCGGCTCGGCCGATCTCGCCGCCGCGGCCCACCGCGAACTGGCGCGCTGCGGACGGAGCGTGCCACTGCCGGACACGCTCATCGCGGCGGTGTGCATCGAGAACGGCTACCCGCTCCTTACCAGGAACAGGGCGCACTTCCAGCGGTTCGTGCCGTTCGGGCTGGAGCTGGCGTGACCCCCGTCCCTCGCCGCGCGGTCCTCATGGCCACCTCGCCCCTGTTCTTCAGGTGGTTCATGGAGGGGCACGTGCGGGCGCTGCAGGCGGGCGGGTGGGACGTGCGGCTGGTGTCCGGGCACGGGCCGGAGCTGGCGCCGTTCGCGGCGCTGACCGGGGCGCCGGCCCACCCGGTGGCGCTGGAGCGGGAGATCCGGCCGGGCTCCGACGTGCGGGCCCTGGTGGAGCTGGTGCGGTTGTTCCGCGGGCTACGGCCGGCGCTGGTACATGCCTCGACGCCGAAGGCGGGGCTCTTCGGGATGCTGGCGGCCTGGCTGGTCGGCGTGCCGGTGAGGGTCTATCACTGCCACGGGCTGCGGTACGAGACGGCGCGCGGAGCGCTGCGGGCGGTGCTCTGGGGCGCGGAGCGGGTGGCCTGCGGGCTGGCCACGCACGTGCTGGCGGTGAGTGGATCGCTGGCGGAGGCGCTGGTGGAGCGGGGGCTGTGCGGGGAGGCCAAGGTGGAGGTGCTGCACCGTGGGAGCGTGAGCGGGGTGGAGGCGGTGAGGAGGTTCGTGCCTTGGGCGGCCCCACGACTCCGCGCCGCCTGCGGCGGCGCTACGCTCGGGGCGACCGGGGGGGGGGCGACCGGGGGGGCATACGCAGGGGAGGCGACCGGGGTGGGGGCGACCGGAGGGGCGACCGGGGGGGCATCCGCAGGGGCGGCGACCGGAGGAGAGGCGGCCGGGGGGGCATCCGCAGGGGAGGCGACCGGGGGGGGGGCGACCGGAGAGGCATCCGCAGGGGCGGCGGCGCGGCGGCGGCTGGGGCTGCCGGCGGCCGCGCGGGTGGTGGGCTTCGTGGGGCGGGTGGTGAAGGACAAGGGCGTGGTGACGTTGTGGGAGGCATGGCAGGTGCTGCGCGAGGCGCTGCCGGACCTGCACTGGGTGCTGGTGGGACCGGTGGAGGATGGGGACCCGGTTCCGCCCCAGGTGCTCGCGGGGATGCGCGCCGACCCGCGCGTCCACCTGCTGGGGCAGGACGAGGAGACGCCGCCGCTCTTCGCGGCCATGGACGTGGTGGCGCTGCCGTCCTTCCGCGAGGGGTTCGGGCTGGTCACGGTGGAGGCGGGGGCCATGGGGCTGCCGGTGGTGGCCTCGCGGGTGATGGGGATCGTGGACGCGGTGGTGGACGGGGAGACGGGGACGCTGGTGCCGGCCGGGGATGTGGCGGCGCTCGCCGCGGCGCTGCGGGCGTACCTCGTGGACCCGGACCTGCGCGAGCGGCACGGCGCGGCGGGGCGGGCGCGGGCGCTGCGCGACTTCGAGCCGGCGGCGCTGGAACGGGCGCTGGTGGGGCGCTACGAGCGGTGGACGGGGCGGGGGTGAGGGAGGCTGGTTGGCGCTTGTGGGCCCCTCGACTCCGCGCCGCCGTCGGCGGCGCTACGCTCGGGGCGACCGGGGGATCTTGCTCGGGGCGACCGGGGGTTCACGCTCGGGGCGACCGGGGGTTCACGCTCGGGGAGACCGGGGGATCGTGCTCGGGGCGGCCGGGGGTTCACGCTCGGGGCGACCGGAGGTTCACGTCTGGTGCGACCTGGGGATCGTGCTCGGGGAGACCGGAGGTTCACGCTCGGGACGACCGGAGGTTCACGCTCGGGACGACCGGCGGTTCACGCTCGGGACGACCGGAGGTTCACGCTCGGGGAGACCGGGGTTCACGCTCGGGGAGACCGGGGGTTCACGCTCGGGGAGACCTAGGGATCGTGCTCGGGGCGACCGGGGGGAGAAACCGGTCGTGCCGAGCGTAGCGGCTGCGAAGCAGGCGCGGAGTCGAGGTACGCCCTGTTCAACGGGAGCGGCGTCACTCGGCCAGCCTGTACCGCGCGGCGCGGGTCTTCCCCTGCCGGACCAGGAAGGGCGCCCTGGCGAGGTCGCGGCTGGCCTGGCGCGGCGAGGCCCGGCCGTGCAGGGCCTCCAGGTAGTCGCCCTGGGAGATGGTGCCCTTGCGGGTGGCCAGGCGGCGCAGCAGGTTGAGCCGCTCGTTGGGGCCGAGCGTGCCACGGGCGACCGCGCCGAGCTCCTTGGAGATGGGCACCTCGCGGCCGTAGAAGCCCCAGCGCCGGTACTCGGCCAGCGACTCCTCGACGTCGCGCCGGGCCAGCGCCCCGCCGAAGGCGCGCGTCCCCGCGAAGTAGCGCTCGCCGGCGGCTGGCGCGATGCCGGCCAACACGAAGGCGGCCAGCTCGTCGAGCTCGACGGAGCCCACTGCGGCGCGGGCGAACTCCAGCGCCACGCCCAGGGCCGCCGGCCAGCGGCTGCGCCGGGCGGCGCGGCGCAGCCAGAGCGGGTTGAGCCGCTCGTAGCCGGTGGCCAGGAGCTCCACCACGATCCAGAGCAGGCGCGGCTCGCGCCGCGAGGCCTGGACCGCCAGGACGACCAGCTCCTCCGCGGTGGGCGCGCCGAAGCGCCAGGGGCGGCGGCTCCCCTCGGCCCGGGCGCCCAACCGGCCCAGCTCGTGGTAGAGGCGCGCCACCTCGTCCTCGCCCGACGGCAGCGCGCGCAGGTCGGTCACCCCGGGCGGCAGCGCGCGGGAGCCCGTCATCCGGCCGCCCGCAGGTCGTCCAGGAAGTCGGCCGCGTCGAGGGCGCCCGTCATCCGGCCGCCCGCAGGTCGTCCAGGAAGTCGGCCGCATCGAGGGCGCCCGCGACGCCGCGGTCCATCAGCTCCTCGATGCGCCGGTCCACCACGCCGGGGTCCCGGAGCTTGCGGAGCAGGGCGCGGGCGTGGCCGATGTCCTTCTCCCGGCCGGCGAAGCACTTCATGACCAGCAGGTCCTCGGCCCCGAGCGCGGCGACCTGGAGCCAGCGGCCGGCGAAGACCGGCTGGAGGCGGCTGCCGTGGTCCTGGGGCAGCACGTGGGCGAAGGTCTCGAAGTGCGGGTTGAGCCAGTCCGGGGCCAGGTCGAGGGAGGCGGCCACGGCGCGGACGTGCGGCGCCAGCTCGTCGAGCCCGCCGCTGGTGGGGTAGGCGTCCACGTCGGTGGTGCGGACGGCGATGCCGTGGGCCAGCAGCATGGCCGTGCCGTCGCCCACCACCAGCGTGACCGGGTGGTCGAGGCGCGCGTCCAGGGCGGTGAAGGCCTGGCGCAGCCGCTCGACGGTGAGCGGGCCGCGGGGCTGCGCCGGGGTGCCGGAGGCGGTCATTTGCGCCATGATAGCGCCGTGGCGTTATCGAGGCAAGATGAGGCCGGGCGGCCGCCGGGCGTGGTATGGAAACGCCCGCTCCCAGGACCTCCCTCTCCGTCCTGGTCCCGGTCTTCAACGAGCAGCACCTGGTGGCCGCCTCGCTGGAGCGGCTGCTGGTGCTGGAGACCTCGCCGCTCCTCACGCGGCTCCAGGTCGTGGTGGTGGACGACTGCTCCACCGACCGGACCGCCGAGGTGCTGGCGGGCTTCCAGGCCCGCATGGCGGCGCGGCCGGCCGGCGCGGGGGTCCGGGCGGAGTGGGTCTTCGTGAAGCACGCCGCCAACGGGGGCAAGGGCGCCGCCATCCAGACCGCGCTCGGCCACGCCGCCTGCGCCATCACGGTGATCCACGACGCCGACCTGGAGTATCACCCGCGCGACCTGCTCCGCTTCCTGCCGATCTTCGAGGAGGAGGGCGCCGACGCGGTCTTCGGCTCGCGCTTCGCGGGCGGCGCGGCGCGGCGGGCGCTGCTCTTCCGCCACGAGCTGGGCAACCGGCTGCTCACGTTCCTCACCAACTGGGTGACCAACGTGAACCTCACCGACATGGAGACCTGCTACAAGGCGGTGCGCACCGACCTCCTGCGCTCCATCCCGCTCGTCTCCAGCGACTTCAGGCTCGAGCCGGAGCTGACCATCAAGCTGGCCAAGCGCGAGGCGCGCATCTTCGAGGTGCCCATCTCCTACTCCGGGCGCACCTACCAGGAGGGGAAGAAGATCGGCTGGCGCGACGGGGTGAAGGCGGTCGGCGCCATCCTGCGCTTCTGGTGGTCCGACCACGTCTTCCGCGACGACGAGTACGGCTCGCAGATCCTGGGCCGCCTGGCCCGCGCCCCGCGCTTCAACGCCTGGATGGCCGACACGGTGCGCCCCTTCTGCGGGCTGCGCGTGCTGGAGATCGGCTCGGGCACCGGCAACCTGACGCGCCGCCTCATCCCGCGCGACCAGTACGTCGCCTCCGACATCAACCCGCTCTACCTGTCCGCGCTGCGCGGGCTCACCAGCGACCGGCCCTACCTGGACGTCACGCTGACCGACGTGACCCGCGGTGACTCCTTCCCGCGGGTGGAGGGCGGCTTCGACACGGTGGTCTGCCTGAACGTGGTGGAGCACGTGGACGACGACGTGGGGGCGCTCGGGAACATCCGCGCGGTGCTGGCGCCGGGCGGGCGGGCCATCGTGCTGGTGCCGCAGGGGCCGGAGGTCTTCGGCACGCTGGACGAGGTGCTGGGGCACAAGCGGCGCTACACGCGGGCGTCGCTGGACCAGCTCGCCGCCGACGCCGGGTTCGTGGTCCGTGAGGTCGTCGAGTTCAACCGGGTGGGGCGGCCGGCCTGGTGGCTGAACGGGCGGGTGCTCAAGCGGCGGGACTTCGGGCTGTTCCAGATCATGGTGCTCAACCTGCTCACGCCCATCTTCCGGCTGGTGGACCGGGCCCTCCCCTTCGAGGCGCTGTCGCTCATCGCGGTGATGGAGGCGAAGGGCGTGGCGGGGGCGGAGCCCGAAGCGAAGACCCTCGGCTCGACTCCCGCGGTCGCCCCGAGCGCAGGCTCGTAGGGCCCATGACCGCACCGCGGGCGCCGGGCCGCGCGGCGGTCGTGCAGCGGGACGCCCCACCCGAATTCTTCCTGCCTTGGTGACCGGACATCCCGGCACGGTCACTGCACGGCGGTGCAGCTGAGGTACCGCCATGCCAACCGTGACCGCAGACGTTGTGCCGGCCGGCCCTGCTCCTTACGATCGGGTAAGGACAGAAGCTGGAGGTAAGGGTATGCCCGTCGCCACCATGACGTCGAAAGGCCAGGTCACCATCCCCAAGGAGATCCGGGACAAGCTGCGGCTCAAGACCGGTGACCGGATCCGCTTCACCGAGAACGCCGACGGCAGCGTGACGGTGCGGGCCCAGAACAAGAGCATCCTCGACATGATCGGGATGCTCAAGCCGCCCAACGGCCGGAAGGCGACGCTGGAGGAGATGGAAGTGGCCATCCGGCAGGGCTACGTGAAGAGCGGGCTCGGCGAGTGATCGCCCTGGACACCAACGTCCTGGCGCGCTCGCTCCTCCTCGCAGAGGGCCAACAGTCCCAGCAGGCGGCCGCTTTCGTGCGGCGTGCCGCCGAGGCAGGCGAGCGCCTGTTCGTGTCCGATGTGGTGGTGTGCGAGCTGGTCTGGGTCCTGGGCTCGGTCTACGCCTTCTCGGGACCACAGATCGCCGACGCCTTGCGCGGGCTTCTCGAGAGCACCGAGCTCGCCTTTCGCGACACCGTCGCGCTCGAGCGCGTGCTCGACGCCTTCGAGCAAGGGCCGGGGGGGCTGGCCGACTATGTCATCCGCGAGCTCGCCTTCGCCGCCGGCTGCACCGCCGTCGCCACCTTCGACAAGGCCCTGCTCGAGCAGCCGGGCTTCGTGAGCCCCTGAGCCGCCGCAGCGGCGAGTCCTTCATGCCCGACCTGCTCCCCGCCATCCGCGCCCTCACGGCCTTCGACCCGCCGAAGGAGCTGCCGCCCTGCGATCTCGAGGCGCTGGGCCCGGTGCTCATCGCCCACGGCCTGGCGCCGCTCGCCTCCTACCACGTGGAGCACACCC
>JANNKC010000262.1:0-2722 GCA_031396105.1 Anaeromyxobacter sp.
TCACCGACGCCACCCGCGCCGTGGCGGCCGAGGGGATCCACGCCATCCTGGACGGCGACTTCGAGGCCCGCGGCGTGGTGGCCTTCCTGAAGGATGGTCCCACCGACCTGACGGCCGTCACCACGCCCGCCGAGGCGGCCGCGTGCGGACGCAACGTCATCACGGCGCGCGCCGACCAGGTGAGCGGCGCGCCTGGCGGAGCGCTCCGCCTGGGGGGGGCGCGGATCACGCCGTGCGACTGCCCCGAGGGCGCGCCCTCCTGGGAGCTCCGGGCGGCCGGCGCGGTGGTCCACCCGGGCGAGCGGGTCGAGCTCACCTGGCCCGTCCTCTGGGTCACGCCTCGCTTCCTCTTCATCGAGCGCCCGGTGCCGGTCTTCGCCTTTCCCTGGATCTCGCTGCCGCTCTCGGATCGGGTCAGCGGCCTGCTGATGACGGAGCTCGGCTCGACCGGCGTGACGGGGACCACCCTGGCCCAGCCGGTCTTCTTCACGCTGGGCCAGGAGGCCGACGTCACCGTGACCCCTCGCTGGGACTTCGGCCGGTCTCGCGCCGAGGTGGCGGAAGGCAAGCCCTCGGTGCGCGGGCCGGGCGGCTCGCTGGAGCTGCGCTGGACGCCGGTGCCGGGGGCGGCCGGGCGGCTGCAGGCCGACGTGCTCTGGGACCTGGACGACGAGGTGGGCCCCCTGCAGGGTGCGGACGGGGCCCGTGGGCTCCGGCTGGCGCTCACCGGCGGCTGGGCGCAGCGGTTCTCGGACCAGACCTCGCTGCGCGCCGATCTCGACCTGGTGGGCGATCCGCTCCACCTGCGCGACTTCACGCCCGACGTGCTGCTCCGCGAGGCCACCTCCCGCCGCTCGGCGGCCGTGCTGTCGCACCGCGGGGCCGACACCTCCCTGGATCTGTCCGCGGCGTACCTGGAGCCGGTCTCGCGCACCGGGTCGCTCACCGCCGTGGAGGGGGGACTCTTCGCCGTCAACCTGCCGGCCTTCCACCGCTGGCCGGCGCTGGTCGCCACCCTCCTCCCGACCGCCGTGGCCGGGCCCCTGCGGCTCTCCGGGCGCGCCGGGCTCTCGCGCTTCGCACCCATGAGCGGCTTCACCTCCGACGGCGGGGCCGACGGCCTCGGCCCCGGCGACCCCGGCTGGGCGCGTGTCCTCTCGGACCCCCTCGAGCTGGACGGCCGCTGGGACCGGGGCGAGCGCCTCGGCGCCACCCGGCTCGACGCCCGCGCCGAGCTCTCCGCGCCCTTCTCCCTGGCCGGCGTGCTGGCCGTGACGCCCTCGGTGCGGGGCGCGGCGGCGGGCTACGCCTTCGACGCGGCACGGGTCGTGGCCAACGGGTGGGCCTCGACCGGCCTGACCGTGGCCTCCTGGCTGGTCCGCCGCTTCGGTGACCTCCGCCACGAGGTGTCACCGAGGCTGGAGTGGCGGGCCTCCAGCGGCGTGGCCGGCGGTCCGCTGCCGGCCTTCGGCTACGACGGCTGGGATCGCGGCGGCGCGACGCCTCCAGGCGCCTCCCTGGCCCTGGCCGGCCAGCGCCTGGCCTCGGCCGCGCCGCCGGGCCTCTCGAACCAGCTCCGGCTCTCGGTGGCCACCCGGCTGACCCGCGGCGGCGACGAGCTGGTGCGCGCCGAGCTGGGCCAGGAGCTCGACCTGCGCCGGGGCGAGCTGGCCGAGGGCTTCTTCCGCGCCAGCGCCGCTCGCGGGCCGGTCTCCGGTGAGGCCGATCTGCGGGTCTGGACCGGGGGCCGCCTGGACGCGGCGCGGGTGCCGGCCTTCGCCTCCTGGCTCGACGCCTTCTCCGAGCTCCGGCTCCGGCTCACCGTGGCCGACGGCCGTGGCGACGAGTTCAAGGCCGGGCTGCTGGCGGTCGGGTCCGGCGGCTCCGGCCGGCTCGGAGCCGGCGTGGATGCGCTCTTCGACGCGCGCGCGGCCGCCATCGAGGCGCTGGCCGCCGGCTCGCTGGCCGCCAAGCTGCGGTTCGGCCCGGCCACGCTGGGCTACGAGGTGCTGCTCCCGGTCCGGACCGCGGTGGTGGGGGGCTGCCAGGGGACCGGGACCCGGACGGCCACGGCCTGGGAGCTCCAGCAGCAGACCGGCTCGGTCGAATGGGACTCCCCGTGCCACTGCTTCCGCGCCCGGGTGGCGGTGCGCCTGAACGCCTGCGGCGACGTCTCCTACTCGGTGGGCCTCGACCTGGGGCGCGCCGCCGGCGTGGTGGGGCGGTAGCGGTGCCCGACCTGGCGGACGGGGTCCCTTCCGGCGGCAGGGCCGTGTCTGCTAGAAATCCGACCCCACCCCGGAGTGACGAGTGACCGCCCCGCGCCCCCAGAGAGCCTCGGCCCGCCGCGTCGCCGCCGCCGCCGCCGCCGCCGAGCCAGAGAAGCGCCGCGCCATCCTGCACGCCGCGGTGCGGGTCTTCGCGGAGAAGGGGTACCACGGCTGCCGCATCGCCGACGTGGCGCGCGCGGCCGGCGTGGCCTACGGGCTCGTCTATCACTACTTCCGCAACAAGGACGAGCTCCTGGAGAGCGTCTTCGCGGAGCAGTGGTCCATCCTCATCAGCGCGCTCAAGGCCATCGACGAGGGGCCGGGCACGGCCCCGGAGAAGATCGCCGGCGTCTGCTCCTTCGTGCTCGACGTCTACAAGACGGCGCCCACGGCGGTGCGGGTGCTCATCCTGGAGGTGACGCGCACGCCCAACGCGCTGCGCGCCGGCTCGA
>JANNKC010000297.1:0-12286 GCA_031396105.1 Anaeromyxobacter sp.
CATGAACGCCACCGCCGGAGGGACCAGCGCCGCCGACGCCGACGCCCTGGCGCCGCGGGTCCACGGGGTCAAGGTCGGCCCGACCATGAACTTCCGGGAGCTCCGCGACCAGGTGGTCATCGAGTCCACCGGCGTGAAGGCCCACCTGGCCGGCTCGAGCATCTGGGGCATCTCGCTCCTGACCCTCGTCGGCATGCTCCTCTTCGTGGGCGCCATGGGGAAGAGCGCGCAGATCCCGCTCTTCGTCTGGCTCCCCGACGCCATGGCCGGCCCCACCCCGGTCTCGGCCCTCATCCACGCGGCCACCATGGTCACCGCCGGCGTCTACATGGTGGCTCGGCTCAACTTCCTCTTCGTGCTGTCGCCCAGCGCCATGGGCTGGGTGGCGCTCATCGGCGCCCTCACCGCCATCTTCGCGGCCTCCATCGGCTTCTTCCAGTACGACATCAAGAAGGTGCTGGCCTACTCGACGGTGTCGCAGCTGGGCTTCATGTTCATCGGCGTGGGCACCGGCGCCTACTGGGCCGGCATCTACCACCTGCTGACCCACGCCTTCTTCAAGGCCACCCTGTTCCTCGGGTCGGGCTCGGTCATCCTGGGCTGCCACCACGAGCAGGACATGCGGAAGATGGGCGGCCTCGAGAAGCACATGCCCATCACGCGGTGGACCTACCTCATCGCCACCGTGGCCATCGCGGGCTTCCCGGTGGCCAACGGCTTCTTCTCCAAGGACGAGATCCTCTGGAAGGCCTTCTCCAGCCAGCACCTGGCGCTCTTCGGGACCCCCACGCCCTGGCTCGGGCCGGCCATCTTCGTCATCGGCCTGATCGCCGCCACCGGCACCAGCTTCTACATGTACCGCTCGTACTACATGACCTTCACCGGCGAGTACCGCGGCGGTGACGGGCACGGCCACGACGCCCACGCCGCGCCGGCCGCGGGTGCGGTCCACGCCCCGCCGGCCCACGCGGCCTCCCACGCCGCGCCGGTCCACTCCCCGCCGGCCCACGCGGCCTCCCACGCCCCGCCGGCCCACGGCGGCGGCCACCACGGCGGAACGCCCCATGAGTCGCCCTGGCAGATCACCCTGGTGCTGGCCATCCTGGCCGGCGGCTCGGTGCTGACGCTCTTCCTCGGCATCCCCAAGCTCTGGAGCCACGTCGACCCGGTCCTGGAGCACTGGCTCGCGCCGGTGCTGCTCGCGAAGGTGGACTGGCCGCACGCCTCCCACGCCAAGGAGTGGCTCTTCCAGGGGATGGGCGTCGCGGCGGCCTCCATCGGCTTCTTCGCGGCCCGCGCCGTCTACAAGGACAACAGGAACGAGGCGGCGCTCAAGGCCATGATCCAGCGCTGGAAGGGCGCCTGGACCGTCGTCTACGAGAAGTACTACGTGGACGAGCTCTACGCCCGGGTGGTGCTCGCGCCGTCCATGGCGCTGGCGCGGGTCCTCTCCTGGTTCGACGACCGGATCGTGGACGGCCTGGTCAACCTGGCCGGGGCGATCGGCCGCTCCGTCGGCAACCTCGACGGCGCCATCGACCGCTACCTGGTCGACGGCGCGGTCAACGCCGTGGCCTCCATCACCCTGGGGTCGGGCCGCTCGCTCCGCCTCCTCCAGACTGGCCGCATCCAGACCTACCTGTACGGCGCGCTCGGCGGCGCGCTGGTGGTGGTCCTCATCAACTTCCTGCTTCCCTGAGCCACACCGGAGCCTCGTCCATGTTCTTCTTCACCGAAGGCAACGTCCTCAGCTGGGCCACCTTCTTCCCGCTCGTCGGCGCGGTCCTCATCGTCCTCATGATGATGGCGCGCGCCTTCGCCGGCCTCGACAAGAAGCTGATCGACGAGGCGAGCCGCTGGACCGCGCTGATCTTCAGCGGCCTCTCCTTCCTGGCGGCCATCGCCGCCTGGCGCCTCTACGACCCGCAGATCCCGGGCGTGCAGCTGGTGGCGCAGCGGGTCTGGATCAAGGCCTTCAACGTCGAGTACTTCGTCGGCACCGACGGCCTGTCCATCTCGATGATCCTGCTCTCGGGGCTGGTGTCCTTCATCGCCACCATCGCCTCCATGCCCTGGTGGGGCACCGCCAGGGCCTCCGAGATGGCCGGCATGGTGGACGACGGCCACGAGGACCCGCACCACCCCAAGCACTTCTCGGTGCGCATGGTCCCCGGCTACATGGCCATGCTGCTCCTGCTGCAGACCGGCATGATGGGCACCTTCGCCGCCCTCGACATGTTCCTCTTCTACGTGTTCTGGGAGGTCATGCTCCTGCCGATGTACTTCCTCATCGGCGTGTGGGGCGGCCCGCGCAAGGAGTACGCGGCCATCAAGTTCTTCCTCTACACCCTGGCCGGCTCGGTGCTCATGCTGCTGGCCATCATCGCCCTGTACTACAGCAGCACCCCGGCGCTCATGGCCGACGGGACCATGTCGGCCGGCCACACCTTCAACCTGCTGGAGATGGCGCGCCAGGCGCAGGCCGGCACCTTCGCCAAGGCCGCCCCCATCCTGGGCTTCGCCTTCACCAAGATCGTGTTCGTGGGGCTCTTCATCGGGTTCGCCATCAAGATCCCGATGTTCCCCTTCCACACCTGGCTGCCCGACGCCCACGTCGAGGCCCCCACGCCCATCTCGGTCATCCTGGCCGGCGTGCTCCTCAAGATGGGCATCTACGGCATCCTGCGCTTCAACTACGCGCTGCTGCCCGACGCCACCGCCTGGGCCGCCAACGCCATGGCCGTCTTCGGGGTCATCAACATCGTCTACGCCGCCTTCGTCTGCCTGGCCCAGACCGACCTCAAGAAGCTCATCGCCTACTCCTCGGTCTCGCACATGGGCTTCTCGCTCCTGGGCATGGCCTCCATGACGCCCCAGGGCATCTCCGGCGCGGTCCTCAACCTCTTCACCCACGGCATCATCAGCCCGATGCTCTTCCTCATCGTGGGCGTCATCTACGACCGCGCCCACCACCGCGAGATCGCCAGGTTCGGCGGCCTGGCCTCCGAGCTGCCCGAGTACTCCGCCATCATGGGGCTGGCCTTCTTCGCCTCGCTCGGCCTGCCTGGCCTGGCCGGCTTCGTCTCCGAGTTCATGGTCTTCTCGGGCGCCTTCCCGGTCTTCACCACCTACACCATCATCTCCGCCTGCAGCGTCGTCATCACCGCGGCCTACTACCTGTGGGCCATCCACCGCATGTTCCTGGGCAAGCTGAACCCCGTCTACAAGGGCTACCCGGACCTGGTGTGGCGTGAGCGGCTGACCCTCTACCCGCTCGCGGCCATCGTCATCGTCCTCGGCTTCTACCCGCAGGCGGTCCTCTCGGCCATCAACGGCACCCTGCACCTGCTGGTGCAGAACATCCGGCCGCTGTAAGGGCCCCGGAGCGCTCCGTGACGGAACTCCTCCCACTCGTCCACGAGAACCTGAGCTCCGTGGGCTTCTTCCGGCCCGAGCTGGCCCTGACGTTCGGGACCATGGCGCTCTTCCTCGTCGACCTGGCGTGGATGAAGCACCCGGGGCGGGCCGGACGCCTGGCCGCCTCGGCGCTGCTGGTCCTCGCCGTGACGGCCGGCCTGCTGGCCGCCCAGCCCGTCGAGGCCCGCGCCCTCTTCAACGGCATGATCGTGAACGACGGCTTCGCCACCTTCTTCAAGTGGCTCTTCCTGGCCGCCGCCGCGCTCACCGTGATGGTCGCCGCGCCCGGCAAGGAGTTCCCGCCGGCGCGGCTGGGCGAGTTCTACGCCCTGCTCATGGCCATCGTGCTCGGCATGTTCCTCATGGCGAGCGCCAAGGACCTGCTGATGGTCTACCTGGCCATCGAGCTGGTCTCGATGACGAGCTACGTGCTGGCCGGCTTCCGCAAGGGCGACCGGCGCGCCGCCGAGGCCTCGCTGAAGTACGTCATCTACGGCGGCGTGGCCTCCGGCGTCATGCTCTTCGGCATGAGCTACCTGTACGGCCTGCTGCGGACCACCGACCTCTTCGAGCTGGCGGGCGCCGTCCAGAGCTTGCAGGCCACCGGCCTGCCGGCCGCGGCCACCAAGCTCACCCTGGTGGTGGCGCTGGTCTTCGTCACCGCCGGCATCGGCTACAAGGTGGCGGCGGTGCCCTGGCACATGTGGTGCCCCGACGTGTACGAGGGCGCCCCCACCCCCTTCACGGCCTTCCTCTCGGTGGGCCCCAAGGCGGCCGGCTTCGCCCTGGCGCTGCGCTTCTTCTACGGGGCGCTGTCCGACCCGTCCGGCGTGGTGGGCGGCCTGCCCGTGGCGGTGGCCGGCTTGCCCTGGCCCGCCGTGGTGGGCGTCATGTCGGCCGTCACCATGACGCTCGGCAACCTGACCGCGCTCTCCCAGACCAACCTGAAGCGGCTGCTCGCCTACTCCTCCATCGCGCACGCCGGCTACGCGCTGATGGGGCTCGCGGCGGCCTCCGACCTGGGCACCCAGGCCATCATGATCTACATGGCCATCTACCTGGTCATGAACCTGGGCGCCTTCCTGGTGGTCATCCTGGTCGCCGAGGCCACCGGCTCCGAGTCGATCCTCGACTACCGGGGGCTGGCCAGGCGCCACCCGCTGGCGGCCACCTCGTTCGCCATCTTCCTCTTCTCGCTCACCGGCATCCCGCCCTTCGCCGGCTTCGTGGGGAAGTGGTACCTGTTCTACGCGGTGCTGGAGCGCGTGCCGGGCCCGGGAGGCGGCTGGTACGCCGTGCTGGCCCTCATCGGCGCGGTCAACAGCGCCATCTCGCTCTACTTCTACGCCCGCATCATCCGGGCCATGTTCATCGACCCGCCCAGCGTGGCCGACCCGGCGCCCATCCGCGCCTCGCCCGTCTACAACGTCCTCCTCGGCAGCGCCGCGGTCGCCATCCTGGTCTTCGGCCTGTGGTGGACGCCGATCATCGACTGGTCGACGGCGTCGCTGCACATGTTCAAGGGGTAGGCGCTCCGCACGACCTGGCGGCCTGACGGGGCCCGGCCACCCGGCCGGGCCTCATCCTGTCCGAGGCGGCCGCCCGCGCCCGGAGAGCGGCCGGACCTACGGCCGCCTGGCCTCCAGCTCCGCCAGCGCCTCCTCGCCCATGGTCACCATGCCGAGGTGCCGGTCCGGCGAGACGTCCGGGCCGTGGTAGTCCGAGCCGGCCGTCGGCACCAGGCCGCTCGCCTCGGCCGCACGCTGGTACTTCTGGCGCACCGATGGGTTGTGATCCGGGTGGATGGCCTCGATGCCGACCACGCCTGCGGCGGCCAGCCAGGCCACCTCGGCCACCTCGAGCTTGGAGACGCCGGGATGGGCGATGGTCACGGTGCCGCCGGCGCCGCGCACCAGCGCCACGGCGGCGACCGCCTCCAGCCGGTAGCGCTGCACGTAGGCCGGCTTCCCCTCGCCAAGCCACCGGTCGAAGGCGTCGCGCACCGAGGTGGCGCCGCCGGCCTCCACGATGGCGCGGGCCACGTGAGGCCGGCCGATGGTCTTGCCGCCCGAGTGGCGCAGGATGGCCTCCTCGGTGACGTGGACGCCGAGCGCCCCGAGCCGCTCCACGATCCGGCGCACCCGCTGCCGCCGGTGGTCGGCCAGGACATCCTCGAAGGCCGTCAGGGTCGGGTGAGACGGGTCGATGAAGTGGCCCAGCAGGTGGATCTCGCGACGCTCCAGGAAGGCCGAGAGCTCGATGCCCGGGACCAGCCTGATCCCATGGGCGGCGGCCGCCTCGGCCGCGGCGGGCAGTCCCGCCACCGTGTCGTGGTCGCACAGGCCCCAGACGGCCAGCCCGGCTCGTTTCGCCAGGGAGGCCACCTCGGCGGCCGGGTACTGGCCGTCGGAGGCCAGCGAGTGGCTGTGGAGATCGATGCCACCGGGTAGGCCCATGTATTCCCTTCTCTGCCCTGTGCTAGGCTGCGCTCCCCTTCAGCTCCCACCCGGGAGCCAACCAGCGGAGCGACGCATGCAGCACGTACTCCGGATTTCCCGCAAGATCGACTATGGCCTCCGGGCCATGATCTACCTCGCCTCGATCCCGCTGGAGTCGGTGGTCCCCTTCCGGGAGATCGCGCGCCAGATGGACGTGCCAGAGGACTTCCTGGCCAAGATCCTGAAGACGCTGGTGGACCAGGGGCTGGTCAAGTCGACCCGCGGGCCCCACGGCGGCTACGCGCTGGCCCGCACCCCCATCGACATCAGCTTCCTCGACGTCATCGAGGCGGTGGAGGGCCCGGTGGCCCTCAACGTCTGCCTCGACGGCGAGGACGCCTGCGGCCACACCTCGGCCTGCACCATGGTGGACATCTGGCGGCAGGGGCAGGAGCGGATGCTGGACGTCTACCGGCAGTCGAGGCTGTCGGAGCTGGCCTTCAAGGCCAGGGCCGATGGCCAGGTCGGGCTGGTGCAGCTGCACCCGCCCGAGGCGCTGCGCGCCCCGTAGCTACCCCGTGCGCCCGGCGATGAGCGCGTTGGCCTCGGCCGGGTGCGCCTTGCACTCCAGGAGCGCGCTCAGCAGCAGCGGCGCCACGATGGTGGCGTCCGACTCGATGACGAACATGGGCGTGTCCTTGGTGAGCTTGTCCCAGGTGATCTTCTCGTTCGGCGTGGCGCCCGAGTAGGAGCCGTAGGACGTCGTCGAGTCGGAGATCTGGCAGAAGTAGGCCCAGGGCTTCACCGGCTCCCGCAGGTCGTACTTGATCGACGGCACCACGCAGATGGGGAAGTCGCCGGCGATGCCGCCGCCGATCTGGAAGAAGCCGACGCCCGGGCCCCGGGAGAGCTTCCTGTACTGGTCGTACCACTCGGCCATGTACTCGATGCCCGACTTGACGATCAGGGCGCTGCACTCGCCGGTCTTCACGTGGGAGGCGAAGATGTTGCCGAAGGTGGAGTCCTCGTGGCCCGGGACCACGATGGGCAGGTTCTTCTTGGCGGCGGCGAGGAGCCAGCTCTCCCTGGCGCTCCCCTGGTGGAGCTCCTTCGGCAGGGCCTGGATGAGCTCGTAGAAGTACTCGTGCCAGAAGCGGCGCTTCTTCGCCTTGGTGGCCTTCGTCCACATCGGGACGATGAACTTCTCCACCGCCCGGAAGGCCTCGTCCTCGGGGATGGAGGTGTCGGTGACCCGGCGCATCCGGTCGTCCAGGATGCGGGTGTCGTCCTCCTTGGTGAAGTAGCGGTACTCGGGGAAGTCCTTGTAGCCGTGGTGCGCCACCAGCCGGAAGAGCGACTCCTCCAGGTTGGCGCCCGTCACCGAGAGGCCGTGGATCAGGCCGGCGCGGATGGCCGGTGCCATGGTGATGCCGAGCTGCGCCGACGACATGGCGCCCGCCACCGCCCAGAACATCTTGCCGCCGCCCCCGACGTGCCTCCAGTAGGCCAGCAGCGCGTCGCGGGTCACGCGGGCGTTGAAGTTCTTGTAGTTCTTGAGGACGAACTCGAGGACCGGCAGGTTCGGAGTGGCCATGGGGCGCCTATCTAGCACGCGCTGGCGGCGCCCTCTACTCCGGTTCCAGCCGCTCGAGGAGCGCCTTCAGCTCGGGGTCGGAGAGCACCTCCTCCGCCTCCCGGGTGCCCTCCCCGGCGGGCCGCTCCATGAGCGCCTTGACGCGCGGGTCGTCGAGGAGCCGCCGCGCCTCGGCGCCGCCGAGCCGCAGCCGCTGGCGCGACGCCGGATCGCGGGCGGCCTGCAGCAGCCGCTCCAGCAGGCGAGCCTGGCGCGGCACCGCGGCCTCGAGCAGGTTGTGGCGGGCGGCCAGCGCGCCGAAGTCGGAGCCGCGCAGGTCGAGCCGGAGCGAGCCCACCACCACGGGCCCGCGCGCCAGGGCCAGGGCCGAGAGGAGCACCCAGGCCGCCAGCCCGGCCTTCACGCCGCCCAGCAGCGCCCCGGCGGCCCGATCCACCGGCCCCGGCCGGCCGTCCGGCCCCTGGAGCCGCCTCGCCACCGCCCGCCCCAGCAGCCCCACCAGCAGCACCACCGCCACGAAGCAGACGGCCGCCAGCAGGCCGCGCTGCCAGGCCCCCGGCCGGGCGCCCAGGACCGGCCCGGAGAGGAGCGGCGCCAGGTGGCGGGCCGCCAGCCAGCCGGCCACCACCGCGCCGAGCTTGACGAGCTGCCTGAGCGCGCCGGTGAAGGCCCCCGCCACGGCGAAGAGCAGCAGCAGTCCCAGGACCGCCAGGTCCAGGGTGGCGGGGCTGGAGGCCGTCACTTGATGCGGTAGTCGGCCCTGGTCCGGGTGCGCTCCAGCTCGGCCTGCACCAGCTCCAGCTGCTCCTTGAACTTGACGTTGCCGGGCTCGTACATGGAGGCGCTCTTCAAGGCCCGCTCGGCCGCCTCCCAGCGCTCCGCCTGCATCTCCAGCATGGCGGTGGCGTAGAACCTCCGCCCGTTGGGCGTCTGGCCCAGCTGCTCCTCCAGCTTCCTCTTCTGCGCCTCCTTCACCGCCGCCTCCTCGGCCTCGGTGAAGCGGAGCTTCCTGGCCCGGTCCGGCCCGGTCACGTCGGCCAGGTACCTGACCCGCTTCTGGTCGTCGCGCAGGACGGTGTAGGCCTCGTTGATGCGCCGGTAGATGCGGCCGATGAGCGCCTTGAGCTGGGCGCTCTCCACGGCGGCGAAGCGATCCGGGTGGTAGGCCCGCGACTCGCGGTAGTAGGCGGCCTTGACGTCGGCGGCGCCGGCGCCCTGCTGCAGCTTGAGCACGCCGTAGTAGTCGAGCTGGTCCAGGACCGCGGCCAGCGTCTCCACCTCGATGAGGAACTGCGCGTCCATGGTGGCGACCCGCTCCGTGACGGATCAGCGCTGGTGCAGCGCCAGCTCCATGCCGGCGTTGTCGTCCACGGCCTTCTGGAGGTCCTGCTCCGAGAGGCCCGACGAGAGGCTGATGGCGGTGGAGGTCTTCTGGCCGGACTCGAGGTCGGTGGCCGCGACGTTGACGATGCCGTCGGAGTCGATCTCGAAGGTCACCTGGATCTGCACCTCGCCGCGGTAGCCGATGCGGAAGCCGGTGAACTCGAACTCGCCCAGCAGCTCGCACCCGTCCACCTTGCTCGACTCGCCCTGGTAGACGCGGATCTTGACGCGGTCCTGGCCGTCGCGGCTGGTGGTGAAGGTCTTGGACTTCTCGATGGGGATGGGGGTGTTCTTGTCGATGATCTTCTCGGAGAAGCCGCCCACCGTGCCGACGCGCAGCGAGAGCGGCGTCACGTCGAGGAGGTAGCTGGCCTGGCCGAACTCGGCCGCCGAGGTGGAGAGCAGCGCGGCGCCCTGGATGGCGGCCCCCAGGGCCACCACCTCGTCGGGGTCCACGCCGGTGAGCGGGTCCTTCTGGAAGTAGTGGCGCACCGAGGTGCGGACGATGGGGAGCCGGGTCGGGCCGCCCACCAGGATGACCGCGTCCACGTCCGCGGCGGTGAGGCGGGCCGACTGGAGCGCCTCGTCGCACACCTTGAAGGTGCGCTGCACCAGGTCCATCACCATCCTGTTGAACTGGTCCTGCTGCAGGCGCGCCGTGAGGTCCAGCACCTGCCCCTCGGGCGACTGGCAGATGCCGGCGACGTGGATCTCGGCCACGCCGTCGCGCCCCACCTCGATCTTGGCCCGCTCGCCCGCCTCCTTGAGCATCTGCAGGCAGAACCTGTTCTGCCTGAGGTCCAGGCCGTGGGCCTTCAAGAAGTCGTCGGCCAGCCAGGTCATGATGCGGTCGTCGAAGTCGTCGCCGCCCAGGTAGGTGTCACCGGCGGTGGAGAGCACCTCGAAGACGTCCTTGCCGATCTCGAGGATGGAGACGTCGAAGGTGCCGCCGCCGAGGTCGTAGACGCAGATCTTCTGGGAGATGTCCTTGCCGAAGCCGTAGGCCAGCGCCGCCGCGGTCGGCTCGTTGATGATGCGCAGGATCTCCAGGCCGGCGATGCGCCCCGCGTCCTTGGTGGCCTGCCGCTGGTTGTCGTTGAAGTAGGCCGGGCAGGTGACCACCGCCTTCTTCACCTCGCGCCCGAGGTGGGTCTCGGCGATGGCCTTCATCTCCTTCAGGACCAGCGCGGAGATCTCGGGGATGGCCAGCGTCCGGTCCCGCACCTGGATGCGCACGGCGTTGTTGGGCCCCTCCACGATGCCGTAGGGCATGACGGCCTGGGCCTTCTTCACCTCGTCGGAGAAGTAGAAGCGGCCGATGAGCCGCTTCGCCGAGTAGACGGTGTTCTCGGCGTTGGTGATGATGTTCTTCTTGGCGTCGTTGCCGACCAGGACGTGGCCGTCCTCCAGGAAGCTCACCACCGAGGCGTGGGTCCGCTCGCCCCACTCGTTGGGGATGACCTGGGGCCTGCCGTCCATGGCGATGCCCACGCAGGAGTAGCTCGTTCCGAGGTCGATTCCGACGGCGATGTCGTCGCTCATGAGGTGTCTTCGGCCTTGGTTTTCGGGCGGATTTCGATGCTATGTGCGGTGTGCGCGGGCTGTCAAACGGCACCGCGCGGCCGGGCCGACCTTCACACGATGGCCCAGGGACGCGGCACGAAGAGCCCCTCCCAGGTGGAGAGGGCGAAGCGGTCGGTCATCCCGGAGAGGAAGTCGGTGACGGCCCGCTCCAGCGTCTCGCCAGGGCGCGGCGCCACGCCGAAGGCGGCCCGGAGGCGCGCCGCGTCCTCCATGCACCAGGCGTACAGATCCTTCAGGATGCGCTGCGCCTTGACGAACTCCTCGTGGACCACCGGGTTCTCGTAGACGCGGGCGTAGAGGAAGTCCCGCAGCGCCAGCAGCGCGCCGTGGACGTCCGGCGAGAGCTCGATGTGGCCGCCGCCCTCCAGGTCCGAGTGCACGATGGCGTCGCGGATCAGGGTGGCCAGCCGCTCGGAGTGGCGGCCGCCCAGGGCCCGCCGGATCTCCGCCGGCACGTCGGCCTCGGTGAGCAGGCCGGCCCGCACCGCGTCGTCCAGGTCGTGGTTGACGTAGGCGATGACGTCGGCGAGCCGGACGATCTCGGCCTCCAGGGTCATGGCCTTGGCGCCGCTGCCGCGCATGAGCACGCCGCCCTTTCCCTTGGAGTGGCGCAGGATGCCGTCGCGCACCTCGGCGGTGAGGTTGAGGCCGGCGCCGTCCTTCTCCAGCACCTCGACCACCCGCACCGACTGCACCACGTGGTGGAAGCCGCCCGGCACCGCCTCGGCCAGCACCCGCTCGCCGGCGTGGCCGAAGGGGGTGTGGCCGAGATCGTGCCCCATGACCGTGGCCTCCACCAGCATCTCGTTGAGGCGGAGCGCCCGCGCGATGGAGCGCCCCACCTGCGCCACCTCCAGCGTGTGGGTCAGCCGGTTGCGGTAGTGGTCGCCGCGCGGCGCCAGGAAGACCTGGGTCTTGCCCTTGAGGCGCCGGAACGACTTGCAGTGGAGGAGCCGGTCGCGGTCCCGCTGGTAGGCCGGCCGCATGTCGTCCTCGGGATCCGGCCGCTCCCGCCCGCGCGTGGCCGTCGAGAAGGCGGCGCGCGGGTGGAAGGTGCGCGCCTCCAGCTCCTCCAGCATGGCTCGGATGGTCGGGGGCATGGCGAGGTTGTAGCGCCAGGGCGCGGTGCTGTCAGCCGTAGAAGGAGCGCTCCAGCGTGGTCAGGAGGAGGTTGGAGAGGGCGTGCGCCACCACCGGGGCCGCCAGGCCGCCGGTCCGCTCCCTGAGCCACCCGAAGAGGAGGCCCGGGAAGAAGGTGCCGAGCCGCCAGGGCTGCAGCGTGACCAGGTGCCCGAGCGCGAAGAGCGCCTGCGTGGCGAGGAAGCCGCCGCCGAGCCGCGCGCCGAGCACCGTGACGCCGCGCCCGGGCGCGGCGCGGGACCAGGAGGTCTGCAGCCAGCCCCGGTAGAAGAGCTCCTCCGGCAGGGCCACCACCAGGAGCTGGACGGCCACCAGGAGCGGCAGCCGGTCGGGCAGCCGGAAGGCGAAGCGCGGGGCGCCCAGGTAGGGGGCGAGCCAGCCCGCCAGGTCCGGCGAGAGGCGCGGCAGGAGGTTCACGAAGGCCCAGAAGCCGAGGGCGAAGGGCGGGAAGATCACCGCGCAGGCCAGCAGCCCCTGCCCGGCGCCGCGCCCCACCTCGCGCCAGGTGCGAGGATCGGCGAGGCCGTGGCGGGGGACGCCGCAGGTGTCCCAGCCCTCCCCGCGGGCCCGCAGGCGGCGATCCGGCAGCCAGATGAAGAGGAAGGCCGCCACGCCCGCCAGGTTGGCGGCCAGGAGGCCGGTCGGCTCCACCAGCGAGAGGAGCCTGGCCAGGGCGATGCCCGCCACCGCGGCGCCCCAGGTGGCCACCAGGGTGCCCGGGCGCTCTCCG
>JANNKC010000309.1:0-6360 GCA_031396105.1 Anaeromyxobacter sp.
AAGCAGCGGCACCGAATCATCTCCGCCAGACATCAACCAGGCTGTTAACGGAGCTTGGACCGGAACCACGACTGTAACTTTCCCCGGGTTTGCGCCCAGTTACTATTCAAGCGAACTCACGGTGGCGGCGTCTGGAACTAGTGCGACGATTTCCCAAGTCTGCTTCGACGGTTCTGGTGCGGTGATCGCATCCGGTAGCGGGAATAGCGTGACCTGGAGCGGGGCGCTGGTTTGCGCCCCCGTCACGATGGGGACCTGCTCCTCCGTGACCATCACCTTCAATTCGATCAGCGGCGTCCTCAGTGCGAATGGTACGACTCTGACCGGGCAGGGGTCTGGAACGGCCACGGGTTGTTCTTCCTCTTCCTCGGTGACGTTCAGCTTCGTGGGGACAAAGTAGAGACATGAACAGTTCTCCGCCCAGCGAGGCGTTGGTGCCTCGCACAGCGGAGTACCGTTCGCCTGCCTGAATGCCCCACACCTTTAGCGCCGACCCTTCAGGCCCGGGTGGAGGTCGAGCGCCTCGCGGACGATCTCGCTCTTGTCGGTCTTGGCCGTACCCTTCGCCTATGCGTCCTTGAGCGCCACCTCGGTGAGGGCCTGGTCCTGGCGATCCTCGAGCCTCACCAGGACCGCCATCAGGCCCTTGAAGTCACTGCGTCTCGGCTTGTCCTTCTTGGTCTTGGGCACCCATTCAAGCCCTACAGCGCCCACTCGGGAAAGGGCCGGAACTCTGGGAGAAATCCCCGGGTCCCGGCCCTTCGTCCTTCCGGGTGCCGAGCGGTTCCCAGCCGTGGACCGTTTCGTCCCGCGGACCGCCGGTTGCCGGCGGCCCTCCAACCTCCCCGCAACCGGGATTTGCGTCCTCCGCCCAGGACTTGCTAGATCTCGGCCCTTTCCGGCGCCGCCTCCTCCGGCGGGCCACCCTCGAGCGCATGCCACAGCCGCTGAGCCTCCGCCCGCACAGACCATCCGGCCACCAGGTGGAGCTCGGCGAGACCACGATCGAGTCGCTCCCGGGTGGCCGGTGACCGCGCGCCCGGTGGTGCGCCCCATCGCCGTGCTGCTGGACCTCGACGGGACGCTCGTCGACACCGTCCCCTTCATCCTGGCCAGCGTCCGCCACGCCTTCCTGGGCTACGGCCGCTGCCCCACCGACGCCGAGTGGATCGCCGGCATCGGCACGCCGCTCCGCGCCCAGCTCAGCGCCTTCGCCGGCGCCGAGGAGGACGTACAGCCGCTCTTCGACCGGTACCGGGCCTACTGGCTCGATCATCACGACCGCATGACGCACCTCTTCCCGGGAGCCCTGGAGGCGGTGCAGGCCCTCAGGGCGGCGGGCCACCCGCTGGCCATCATCACCGCCAAGCTGGAGCAGGGGGCGGAGCGGACGCTGCGCCACGTCGGCCTGCGCGAGCTGGTCGATCTGGTGGTGGGCGCCGACACGGTGGCGCGCAGCAAGCCCGACCCCATGCCGGTGCGTCACGCGCTCGAGCGGCTCGACCGCTCCCCGGGCGAGGCGGTCATGATCGGGGACTCCGACCACGACCTGGCGGCGGGACGCGCCGCGGGGACCGTCACCGTCGGCGTGCTCTGGGGCGCCGCGGCCCGCCAGGTGCTGGCGCCGCTGGCCGACCACCTGGTGGCGGAGATGGGCGAGGTGGTGCCGCTGGTGGAGCGGCTGCAGGCGGGCAGTCCGGGGCGCTGAAGGCGGCCCGCTCGGCGGCCCGCCGGCCCGGGAGCGGTCCACGCCGGGTGCTGGCTCACGGCTGGGCGGCTGCTATGGTTGGCCCATGCGCGTCGCCTACCTCGGCCCCCCCGGCACCTTCAGCGAGGAGGCCGTGGCGCGCTGCGACCTCGGCGGCCCCGAGGCGCCGGTGCCCTGCGCCTCCTTCGCCGACGCCTACGACGCCCTCTCGGACGGCCGCGCCGACGCGGCGCTCCTCCCGGTGGAGAACTCGCTGGAGGGGGCGGTCGGCACGGTGCTCGACCTCCTGGTGCACCGGCCCGGCCCGCTCATCCGGCGCGAGGTCCTCTTGCCGGTGCGCCAGCACCTGCTGGCCCGGCCCGGCACGCGCCTGGCCGACCTTACCCGCGTCCTGTCGCACCCGCAGCCGTTCGGCCAGTGCGCCGCCTTCCTGCGCGCCCGGCTCCCGGCCGCCGCGCTGGAGGCGACCCACTCCACCGCCGACGCCGCCCGGCAGGTGGGGGAGGGGGCACCCGGCGCGGCCGCCATCGGCTCGCGCGCGGCCGCCGGGCGCTTCGGCCTGGAGATCATCGCCGAGTCGATCCAGGACGCGGAGGAGAACACCACCCGCTTCGTCCTGCTGGGCCCGGCCGACGAGTCCCCCACCGGCCGGGACAAGACCAGTCTGGCCTTCACCCTGGACCGCGACCGGCCGGGCGGCCTCTACGAGGTGATGGGCGAGTTCGCGGCGCGCGGCATCAACCTGTCGCGCGTGGAGAGCCGCCCGCTCAAGCAGGCGCTCGGCCACTACGTCTTCTTCCTCGACTTCGAGGGGCACCGGCTGGACCCGGCCGGAGCCGCGGCCCTGGAGGGCGTCCGGCAGCGCGTCCACCGGCTCTACCTGCTCGGCTCCTACCCGCGCGGCGCGTCGGCCTGATCGCGGAGCAGCGCGGCCAGGGCGGCGACGTGTCCGGCCTCCGCCCCGCAACAGCCGCCCACCCAGCACGCCCCCGCCCGAAGCGCCGGGGCCAGGGCGGCGGCGAAGGCGGTGGGCGAGCGCACCGCGCCGGGCTGGCCAGGGCTGGGCTTCGCCACGAAGGGTACGCTGAGCTCCGCGCGGGCCCAGGCCGCCAGGGCCGTGAGCGCCGGGCCCGCCTCCACGCAGTTCACGCCCACCGCCGCGGCGCCGCCCTGGACCGCCGCGAGCAGCAGCCGCTCCGCGGTCCCGCCGTCCGCGGCCACGAACCGCCCGTCGAGCTCTGACAGGGTGAAGGTCACCACCACCGGGAGCCCGGCAGCGCGCGCCACCGAGAGCGCGGCGGCGGCCTCGCGGGCGTCGTACTGGCTCTCCAGCCAGAGGAGGTCGGCTCCGGCCGCCGCCAGGGCGCGGGCCGGCGCGAGGAACGGCGCGGAGAGGTCGGCCTGCGGCGGGGCCACGCCGCCCGGGACGCTGACGGCGAGCGGCCCGAGCGCGCCAGCCACCAGGCCCCCGCGCGCTTCGGCCCGCGCCAGCGCCACGCCCCGGGCGCAGGCGCGCGCCAGCCGCGAGGGCGGCAGGCGGTTGCTGGCGCGGAGCGAGGCGGCGTTGAAGGTGCAGGTGAGGAGGACTCGCGCCCCGGCCTCGGCGTGGGCGCGGTGCACGGCCGCCACCTCCTCGGGCCGCGCCAGCACCCAGGCCTCGGGGACCTCGCCGGGAGGCAGGCCGCGCGCCAGCAGCGCCGTGCCCATGGCGCCGTCGAGCAGCAGCGGGCCCGGCGGCAGGGTCACGCGCCGAGCTCGAAGGCCTCGAGGTGGCGCGGCACGTCGCATGGCCAGCCCAGCCGCTCGAGCCGCCCGCGCGCGGCGGCCAGCGCCGACGGCTCCCCGTGCACCAGGAAGGTCCGGCGCGGCGGCACCGGGAACGTGGCCAGCCAGCGCGACAGCTCGGCCTCGTCGGCGTGGGCCGAGAACCCGGAGATGCTCGCCACCCGCGCGCGCACCGGCACCTCCTCGCCGTGGATGCGCAGCGTGGCCGCCCCGTTCTGCAGGCTCCAGCCGCGCGTGCCGGCCGCCTGGAACCCCACCAGCAGCACGGTGGTCCGCTCGTCGGGAAGGCGGCGCGCCAGGTGGTGGAGCACGCGGCCGCCGGTGGCCATGCCGGAGGCGGAGATGATGACGCAGGGCCCCTCCACGCGGTTGATGGCCTTGGACTGCTCCGGGCTGCGGGCGAACTGGAGCCGGCGCGGCCGGAGCGGCTCGACGCCCGCCGCGATGAGGCGCGCCATCTCGTCGTCGTGATCCTCCCGGTGGGCCAGGTGGATGGGGGTGGCGTCCACCGCCATGGGCGAGTCCACGAAGACCGGCAGCTCGGGGATCTCGCCGCGCCCCTCCAGGTCACGGAGCGTGAAGAGCACCTCCTGGGTGCGGCCGATGGCGAAGGCCGGGACGAGGAGCGCGCCGCCGCGCGCCACCGCGCCCTGCACCTCCTGGCGCAGCGCATCCCGGGCCGCCGGGCCCTCGGGGTGGTGGCGCCCACCGTAGGTGCTCTCCACCACCAGGACGTCGGCGCGCACCGCCGCCTCCGGGTCCGGGAGCATGGGGGCGCCGTAGCGCCCCAGGTCGCCGCTGAAGAGGAGGCGCAGCGGGGGTGGCCCCGCCAGCTCCAGCAGGGCGGTGGCGCTCCCCAGGATGTGGCCAGCCCGGTGGAAGGTGAGCGTCACGCCCGGCGCCACGGCGCGCGGCCGCCCGTAGGGCAGGGGAGCCAGTCGCGGCAGCACCGCCAGGGCGTCCTCCTCGGAGTAGAGCGGCGCCGCGCTCGGGGCGTGCTTGGAGTAGCCCTTCCTGTTGGCCCAGCGGGCCTCTTCCTCCTGGAGCCGCCCGGAGTCGGGCAGCAGCAGCCCGAGCAGGTCTCCGGTGGCCGGGGTGACGTGCACCGGCCCGGCGAACCCCCCTCGCGCCAGGAGCGGGAGGGCGCCGCTGTGATCGATGTGGGCGTGGGTCAGCACGACCGCGCCGAGGCTGGCGGGATCGACCGGCCAGGGCGCGCGGTTGCGCAGCCGGAGCTCCTTCGGCCCCTGGAAGAGGCCCGCGTCGACCAGCAGGCGAGCCGGCCCGGACTCCACCAGGAACCGGGAGCCCGTCACCGTGCCGGCCGCACCCAGGAAGCGAATGGACGCCATGCCCGCCGAATCCTACAATCTCGCCGCCGCGCGCGCTTGCGTCCGGCCGCCGCGCCCCCCGTGAGGGCGGCGCGGCCGCGAAAGGGAACAGGCCGCATGCGCCGGAAGATCCGCGTCGTCGGGGCGATGATCGAGCAGGACGGGCGGTACCTCATCACCCAGCGCCCGCCGCGCGCCTCCCTGCCGCTGCTCTGGGAGTTCCCGGGCGGGCGGGTCGAGCCGGGCGAGACCGATCAGGGCGCCCTGGCGCGCGAGCTCCGCGAGGAGATGGGCATCGGCGTCGAGGTGAGCGACCGCGTCATCCACGTGGAGCACGCCTACGACGAGTACGACATCGACTTCTGCGTCTACCGGTGCCGGCTGGTCTCGGGCACCGTGCTCCACACCCGCATCCACGATCACCGCTGGGTGCGCCCGGACGAGCTCGACCAGTACGAGTTCCCGCCCGCCGACGAGAAGTCGATCGCGCAGCTGCTCGGGCTCTGACCAGCGCCCGGGGCGCCGCGGCCGGCATGCCAGGCCCCGCGCCTGCAGCCTCACGCCACGGCAACTGGGGGCGCACCCCGTGCGGGGCCGTGCGGCGCCTGGGAATAGCCCGTGGCGCGGCGGTGTCTTACCTGCATCTCCACGCTTTCATCCGGACGAGAGGGACCCACCATGCGACGCACCATCTTGAGCTTCATCGCCGCCTCTGCCGCCGTCGCCCTGGTGGTCGCCTGCACCGGCCAGGACCAGGCCGGCGCCGACACCAGGGGGGCCAAGGCGGCCTCCGCCGCCATCTTCCGGGAGGCGACCGCCGCCGCGCCCGCCGCCGAGGTGCCGGTGGGCACCTCGCTCGCGCCGCTCATCGAGCGGCTCAAGCCGGCCGTGGTCAACATCTCCACCACCACGTTGACGCGCGGCCCGCACCGCGGCCAGGGGCGGGGCGATCCCCTGGAGCGCTTCTTCGGCCAGCCCTCGCCGGAGGGCCAGGAGGGCTTCCGCGGCCAGGGGCTCGGCTCGGGCTTCATCCTGAACGGGGAGGGGCTCATCCTCACCAACCACCACGTGGTCAAGGACGCCACCGACATCCGGGTGCGGCTCGCCGACAACACCGAGTACGTGGCCAAGGTGATCGGCAAGGACGCCGCCACCGACGTGGCCCTGATCAAGCTGAGCAACCCGCCCAAGAGCCTGCCCACCGTGGCGCTGGGCGACTCCGACGCGCTCCGGCAGGGCGACTTCGTGCTGGCCCTGGGCAGCCCGTTCGGCCTGCGAGAGACCGCCACGCTCGGCATCGTCTCGGCCAAGCACCGCGGCGGCGTGAACTCCGGCAACCCGTACGACGACTTCCTGCAGACCGACGCCGCCATCAACCCGGGCAACTCGGGCGGCCCGCTCTTCAACCTGCGCGGTGAGGTCGTCGGCATCAACACCGCCATCGTCTCTCCGCAGATCGGCTCGGGCATCGGCTTCGCCGTCCCCATCAACATGGCCAAGGCGCTCCTGCCGCAGCTGCAGGCCAAGGGGCGCGTC
>JANNKC010000389.1:0-2589 GCA_031396105.1 Anaeromyxobacter sp.
CGGCCAGCCCGCGCCGGAGGCCAGCCCGCCGGAGGTGGCGCCGCCTGCCCCGCTGGCGCGCCCGCGCGCCGCCGCATTCATCCTGCTGCTGGTGGCGCTCTACCCGGTGGCGCTGGCGGCGCAGTTCGTCCAGCCCGGCGCCGGCCTGGTCTGGACGCAGCTCTGCCTGTTCGCGCTGCCGGCCGCGGCGCTGGCCGCCCTGGCCGGCCTCGCCCCGGCCCGCTTCCTGCGCCTGGTGGCGCCGCCGCCCCGGGCGCTCGGCCTGGCGCTGGTGATCGGCGCCGCGGCCATGCTGGTGGGGGGCGCGCTCCAGGCGCTCTGGGTCTCCGTCCTGCCGGACCGGCTGCTCCAGGCCTTCGACGTGGCGCGCGTCTTCCGCCGGCCGGGCTGGGAGCGGGCCGTCATGATCGCCTCGGCCGCGGGGCTGGCCCCGGTGTGCGAGGAGCTGGCCTTCCGCGGCCACCTGCTCTCCGCGCTCCGGCTGCGCGCCCGGCCCCCGGCCGCCATCGCCCTCTCGGCGCTGGCCTTCGCCGCGCTGCACCTCGACCCGGTGCGCCTCCCCGGCCTGATCTTCCTGGGCGCGCTCTACGGCTGGCTGACGTGGCGCTCCGGCTCGGTCTACCCGGCGGTCCTGGCCCACGCGGTGAACAACGCGGCGGCCACGGCGCTCGCGCTGGGGAGCGAGGCGGTGGAGCAGGCGCCGGAGCGCGGCGCCGCCGCGGCGGGGCTCCTGGTGGGGCTGTCGCTGCTGGCGCTGCCGGCGCTGGCGTTCCAGCGCTGGCTGCCGCCGGCTCCGGGGGCGGAGGCCGCGCTGGCGCCGGGCGGCGGACCGGCCGGGCGGCTGCCGCGCTGGGCGGTGGCGTCGGCCTGGGCCGCGGTGATCTCGCTGGTGCTCATCGCGCTGGCTCCGCGCCGCTGAAGCGGCCGCCGTGGACCGGGAGAGGGTGCGCCCCCTGGGAGGTCCCAGAGGGCGCCGAGCCGCCAGTCGGGGGGAAGGTGGCGGGGTCGAAGCGTTACTCGGAGACGGTGACCGTGAAGTAGGCGGCCATCTGGCTGGCCGGGTCGAAGGCCGTGATGGTGGCCGTGCCGGCGGAGAGGGCCAGGGCTCCACCCGGCACGAGGATGGTGGAGACCAGCACGCGCAGCGGGTCGGCGGAGGTCCAGGCCACCTGGCTGGTCAGGTCGGCCGTGGTGCCGTCGGTCAGGGTGGCGATGACGGTGAAGGAGAACTGGTCGCCGGCCTTCACGGCGTCGCTGGAGGCGCGGATGGTGAGGTGGTCGACGGCCGCCGCGACGACCTGGAACCGCGCCGCCGCCGAGAGGCCGGCGAAGGTGGCGCGAACCTCGTTGGCGCCGGACCGCAGGCCGCGGAGGTACTGCAGGCCGGCCAGGCCCTCCAGGGCGTCGAGGAGGGCGGCGCCCTGGTCGAGGACCTGGACGCTGGCGTCGGCGGTGACGTTGCGCAGCGAGCCGTCGGTGTACTGGGCCACCACCTGGATGGGCAAGTCGACGCCGAGGGCCAGCTCGGCGCCCACGCCCTGGACGGTGATGGAGACCGGGGCGGCGTCGGTCACCTCGAAGGGGGCCACGGCGGCGGTGGCGCCGATGGTTCCCCGCAGCTCGACCACGCCGGCGCGGACGGCGCGCACCTGGCCACCGGCCTGGAACTCGACGACGGCGCTGGAGGCCGACCAGACCACGGCGGCGGTGACGTCGCGGGTCGAGCCGTCGGAGAAGGTGCCGGACGCGGTGGCGCGGGCCGTCAGGCCAGCCGGCAGCGAGGCGGCGTCGGTGTCGATCCGGAGCGAGAGGAGGGTGGCGGCGATGACCTCGACGCGGGCCGAGGTCTCCAGGCCGGCGTAGGCCGCCGTGAGGTAGGTGCTGCCCGGGGCGGCGGCCTGCACCACGCCGGCGCCGGCGGAGGCGACGGCGGCGTCCACGGTGGACCAGGCCACCTCGGCGGTGACGTCCTTCGTCGAGCCGTCGCTGTAGACGGCGGTGGCCACCACGTTGGCCTGCAAGTTCTCGGTCACCTCGGTGACCAGCGGGGAGATCTGGAGCTGCTGGAGCTGGGCCTCCTGCGGGCCGCACGCCGCGAGCACCACCAGGGCCACCAGCATCCCGAACCGCTTCATCGTCGTCATGGTCAGTCTCCCCGCGCTGCTGCGTCCGACTGCTCGCCTCGGGCGGCCCCGACGGCGCGCCCACGTCAACGAGCCATTGCGCGCGGCGTGCCGGGCCGGATCGGCCGTGTAGGCGGATGGCCCCAGGACGCGTCAACCCCGCACCAGCAGCGGCTTCCGCTGGCGGCGACCCCGACCGACCGTCGTGGCCCGGCCTGATCGGCCCGGCCACCCGGGGTCCACGCAACCCACTCGGCTCGGCGGTCCGAGGTGAGGGACCACCCGTCAGGAGAGGCGGCGCAGCACCAGCGCCTTCAGGTAGCGACCCTCCTTGAACTGGAGGGACACGGGGTGGTCGGCCGGCTGGCGCGTCTCGCCGACCAGCGCCAGCTCGATGCGCGACTTGAAGGCCGCCTCCTTGACCGCCTCGGTGAACTGGTCGGCCGAGACGCGCGCGCTGCAGGAG
>JANNKC010000398.1:0-3925 GCA_031396105.1 Anaeromyxobacter sp.
CCGCGGGGAGCGGGAGCGCGCGTGGAGGTCATGGGGCCCGGCACCGTAGCGCGGCCTGGAGCAGCGCCGCCACCGCCGCCGCGGGATCAGGCCCGGTGAGCCAGGCCCGGATGGCGGCCACGCCGGCGGCTCCGGCGGCGACGGCCTGGGCCGCGTTCTCCGGCTCCACGCCACCCAGCGCCACCAGCGGCAGGCCGAGCCGCGCCGCCGCGGCGAGCACGCCGAGCCCCAGCGGCGGCCCGTCGGCCCGCTTCGACGGCGTCGCCCAGATCGGCGAGAGGGTGGCGAAGCCGGCGCCTCCCTCCCGGGCGCGCACCACCTCGGCGGCCGAGTGGCAGGAGACCCCCAGCAGCGCGCCGGGCCCGAGCAGCCGCCGCGCCTCGGCCGGCGGGACCCCGGCCGCGGGCAGGTGGACTCCGCCGGCGCCGGCGGCCAGCGCCACGTCGAGCCGGTCGTTGACGAGGAGGAGCGCGCCGCGCGCGCGGCAGATGGGGAGCAGCGCACGCGCCAGCGCGAGCAGCGCCGCCCCGCCGAGGTCCTTCTCCCGCAGGTGAATGGCCACCGCCCCCGGCGGGGCGCCGGCCAGCGCCGCGGCGACGCGCGCCGGGAGATCGGGCGCGAGCCGGCGGTCGGTGATCAGGTGGACAGGTGGGAGGGCCATCGCTACTGTCCGCCCATCTTGTCGGAAGGGGGCGAACCGTGTCGAGCGACCTCCAGCGCTTCCTCGAGTTCTTCGAGGGGCAGAAGGCCAGGCAGGCGCCGCGCTTCCCCACCGTGCCGGGCGGCCAGGTGCTGGCCTACATGGCCACCACCAGCCGCGCTGGCACCCAGGCGCAGGTGTCGGTGCACCGGCTGCGCGGCGTGGAGCCCGGCCCCTCCGCCCGGGAGCTCAGGGTCCGGCTGGCCGGCCCGCTGCCGCTCCGGCCCCGCCAGGGCGAGTGCCTCACCGTCCACCTGACCCGGCCCGAGCGCTATCAGGGCTACCAGGTGAAGAGCGCGCCCCTCTCCGGCGCCGGCCAGGCGGCCCTCTTCGAGGAGGATGGCAGCACACTCACCGTGAATGGCAGCCAGCTCTTCACCGTGCACCACAGCCCCTACGCGCTCAGGTTCTTCGAGCGCATCCCCTTCGACGAGGTGCGCGACCTGTGCGGCGAGGTGCGGCACGCCTTCTGCGCCGTGGGCGAGACGGCCAACATCTCCCCGCGCTTCGTCTTCCACCACGAGGTGAAGGACGGGCGGCTGCTCCTCTTCCACGGCGACGGCCTGGCGCTCAAGACCTGGATGAACGTGACGCGCAACCCCCTGGAGACGCGCCTGGTGCTCGACCTGGACGAGGGGCGCGGCTTCGTGCTGCGCGGCCGGGTGGAGGAGTTCGGGCAGGCCGAGCACCCGGTGGCCTTCGAGAAGGTGGTGGCCGGCTTCGCCTCCGGCGCCTGGAGCCGCCCGAGCCGCTGCTTCCGGCTCACGGTGGACGCCATCGAGGCCATCGAGCCGGTGGGGTAGCGGCGCGCCCGGCGCGTCCCCTACGTCGCGATCAACCCCGACATCGGCGAGGAGGCCGCCGCGTGGAGCTTCATGGGGATGCGCCCGGCCAGGAAGGCCTTGCGCCCCGCCGCCACGCCGTCGCGCATGGCCTCGGCCATCAGGACCGGCTGCCTCGCCTCGGCGATGGCGGTGTTCATGAGCACGGCCACGGCGCCCAGCTCCATGGCGATGGCGGCGTCGCTGGCGGTGCCCACCCCGGCGTCCACCAGCACCGGCACCTTGGCCGCCTCCATGATGATGCGCAGGTTGTAGGGGTTGCGGATGCCCAGCCCCGAGCCGATGGGGGCGCCGAGCGGCATGACCGCGGCGCAGCCCGCGTCCTCCAGCCGCTGCGCCGTGACCGGGTCGTCGTTGGTGTAGGGCAGGACGATGAACCCCTCCTTCACCAGCACCCGCGCCGCGTCCACCAGGCCGACCACGTCGGGGAAGAGGGTGCGCCTGTCGCCGATGACCTCCAGCTTCACCAGATCGCCCATGCCGAGCTCGCGCCCCAGCCGCGCCGTGCGGATGGCCTCGTCGGCCGTGAAGCAGGCGGCGGTGTTGGGGAGCAGCGTCATGTGCTTCGGGATCCACTGGAGCAGGGAGGCCGCCCCGCTGGCCGTGAGGTCGAGCCGCCGCACCGCCACGGTCACGATCTCGGCGCCGGAGGCCAGGTGCGCCCGCTGCATGACCTCGAAGGAGGGGAACTTCCCCGTCCCCACCAGCAGGCGGCTGGTGAAGAGGTGCGTCCCGATCGACCAGGTGTCGGCCACGGCTACCCGCCTCCCACGAAGGCCACGATCTCGATGGAGTCGCCGGGGCCGATGCGGTGCAGCTCGTGGCGATCCCTGGTGACCACCGACTCGTTCACCTCGACGGCCACCCGCGGCGCCTTGACGCCCAGGTGGGCCAGGAGGGCAGCGACCGTCAGCCCGTCGGGCAGCTCGCGCTGCTCACCATTCAACGTGACCCGCATTGGCATAGGGAGGCCGATTCTCGCCCCGCTCCCCGGGGCGCGTCAAACGCCGCCGCGCTGCTCGGGCCGTGGCCCAGCCACCGCACGCCCCACCCCGGGCTATGCTCGGCGGCGTGGCCCCGCCCCGCGACCTCTCCATCCGTCCGCTCGGCGTGGGCGGGATGATCGACCGGGCGGTGGCGCTGACGCTGCGCCACTTCCGTTCGCTCTTCGTGGCCATGCTGCTCATCCAGGCGCCCGCCTTCCTGCTGCTGCGGCTCACCTCGGCGCGGACCGGCGACCTCCTGCCTCTCCTCGCCGAACCGCAGGCGCTGGCGGCGCGGGTCGGCGGCCTGGCCGGCCCGCTCATGGGCGTGATGGCCGCGCTCGTGCTCCTGCAGTTCCTGGCCACGGCCGCCGCCGCCGCCATCGTGGCCCCCTCGCTGGCGGGCGGCCTCCCCGCACCGGCCCCCTCCCGGCTGGCGCGGGCCTGGTCCATCGCGGCGGGGGCGACGCTGCAGCTCGCCGCGCTCACGCTGGCGCCGGCGCTGGGCGCCCTCCCCGGCCTCTGGTTGGCCGCGCGCGCCGGCTCGGCGACCAGCGCCGTGGTCGGGCTGGCCGCCGCCGCCGTGGGCGCCCTGGTCCTCTTCCTGGTGGCGCTGCTCCGCACCCTGCTCGCCCCGGCCGCGGCCGCGGTGGAGGGCGGTGGGGGCCTCTCCGCCCTGCGCCGGTCCAGCCGGCTCATGGCCCCGCGCCCCGGGCAGCCGCTGCTGGAGCGGGCGGGGGTGCGGGCCTCGCTCCTGCTCCTCACCACCTTCGTGCTGGCGCTGGCGGTGAACGGCCTGGCCAGCCTGCCGCGGCTCCTGGCGGCGCGCGCCGCCGGCGGCGGCCCGGCCGCCCTCCTGCCTGGCGCCCTGCCGCCCGCGCTGGAGCTCGGGCTGGCCGTCTTCGAGACCTGCGCCAGCGCCGCCCTGCAGCCCTTCTCGCTCACCGCGGTGGCCGTCTTCTACTTCGAGCGGCGCGCCCGGACGGAGGGGCTGGACCTCACGGCCTGGGCGGCGCGGCTGGAGGCCAGGCCGTGAGCCAGCTGGCGGGGGAGGCCCTGCGCGCCACCGAGGCCGACCGGGCGGCCCTGGCGGAGGTCCTGTCGCGCCCCGAGTTCCGCGCTCGTCCGTTCGACGGCTCGGCGCTGCGGCTCCTCCTCTCCGACCTGTGGGACCGGCTGCTCGAGGCGCTGGGCACGGCCGAGGCGGAGCGGTACGCCTCGCTGGGCCGGGCCGTCTTCCTGGCGGCGGTGGCGGTGGCGGCGCTGCTCCTGTGGCGGGCCGCCCGGCGGCGAGGCCGCCACGCCCCGCCCGCCGGGCCGCGCGCGATGGCGCCGGTCCCGCCGGAGGCACGCTCGGCGACGCCAGGCTCGGAGGCGGCCGCGGCGGCGCTGGCACGCGC
>JANNKC010000410.1:0-3711 GCA_031396105.1 Anaeromyxobacter sp.
CAGGAGGCGCGACCGCAAGGGCAAACTGCCAACTCTCGTCTGTCGCCCAAAAGTAGGCGTATTGATAGGCTGGCGCGGACAGATGCCCGCGAAGCCTGATGTTCCAAGCCCGGAGAAAATCGGCAAACTCATCGGAGACGCCATTCGCAAGAAGCGTGCCGGGTTTGGCGTCTCCCAAGAGGACTTCGCCGAACTTTCCGATCAGCACAGAACCTACGTCGGCGCCATCGAACGCGGTGAGCGCAATCCGACCATTCACACTTTGGCCGAGGTCGGCTTCCGCCAGCTCCCCGGCGCCTCTCGCGTCTACGTGCGCACCAGCGTGACGCCGCGCTTCACGGTCACCGACGTGGGCGACGACACGGTGCGCGTCGAGCTGGAGAACACCCGCGCCACCCGCCGCAACGACACGCGCTTCCTCGACACCTCCTTCTTCTCCTCGCCGGTGGCCCTCATCACGCCGAGCAAGCAGGGGTCGGCCTACGTGGTGGACATCAAGCTGAGGCAGCGCGTCCCCTATCGGCAGAAGGTCGAGGGGGACATGCTGGCCATCGACTTCGAGCGGCCCCTGCCCGCCGCGGCCCCGGTCCCGCCGGGCGACCTGCCGCCGGGCGAGGCGGGCACCCTGGTGGCGCCGGAGGAGGGCACCATCGTGGCCCCCGACGAGCCCGCCGTCGAAGCGCCGGCCGAGCCCGCGCCGAAGCAGTAGACTCCCCCGGTGCACGCCCTCGCCGCCCTCGTCGCGGCCGGGCTCCTCGGCGCCGTCGCCCTGCCGGGCGGCCCCGGGGACGCTCGCGTCGACGCGGCCTCCGCCATCTACGACGTCGCCAGCGGGACCTACCGCCTGGAGGGCGGCGTGGTCATCTCGCGTGGCGTGGTGCGGCTGAGGGCCGGCGCGGCCCGCTGGGACCCGCGCAGCGGGGTGGTGGAGGCCAGCGGCGGCGTGCTCCTCACCGACGCCACCCGCGCCGTGGCGGCCGAGGGGATCCACGCCATCCTGGACGGCGACTTCGAGGCCCGCGGCGTGGTGGCCTTCCTGAAGGATGGTCCCACCGACCTGACGGCCGTCACCACGCCCGCCGAGGCGGCCCTGTGCGGACGCAACGTCATCACGGCGCGCGCCGACCAGGTGAGCGGCGGGCCTGGCGGCGCGCTCCGCCTGGAGGGGGCGCGGGTCACGCCGTGCGACTGCCCAGAGGGCGCGCCCTCCTGGGAGCTCCGGGCGGCCGGCGCGGTGGTCCACCCGGGCGAGCGGGTCGAGCTCACCTGGCCCGTCCTCTGGGTCACGCCTCGCTTCCTCTTCATCAAGCGTCCGGTGCCGGTCTTCGCCTTTCCCTGGATCTCGCTGCCCCTGGGCGAGCGGGTCAGCGGACTGCTGGCGCCGGAGCTGGCCTCCGCCGGCGTGACCGGCATCACCGTGGGGCAATCCTACTTCCTCACGCTCGGCCCGACCGCCGACCTGACGGTGACGCCGCGGTGGTTCTTCGGGCGCACGGTGACGCCGGCCTGGTTCATCGGGCGCGTCGGCGCGCTGGACGGCAAGCCCTCGGCGCGCGGGCCGGGCGGCTCGCTGGAGCTGCGCTGGACGCCGGTGGTGGAGGCGGCCGGGCGGCTGCAGGCGGACCTGCTCTGGGACCTGGACGACGAGCTGGACCCTCCCGGGGGCGTCAACCCGCTGCGGGGCGCGGACGGGGCTCGCGGTCTGCGGCTGGCGCTCAGCGGCGGCTGGGCGCAGCGGCTCTCGCCGCGGACCGCCCTGCGGGCGGACCTCGACCTGGTGGGCGACCCGCTCTACGTCCGCGACTTCACGCCGGACGTGCTGCTGCGCAACGCCACCGTCCGCCGCTCCGCGGCGACCCTGTCGCATCGCCGGGAGGACGGGGAGGTGGAGCTCTCGGCCGCCTGGCTCGAGCCGGTCTCGAGCACCGGGGCGCTGGCGGCCGTCGACGGCGGCCTCTTCGGAGGCAAGCTGCCGGCCTTCCACCGCTGGCCGGCCCTCTCCGCCACGCTGCTCCCGGTGGCCCTGGCGGGCCCGCTCAGGCTGTCCGGCCGGGCCGGCCTCTCCCGCTTCGCCCCCCCCAACGGCGTCACCTCGGACGGCGGTGCCGACGGCGTGGGGCCGGGCGACCGCGGCTGGACCAAGGAGCCGGCCGGCGGCCAGGAGCTCGACGGCCGGTGGGACCCCGGGGAGCGGCTGGCCGCCAGCCGGCTGGACGGCCGCGCCGAGCTTTCCGCTCCATTCACGCTGGGTGACGCTCTGGCGGTGGACCCCTCGCTGCGCGGGGCGGCGGCCGGCTATGCCTTCGACGCGGCCCGCTCGCCCCTCGCCAACGCCTGGGGCTCGGCTGGGCTGACGGTCTCCACCGGGCTGGCGCGCCGCTTCGGCGACCTGCGCCACGAGGTGTCACCCCGGGTGGAGTGGCGCGCCACTGGCGGCGTGGCCGGCGGCCCGCTGCCGGCTTACGGGTACGACGGCTGGGACCGCGGCGGACCGGAGCCGGCCGGCGCCGGGGTCACCTTCCCGGGGCGGCGGCTGGCCGCGGCCGCACCGCCGGGGCTCTCCAGCCAGCTGCGCCTCGCGGTGGCGACCAGGCTGGTGCGCGGTGACGAGGAGCTGCTGCGGGCCGAGCTCGGCCAGGAGGTCGACCTGCGCGGCGGGCGCCTCGCCGAGGCGTACCTGAGGGCCAGCGCCGCGCGCGGGCCGGTCTCCAGCGAGGTGGACGCCCGGCTCTGGATCGCGGGCCGGCTCGTGGCGGTGCCGGCGCCGATTTACCACTCCTGGCTCGACGCCTTCTCCGAGATCCGGCTCCGCCTCGCCCTGGCCGACTCGCGCGGCGACGAGCTCCGGGTCGGCCTGCTGGCCGTGGGCTCGGGGGGGTCCGGCCGGCTCGGGGCCGGCGTGGATGACCTCTTCGACCCCCGGCCGGTCGGGGCCGACGCGCTGGCCGCCGGCACGCTGGCCGCCCGGATCAGGCTGGGTCCCGCCACCGTGGGCTACGACGTGCTCCTGCCGGTCCGCACCTCCGTGGTGCCGGCCTGCCAGGGGTCGGGCACCCGCACGGCCAGCGGCTGGGAGGTCCAGCAGCAGGTCGGGTCCATCGAGTGGGACTCGCCCTGCCGCTGCTTCCGGGCCCGGGTGTCGGTGCGCCTGGATGCCTGCGGCGACCTGGGGGCCTCCCTGGCCTTCGACCTGGGTCGCGCCGGCGGCGTGGTGGGGCGGTAGCGGCGCCCGACCTGGCGGACGGGGTCCCTTCCGGCGGCAGGGGCGTGTCTGCTAGAAATCCGACCCCACCCCGGAGTGACGAGTGACCGCCCAGCGCCCCCAGAGAGCCTCGGCCCGCCGCGTCGCCGCCGACGCCGCCGAGCCAGAGAAGCGCCGCGCCATCCTGCACGCCGCGGTGCGGGTCTTCGCGGAGAAGGGGTACCACGGCTGCCGCGTCGCCGACGTGGCGCGCGCGGCCGGCGTGGCCTACGGGCTCGTCTATCACTACTTCCGCAACAAGGACGAGCTCCTGGAGAGCGTCTTCGCGGAGCAGTGGACCATCCTCATCACCGCGCTCGAGGCCATCCACGAGGGGCCGGGCACGGCCCCGGAGAAGATCGCCGGCGTCTGCTCCTTCGTGCTCGACGTCTACAAGACGGCGCCCACGGCGGTGCGGGTGCTCATCCTGGAGGTGACGCGCACGCCCAACGCGCTGCGCGCCGGCTCGA
>JANNKC010000456.1:0-4181 GCA_031396105.1 Anaeromyxobacter sp.
CCGCGGGCCGGGCGGCGGGGCCCGCGGCGGAGGCGGCGGGGACACGGCGGGCGTCGCCGCGACGGCCTGGGCCGGGAGCGCGTGCAGCCCGTCCGGATCGTCCGGCGCCAGCTCCAGCACCTTGCGCCAGGTGGAGCGGGCGTCGTTGGCGCGCCCCTTCTCGTCGTGGACGCGGGCCAGCTCCTTGTAGACCTGCAGCTGCTTGCCCACCTGCCCCAGCTCGCGGAAGGCCTGAGCCAGCATGTTGAGCGTCTCGACGTCCTTGCGGTCCCTGGAGAAGCAGACCTGCAGCTTGGCCAGCGCCCGCTTGGCGTCGCCCTTGGCGAGGTGGATGCTGGCCAGCTCGCGCGTCAGCGCCAGGTCGTCGGGAGCCAGCACGGCGATGCGCTCCGCCACCTTCAGGTACTCGTCGGCGCGGTTGTGCTTCTTCAGGTAGTCGGCGGCCCTGCGGAAGTGGTCCAGGGCCGGGCCTGCCTGGTTGCCGCGCTGGTAGAGCTCGCCGAGCTTGATGGAGGAGGCGATGTTCTCCGGGTCGAGCTCCACCATGCGCTTCAGCACCTCCAGCAGCTTGGCGCTGTCGCCGGCCTTCTCGTAGGCCGCCGCCATCTGCTGGTGCTGCGCCATGGCGTCGGACATGAGCCCGAGCTGCTGGTAGAGCGCGGCCAGGCGCTCGTTGACCCGCACCTCCTCCGGGTCGAGCTTGACGATCTGCTTGTAGACGGCCACCGACTTGAGGAAGAAGCCCTGGTCGGCGTAGGTCTCGGCCACCCGCTTGAAGGCGTCGGCGGCCAGCCGGTCGTCGCCCTTCTTCTGGTAGAGCTCGCCGACCTTGAGCAGGACCCGGACATCCTTGGGATCCTCGACGAGGATCTTCTCGTAGGTCCGGATCGCCTTCTCGTAGGCCCCCTTCTGTACGAGCTTGGTCGCCTCGGCGATGATCTTGTTCTTGTCGACTGCCATCGGGCCGGGAGCGTCTCTCGGGTCGTGGGACCACGGGGCCGATCGTCGTCGCTGGGCGCACCTCCACACGCGCCAGCGCAGACCGAGCGGGTCTGCTGAGCGTAGTGGAAGGCCTTCGGTGGGTCAAGGGCGTAACCCCCAGATAAATCGGGGGGTTATTCGCGTTTCTCAGCCCGCCCTGGTCGGCTTCGGGGGCGCCCCGGTGGGCGCCGGCGGGTTCAGGATCTGGTCCACGATGCGGGTGTCGTACTTGCCCTGGACGAAGGCCGGGAAGGTGAGCACCCGCTTGTGGAAGGCGATGTTGGTCTTGATGCCCTCGATGACGTACTCGTTCAAGGCCCGCATCATGCGCTTCAGCGCGATCTCGCGGGTGGCCCCGGTGACGATCAGCTTGGCCACCAGCGAGTCGTAGTAGGGCTGCACCTTGTACTGCTCGTACGCCATGGTGTCGACGCGGACGCCATAGCCGCCGGGCTGGTGGTAGCCGGTGATGCGGCCGGGCGACGGCGCGAAGCTGACCGGGTCCTCGGCGTTGATGCGGCACTCGATGGAGTGGGCCAGCGGGATGACCGACTCCTGGGTCCGCTCCAGCTTCTCCCCCGCCGCCAGCCGGATCTGCTCCCGCAGCAGGTCGAGCCCGTAGACCTGCTCGGTCACCGGGTGCTCCACCTGGATGCGGGTGTTCATCTCCATGAAGTAGTAGCGCCCCTGCTCGTCCATCAGGAACTCGATGGTCCCGACGTTGTTGTAGCGGATGGAGCGCATGGCCTCGAGGGCCACCTCGATCATCTCCTTCCGCAGGGCGGGCGTGACGGCCGGGCTGGGGGCCTCCTCGATCATCTTCTGGTGGCGGCGCTGCACCGAGCACTCGCGCTCGCCCAGGCAGATCATGTTGCCGTACTCGTCGGCCACGATCTGCAGCTCGATGTGGCGGGGCTCCTCGACGTAGCGCTCCAGGTACATGGAGCCGTCGCCGAAGGCCGCCAGCGCCTCGGTGGAGGCGGTCTCGAAGGCCTTCTGGACCGAGGCCCCGTCGCGGACGATCTTCATGCCGCGCCCGCCGCCGCCGGCGGCCGCCTTCAAGATGACCGGGTAGCCGATCTCGCCGGCCAGCTGCTCGGCCTCGGCGGCGTTGGCCAGGAAGCCGCGCGAGCCCGGGAGCAGCGGCAGGCCGGCCTTCTCGGCCGCCTCGCGGGCCGCCACCTTGTTGCCCATGAGGCGCAGCATCTCGGGGCGGGGGCCGATGAACTTCAGCCCCATGTTGACCACCATCTCGGCGAAGTCGGCCCGCTCGGAGAGGAAACCGTACCCGGGGTGGATGGCGTCGGCGCCCGTCACGTCGGCGGCGGCCAGCAGCGAGCGGACGTTGAGGTAGCTCTCCTTCGACGGCGGCGGGCCGATGCAGATGGCCTCGTCGGCGAAGCGGACGTGGAGCGACTCCGCGTCGGCGGTGGAGTGCACCGCCACGGTGGCGATGCCCAGCTCCTTGCAGGCGCGGATGACCCGGAGCGCGATCTCGCCCCGGTTGGCGATGAGGACCTTCTTGAACATATGGGCGCCCTCCGGCGGCGCGGGCTAGCCCGGCACGATGCGGAAGAGCTTCTCGCCGAACTCCACCGGGGTGGCGTTCTGCACCAGGATCTCGGCGACGGTCCCGTCGACCTCGCACTCGATCTCGTTCATGAGCTTCATGGCCTCCACGATGCAGAGGACCTGGCCCTTCTTGACCTTCTGGCCCACCCCGGTGAACGCCGGCGAGTCGGGCGAGGGGGCCTGGTAGAAGGTGCCCACGAACGGCGAGCTCACGTAGGTGCCTGGGGCGTCGGCCTTGGCCTCCACCCTGGGCGCCGCCGCCGCGGCGGAGGGCGCCACCACCGGAGCCGCCACCGGGGCCGCGTGGAACACCTGGGCCGGCGCCGCCACCGCCACGGGGCCGCGGCGGATGACGACCTTCTCGCCGCCGCGGGTCCAGGCGATGTGCGTCACGTCGGTCTTCTCGACCAGCGAGACCAGCTTCTTGACGTCCTCGATGGAGAAGGCGGCGGCTTCGGACGGCTTGGCGGGCGGCTTGGGCGGCTTCACGGCCATGAGGTGGGCTCCTGGGCGCTGACGGTGGGGTGACTAGCCTGCGACGCGGGTGAGGTACTCGCCGGTGCGCGTGTCGATGCGCAGCAGGTCGCCCTCGTTGATGAACAGCGGCACGTTGACGGAGTAGCCGGACTCGAGCTGGGCCGGCTTGGTGGCCCCGGAGACCGTGTCTCCGCGGACGCCCGGATCGCACTTGGCCACCCGCAGGTCCATGGCGTTCGGCAGCGTCACGCCGATCGCCTTGCCGTTGAAGAACATGATGTGGGTGGTGGTGTTGTCCTTGATGAAGTTCTTGGCGTCCCCCATCTGCTCCACCGTCAGGAACGTCTGCTCGTAGTTCTTGTTGTCCATGAAGTTGTAGTGCTCGCCCTCGCGGTAGAGGAACTCCATCTCCCGCTCCTCGAGGTCGGGCTTGCCCACCACGTCGCCGGACTTGAAGGTCCTGTCGATGGTGCGGCCGTTGAGCAGGTTGCGGATGCGGGTCCGCACGAAGGCCGAGCCCTTGCCCGGCTTGACGTGCTGGAACTCCACGATCTCCCAGGGGTCGCCGTCGATCTCGATCTTGAGGCCGCGGCGGAACGCCGAGGTGTCCATGCTGTCGCCCATCTCGCTTCGCCTGCTTTCCGGAATGGTGTCGTTGAAGGTGGCCCGCGGGCGGCGCCCCCGGGCGCCCGGCGCGGCGGCGGCGCTACAGCTCCGACCTCAGCCTGGGCGCCGTGATTCGCAGCATGTAGCGGGCCTTGCCGAAGTTCCCGTCGGGCCGGAGCGCCAGGACCATGAAGTACTCGGTGGTGACGAGCCGGGCCACGGTGAGGAGCTTGTCGGTCTGGATGCACAGCTCCGACGCCTCACCCGCCTGATGGGTCTCCGCCGCCTCCCGGGCGAGCCGGAAGAGCGAGGAGTACTCGATGAGCAGGGTGCGGATGTCGATGCCGAGCTGGTCGTCGGCGAGGTGGGTGTCGACCTCGATGCCGTCCGCGCCCATGAGGGAGCAGGCGACCGCGCCGTCGACGCTCCGGACGACCTCCTGAAGGTGCTCTCGAAAGCCCATGGCGTGCCGCTCCGCGTCGTAAGTTCCCGAAAAGACGAGGACCGCGGCGCGAGGCGGGCCGTTTCTAGCCCGCTCGCGCGCG
>JANNKC010000003.1:0-2977 GCA_031396105.1 Anaeromyxobacter sp.
GGCAGGAGCGCGTTCATGCCCTGCACGTAGGCCTTCAGCGGCAGCGGCTCGGCCTCGAAGAAGGAGCAGACCTGGCCGAGCGCGTGGACTCCGGCGTCGGTGCGCCCGGCCGCGGTGACCCGGCGCGGCGCCTTGTGGAGCCCCTCCAGCGCCCGCTCCACCTCGGCCTGGATGGACGGCCCGTTGGGCTGCACCTGCCAGCCCACGTAGCGGGTCCCGTCGTACTCCAGCACGAGCTTCACCACGGGCACGGCGCGGAAGGTAGCACGGGCGACCGGCGCGGCGGGCGGTGGGTGCATGTGCGCCCCCCTGGTCCTGGCGCCCCGACCCTCGCTCCAGGTCAAGGACGGCCGGCGTCCCAGGTGCTCCCATGCACGACGCGCCCGCCCGCCGCGACGCCACGCGGTCGGCGCCGGTCGCCCTTGGAGCCCGCCATGCAGGTCGCCCTCCTCGCCCTCGCCCTCCTCGCCGCCGGGAGCGCCTCGCCGGCCGACGCACGGCGGGACCAGTTCGAGGCCGAGGTCCTGGCGCAGCTCTCAAGGATCGCGCCGCAGGCGCTGGAGGCCGCCCGCGGAGCGGGCGCCGCCTACCACGCAGAGCGCTGGCAGGAGGCCTTCGACGGCTACGCCACGGTCCTCGCGGCGGCACCCGGCTTCGACCACGCGCTGCGGCGGCAGTGCCGCGCCCGGGTCCGGCTCGGCGACAAGGCCGGGGCGCTCCCGCTCTGCCGCGCCGCGGTCGCCGCGGCCGCCACCGCGGCCAACCGGATCGCGCTCGCCGATACGCTGGCCACCCCGGTCGCCGAGCGGCGCGCCGCCAAGGCCGAGCTCGACGAGGCGACCTGGCTCGCCGGGCTGGCCCTGGAGGGCGACCGGCAGGACGTGTCCACCGCGGTCCAGGCCGGCTTCGTGGGGCTCCGCGCGGGGGCGACCGAGCTCGTGAAGACCAGCGCCGATCGGCTGGAGGTGCTCGCCCCCGGCGAGCTCGCCACCTCCTACCTCGGGGTCTTCGGTGCGCTCTTCCGCGAGCGGTACCGCGACGCGCGGCGCCACCTCGCGGCGGCGCGGGCGGCCGGGCTGGACGCCGAGGAGGGGGCGCGGCTGGAGGGGCTGGTCGACGAGCGCGAGCCGACCTGGTCGCGCTGGGGCGCGCCGCTCCTCTGGGCCGTGGGGGCGTGGGCGGTGGTGCTCGCCACGCTCCTCGCCGCCGGCGCCGTGCTCTCGGCGGTCACCCTGCGCGGCGCCCGGCACATGGCCGCCGCCCGGAGCGCCGGGGGAGGCGCCGGCGCGGCGCTGCGGCGCGTCTACGCCGCCGTCCTCTGGCTCACCTGTGCCGTCTACTACCTCTCCCTCCCGCTGGTGGTGCTGCTCGTGGCAGCGGGCGGCTACGGCGTCTGGCTGGGCTTCGCCGCCATCGGCCGGATCCCCATCAAGCTGGCGGTCATCGTGGGCATCATGGTGCTGGTGTCGCTCTGGGCGGTGCTGAAGGGGCTGTGGGTGAGCCTGGTGCGCCGGCAGGGCGAGGACCCGGGCCTGCGGCTCGCGGTGCAGGAGCACCCGCGCTTCGGCGCCGCGCTGAAGCAGGCGGCGGCGCGCGTCGGCACCCGCCCGGTCGACGTGGTCTTCGTCACGCCCGGCACGGACGCCGCCGTCTACGAGCAGGGCGGCCTGGCGCGGCGGCTGACCGGCCGCACCGAGCGCTGCCTCATCCTCGGCGTCGGGCTCCTCGACGGCATGACCCAGGGACAGCTCAAGGCGGTGCTGGCCCACGAGTACGGCCACTTCGTGAACCGTGACACGGCCGGCGGCGGCCTGGCGCTGGCGGTGAGGCGCAGCCTGCTGCAGATGGGCCAGGCGCTGGCCTCGGGCGGCGCCGCCGCCTGGTACAACCCGGCCTGGCTCTTCGTCACCAACTTCCACAAGCTCTTCCTGCGCGTCTCGCAGGGCGCCTCGCGCCTCCAGGAGGTCCTGGCCGACCGCTGGGCCGCGCTGGCCTACGGCGGCCGCAACTTCGCAGCCGGCCTGGCCCACGTGGTGGCTCGCTCGGTCCGCTTCGACAAGCACGCCGACGCCACGCTGCGCGAGGTGCTGGACGGCGGGCTCGGCCTGAGGAACCTCTACCAGTACGTGCCCGCGACGCCGCCGGCCGAGGCGGAGGTGACCACCGAGGTGGAGGCTGCGATGCGCAGCGACCCGTCGCCCTACGACAGCCACCCGCGCCCGGTGGACCGCATCGCCTGGGTGGGCGACGTCCCCTCGACGCACGGCGCCGACCTGGACGGAGCCGCCCCGGCCTGGGCGCTCTTCTCGGACCGCGAGGCGCTGGAGCGACGCCTCACCGACGAGGTGCGGGCCAACGTGGCGGCGCGCCACGGCGTCCGGATCCCGGAGGAGGCGCCCGCCAGGACCGAGGAGACGCCGCCGGCCGAGCCGGTCGAGGCGTCACCGGACGCGCCGCCCGCGAGCGCCTGAGGGCTCCGTCGCCAGGGCCGCCGGTGCCCCCGGGTCGCCCACGAATTGACGCAGGTCGCCTGGTGCCTGCCCGGCCCGGCCTGGCCTGGCGACACCGCAGGCGACGTGCCGACACGCTGCGCCCTTCACGTCGACGACTTCCTGGGATACACGACCGGCTGAACCGGAGGACTCCCATGTCAGGACCCAGGCCACTCCACGTCGTCTTCGGCGCAGGACAGGTTGGTCCCGTGCTGGCCCAGCGGCTGCTGGCCTCAGGCTGCGCGGTGCGGCTGGTGCGCAGGTCGGCCAAGCCGGTCGATCTCGAGGGTGCCCAGCTCGTCCAGGCCGAGGCCGGCGACCCGGCCGCCGCGGCCGAGGCGGCCCGCGGCGCCGCGGTGGTCTACCACTGCATGAACCCGGCCTACTCGGCGGCCGTCTGGGGGGCCGAGCTGCCGCGCATCCAGCGGAGCCTCATCGCGGCGGCGGGCGGGGTGGGCGCGAGGCTGGTGGTGCTCGACAACCTC
>JANNKC010000009.1:0-3828 GCA_031396105.1 Anaeromyxobacter sp.
GCGATCTGCCTGTCCGTTGAGTGGCCGAACTACAAGCTCTTCTGGAACTTTCGCCAGCGCGACACCAGCCGCCCCTGGGCGATCATCGCGATCCAGCACCGCGTGCTATGGGAGAAGCGCGTCTGCTTCAACGTGACGAACGCGGCAGACAACTCGATGAGCGATCAGACCTTCGGGTGATGTCCCAGACGTAGTTGGAACTTAAGGCGGCGGTTTCCGGCGAATTCGACAGAATCGGATTTGCCTACTTCAACTGAAGAACCGAAGGAAACCGATCGCGGTAGGGATGCTCGTTGCCGAGCACCCCCCGCACAGATCCCAGCGTGCGCAATTAACGCACTGGGCTCCTACCTCGGGTGTTTGACGGCAAAGCGCCGGCTCGGCCACGGATGAAGGATACGAGGAAGAGGCAACCAATCTTGAGCGATCATGTCTATCCGCTGCCAGGTCGTGCGGTCCTTCTGGCTGCGGCGCCGCAGCGTGCGCCGCCAGAGGTCCACAACATGCTGCCGAAAGGCAGCGAGGGCTTGGAAGTTCGTAGGCACAGCGTGATACGCGAAATACCCCGCAACCACCATCCGCAGCCATCGGCCCTGTTCCGGAATTGGGACATGCATGCGCTTGACGAGTTCGTCTTTGACTTCCCGAAGCGCCGCTCGCAGCCGATCAGCCCTGGTCTTGCGCTGGAGTTGGAACCCCCCGCGCCGGGACTTGCCACTGACGAATGTGAACCCCAGGAAATTGACCGCCTCGCGCTCCTCGGCCGGGTCGGCCAGCGCCGGCCCGGGCCCGAGGAGGGCGAGGAGCGCGGCGGCGGCGAGCGCGTGGGCGGCGTGGGCGCGGTTCATCACCCGGGAGGGAGAGCAAGGGGCGTGCCGCCCTGCCTCCCGGAATTCCTCCGTGGTGGCGCGGGGGCGCTCCGGCCGCGGCGCCGGTGCCGCGCGGATTCCCGCGCCTCCCCTCGGAAATCCGAGGTGGCCGGTGGATGCCGCTCGGCCCCTGGGGGCTTCAGGCTCCCGGCGACCGGAGGGCCCTCGCGCGCGCCGCGTCAGCCTCACCCCTCGCCCCCCTCGCCCTCGCCGGGTGTGCCGATGCCGTACTTCTCCAGCTTGTAGTAGAGCGCCGAGGGCTTCACGCCGAGCAGGCGCGCCGCCTCCGCCTTCACTCCTCGCGCCCGCTGGAAGGCGTCGGCCACCAGCTGCCGCTCCAGGTCGTCGAGGATCTCGGGGAGCGGCCGATCGCCGGTGGGGACGGGCAGAGCGGGCGGCGCGTCGCGCAGCGCGGCCGGCAGCTCGTCGGCGCGCACCAGCGCCCCCTCGGCGAAGACCATGGCCTGCTGCACGGCGTTCTCCAGCTCTCGCACGTTGCCCGGCCAGGCGTGACGCGCCAGCAGCTCCAGCGCGGCCGGCTCGAAGCCGTCGAGCCGCCGCCCGATGCGCGAGGCGTGCTTCTCGAGGAAGTGGCGCGCCAGCAGCGCCACGTCGCCCGGCCGGGCCCGGAGCGGCGGCAGCGTGAGCGGCACGATGGCGAGCCGGTAGTAGAGGTCCTCGCGGAAGGCCCCGGCCGTGGCGCGCGCCTTCAGGTCGCGGTTGGTGGCCGAGACCAGCCGCACGTCCACCTCGATGGTCTCCTCCCCGCCCACCCGCTCGAAGCGGCGCTCCTGCAGCACCCGCAGCAGCTTCACCTGCACCGCGGGCGGCAGCTCGCCCACCTCGTCGAGGAAGAGCGTGCCGCCGTCGGCCAGCTCGAAGCGGCCGATCTTGCGCCGGGTCGCGCCGGTGAAGGCCCCCTTCTCGTGGCCGAAGAGCTCCGCCTCCAGCAGCCCCTCCGGCAGCGCGGCGCAGGAGACCGGCACGAAGGGGCGGTCGCGCCGGCGGCTCTGGTCGTGGAGGGCGCGCGCCACCAGCTCCTTGCCGGTGCCCGACTCGCCCAGCACCAGCACGGTGGCGTCGGTGGCCGCCACCTTCTTCACCTGCTCGCGCACCCGGGCCATGGCCTCCGACGCGCCCACCAGCCCGAGCGGCCCGGCCTCGCGGGCCCGGTCCTCGTCGAGCGCGGCGGCGCGGGCGTGGGCGTCGCGGGCGCCGCGCCGCTCTCGGGCGATCTCGGCCGCCTTCTCCACCCGGGCCGCCAGCAGCTCCGGCGAGAAGGGCTTCTCCACGAAGTCGATGGCCCCGGCGCGCATGGCCTCCACCGCGGCCGGCACCGAGCCGTGGGCCGTCACCACCAGCACGGTGGCCTCCGGATCCAGCTCGCGCAGTCGCCGCACCAGCGTGAGGCCGTCCACCGGCACCATGCGGAGATCGGTGACCACCACGTCGGCGTGGCGCCGGGCGTAGGCGGCCAGCGCCTCGGCGCCGCCCTTCACGCCGCGCACCTCGTAGCCGAGCCGCGTCAGCGTGAGGACCATGCCGTCGCGCATGGCGTCGCTGTCGTCCACGACGAGGAGGCGGGTCATGGCTCCACGCCGCGGGGCGCCCCTCGACTTCGGCCCGCCACGGCGGGCCTCCGCTCGGGGCGACCGGGAAGGTTGGAATCGCGCACGGTGGTTCACGCCTTTCCCGGCGGGGGGCGCAGCGGCACCGAGAGGCGGGCCGCCGTGCCGCCGCCCTCGCGATCGCCCACCGTGAGCTCGCCGCCGTGGGCCAGCGCGGCCTTGCGGGCCAGCGCCAGGCCCAGCCCGGTGCCGCCCGACTTGGTGGTGCAGAACGGCTCGAAGAGCCGGGCGCGCGCCTCGGCCGGCAGCCCCGGCCCGCGGTCGAGGACGGTCAGCACCGCCGCCCCGCGCCCCGCCTCGACGCCGAGCTCCACCGCGCCGCCGGGCGGCGAGGCCTCGATGGCATTGCGCACCAGGTTCAGGGCGGCGCGCCGGAGCTGGTGCCGGTCGGCGGCGAAGGCCCCGGCCCCGCTCGCCACCAGCGCCACGCCGCGCGCCTCCGCCAGCGGCAGGCAGAGCTGGCCCACCTCCTCGGCGAGCCGCGCCGCGTCCACCGGCTCCAGCGCGGGCGGCCGGTGGCGGGCGTAGTCGAGGAAGTCCTCCACCAGCCGGCCCAGCCCGTCGAGCTCGTGCTGGATGCGCGCCACGTGCGCCGCCTCGGGCCGGCCGGCCAGGTCCTGGCCGAGCGCGCCGGCGTAGAGCGCCATGGCGCCGAGCGGGTTGCGCACCTCGTGGGCGATGCCCGCCAGCATGGTCTCGCGCTCCCGGTCCCGGGCGCGCAGCGCCTGGCGCATCTCCTCCAGGGTCCGGCGCAGCGTCTCCACCTCGCCGCGGGCGCCGGCCGCCGGCAGCGGCGACTCGAGATCCCCCGCCCCCATGCGGCGCGCCGCGGCGGCCAGGGCGTGGAGCGGCCGGGTCACCGAGTGGGCCGCCACCACCGCGGCCGCCGCGCCGAAGACCGCGCCGCCCACCGCCAGCAGCACCAGGAGCGTGCGGAACCCTCGCAGCGTGGCGAAGGACGGGGCGGTGCCGTCGGCCGCAAGCAGCGCCACCACCCGGCCGGACCCGTCGGTGAGCGGCGCGTAGCCGGTCTTGTAGAGCTCGCCGTCGCGCCCCTCGAAGAGCACCTGGCTGGCCGCCGGCCGGCCCTCCGCCACCTCGCCGAGCTCGAAGCGGTCGCGCTCCAGCGCCGGCAGGGCGTCCCCGATGGCGTGGCGGCCGTCGGAGTCGCAGAGCGCGGTCCGGTCCAGCCGCGCCAGCACCAGCCGGGTCGAGGTGGCGCGGGCCAGCGCCTCGAGCCGGGTGCGCAGGTGGCCGTAGGTGCGAGTCCCCTCGTCGCCCGGCGCCAGCGCCACCGCCCGCTCGGCCGGCAGCCCGGCCGCGGCGGCCTG
>JANNKC010000019.1:0-1889 GCA_031396105.1 Anaeromyxobacter sp.
GTCGGCCATGGCCCCGGGGACGCGCATGCGGGCCACCGCCTCGGCCAGCTGGCCGGCCCCGGACTCGGGCGGCAGCAGCCCGGCCAGCTCGTAGACCAGCTGCGCCACCGCCTCCACGTCGCCCATGAGCGGCCCGGCGCCGCCGGCCGGGTAGATGTCGTGCAGCAGCTCGGCCCGGAACTCGCGGTACGGAAGGGCGGCGGGGTCGTCGCCCGCGAGCCCACCCGGAAGGGCGCCGCCGTCGTCGCCCGCGTGCCCACCGGGGACGCCGCGGTACGGAAAGGCGCCGCCGTCGTCGCCCGCGAGCCGACCGGGGACGCCGCGGTACGGAAAGGCGCCGCCGTCGCCGCCCGCGGGCCCACCCGGAACGCCTCGGTGAGGGCGGGCGCCGCGCTCCAGCTCCTCCACCAGCCGCACCCGCACCTCCCCTCGCAGCACGAGGTCGATGGTGCCATCGGGGTTGCGCTGCTCGGCCACCACCAGCCCCGCGCCGGCGATGGGGCGCACCGCGGCCCGCGCGTCCATGGCCTCGGCCGGATCCACCAGCGTGGGCACGGCCAGCACCCGGTCGCCGCTCAGGACGGCGGCGCCGAGCGCCCGGTAGCGCGGCTCGAAGAGGTGGAAGGGGGCCGGGGCGCCCGGCAGGAGGACGACGCCCGGCAGGGGAAAGATCTTGAGGGCGGCGCACGCGCTGGCGAGCACCGCCCTCGGATCGTGCGGAGCGTCACGCTCCGCGGTCACGCTAGGTGCCCTTGACGTTCGACTCGATGCGCATGCCGTAGAAGGACCGGTAGACGAAGAAGAGCGCCACCGCCAGGAAGGCGAAGGAGAGGGCGATGCGGAGCGGGCCCTGGCCGCCGGCGGTCATCTGCAGCGCCAGCTCCACGGCCAGCAGGCCGAAGAGGGTGGTGAACTTGATGACCGGGTTCATGGCCACCGAGGAGGTGTCCTTGAAGGGGTCGCCGACGGTGTCGCCCACCACGCAGGCGTCGTGCAGCGGCGTGCCCTTGGCCTTGAGCTCGGTCTCCACGATCTTCTTGGCGTTGTCCCAGGCGCCGCCGGCGTTGGCCATGAAGAGCGCCTGGAAGAGGCCGAAGAAGGCGATGGAGATGAGGTAGCCGATGAAGAAGTACTCGTCCAGGAAGGCGAAGGCCAGGGTGGCGAAGAAGACCACCATGAAGATGTTCCACATGCCCTTCTGCGCGTAGACGGTGCAGATCTCGACGACCTTCTTCGAGTCCTCGACCGAGGCCCGCTCGGCCCCGTCCTCCAGCTTGATGTTCTTCTTGATGAACTCCACGGCGCGGTAGGCGCCGGTGGAGACGGCCTGGGTGGAGGCGCCGGTGAACCAGTAGATGACCGAGCCGCCCAGCAGCAGGCCGAGCAGGAACATGGGCTCGAGGATGGAGAAGTGGCCGGCCACGCCGTCGAGCAGCGCCTGCAGCTTGGCGATGTCGAGCGGGCCCTCGCCAGCGTGCCCGCCGGCGTTCATGTTGGCGATGGTCACGATGATCGAGAAGATCATGGTGGTGGCGCCCACCACGGCGGTGCCGATGAGCACCGGCTTGGCGGTGGCCTTGAAGGTGTTGCCGGCGCCGTCGTTCTCCTCGAGGAACTCCTTGCCCTTCTCGAAGTTGGGCTCGAAGCCGAAGTCCTTCTTCACCTCGGCCTTGATGCCCTTGATGTTCTCGATGAGGGAGAGCTCGTAGACCGACTGGGCGTTGTCGGTGACCGGGCCGTAGGAGTCGACCGCGATGGTGACCGGGCCCATGCCGAGGAAGCCGAAGGCCACCAGGCCGAAGGCGAAGACGGCCGGCGCGGCCATGATGGCGTTGAAGCCGGTGGTCTTGGAGACCAGGTAGGCGATGCCCATGAGGACGGCCATCACC
>JANNKC010000025.1:0-21541 GCA_031396105.1 Anaeromyxobacter sp.
CCGGGTAGACCATGGCGCCCTTGACCCGGCGCTTCAGCTTCTCGTTCTTCTCGATGTAGGCGCCGAGCCGCTGCAGGATGGTGTCGAGGATGCCGCCGATCTCGCCGGCGCGCACCAGCTGCACGAAGAGCTCGTCGAAGACCTTGGGGTGGTCCGCCAGCGCGTCGGCGAAGGTGGAGCCCGCCTCCACCTTGCCCTTGACGGTCATCAGGACCCTGCGGAAGGCGGCGTTGTCGTTCTGCGTGCCGATGATGTCGAGCGCCTGCACCAGCGGCAGGCCGGCGTCGATCATCACCGAGAACTGCCGCGTGAAGATGAGGATGTCCTTGGTCTGCACCCCCCCGCCGAAGCCCGGCAGGCTGGGCAGGTGGAGCTCGGCCGCCTTCTTCTTCACCCTGGTGGGCTCGATGCCCATCTGGCGGAGCCGCTGCTCCACCATGCCGGCGTCCTGCGCCTCGATCTCGCCGGACTTGACCTCGCCCTGCTTGGTCTTGCCGGACCACTTCCAGACCGGGGTCTTCCTCACCGCCGGCGCGGTCTTGGTCTTCTGGGTGACGGCTGCGGCCTGGGCCATGGTTGCCTCGTTCGCTCTCGGGGGCCGATGCTAGCGCAGGGGCCGGTGGGGGTCGAATCGGCGGCCGCTACCGCGCCGCCGGGTTGACCGCCGGCCGGGCCATGCCGGCGCCGGTGGACATGAGGTTCTTGAGCTCGTCCGGGTCGGAGGAGCGCCCCAGCGCCTCCTCGGGGGTGATGAGCCGGCGCGCCAGCGCCGCCGCCAGGCTCTGGTTGAAGGTCTGCATGCCGAACCTGGACTGGCCCACCTGCATCTGCGAGTAGACCTGGTGGACCTTGTCCTCGCGGATGAGGTTCCGGATGGCGGCGTTGGGCACCATGACCTCGACGATGAGGACCCGCCCCGGCCCGCCCGCCCTGGGCAGCAGGTTCTGGGTGAGCACGCCCTCCAGCACGAAGGAGAGCTGCGCCCGCACCTGCGGCTGCTGGTAGGGCGGGAAGACGTCCAGGATGCGGTTGATGGTCTGCACCGCGCTGTTGGTGTGCAGGGTGGCGAAGGCCAGGTGGCCGGTCTCGGAGATGACCAGCGCCGCCTCCACCGTCTCCAGGTCGCGCATCTCGCCCACCAGCACCACGTCCGGGTCCTGGCGCAGGATGTACTTGAGCGCCTTCTTGAAGGACTGGGTGTCGGCGCCGACCTCGCGCTGGTTGACCAGGCAGTTCTTGTGCGGGTGCAGGTACTCGATGGGATCCTCGATGGTGAGGATGTGCTCGTGCCGGTCGGTGTTGATCTTGTCGATGATGGAGGCCAGCGTGGTGGACTTGCCCGAGCCGGTGGGGCCGGTCACCAGCACCAGGCCGCGCGGCTTCTTGGTGAGGTCGGTGACGATGGCCGGCAGGCCCAGCTCGGCGAAGGTCAGGATCTTGAAGGGGATGGTGCGGAAGGCGCCGGCCACCGCGCCGCGCTGCATGAAGATGTTGGAGCGGAAGCGCGACAGCCCCTTCACGCCGAAGGAGAGGTCCAGCTCGTTCTCCTCCTCGAACTTGTGCTTCTGCGCGTCGGTGAGGATGGAGTAGCAGAGCTGCTTGGTGTCCACCGGCGAGAGCGGCTGGGTCTTGAGCTGCACCAGCTTGCCGTCGATGCGGAGCTGGGGCGGCGAGCCGGTGGTGATGTGGAGGTCGCTGGCGCCCTTCTCGACCATCGCCTTGAGGAGCTGGTGCAGGTTGGCCATGAGGAGGCTCCGTGGGCCGCCGCCGCGCGCCTGGCGCGAGGGGCGGGCCGTCTGGGGTTCAGAACTTGTCGGGGGCGGTGTTGCCGAGGGCCTCGGCCAGCGTGGTGACGCCGAGCTTCACCTTGGAGAGGGCGCTCATGCGCAGGGTGCGGAAGCCGAGGCGGATGGCCTCCTGCTTGAGCTCGGCGGTGGAGCAGCCCTGGATGATGAGCTCCTTCAGGCCGTCCCAGATGGGCATGACCTCGTAGACGGCCACGCGGCCGCGGAAGCCGCGGTCGTTGCAGTTCTTGCAGCCGGCCTTCTCGAAGAGCTGGAAGGAGCCGACCTCCTCCGCGGCGTAGCCGGCCTCCAGCAGGGCCTGGTCCTCCACCTGGATCGGCTTCTTGCACTCGTTGCAGAGGCGGCGGCAGAGCCGCTGCGCCACGATGGCGTTGAGCGAGGCGGTCACCAGGAAGGGCTCGATGCCCATGTTGAGGAGGCGCGAGACCGTGCCCGGGGCGTCGTTGGTGTGGAGGGTGGAGAGCACCAGGTGGCCGGTCAGGGCGGCCTTGACGCCGATCTCGGCGGTCTCGAAGTCGCGGATCTCGCCGACCATGATGGTGTCGGGGTCCTGGCGCAGGAAGCTGCGCAGGGCGGCCGCGAAGTTGAGGCCGATGTCCTCCTTCATCTGCACCTGGTTGATGCCGAAGAAGTTGAACTCCACCGGGTCCTCGGCGGTGGAGATGTTGGAGGACGGGTCGTTCAGCTTGGAGAGCGCCGAGTAGAGCGTGGTGGTCTTGCCCGAGCCGGTCGGGCCGGTCACCAGCACCATGCCGTAGGGCCGGTTGATGGCGTCCATGAACTCCTTGAGCTGCGCCTCCTCGAAGCCCAGCTTGGTCATGTCGAGCTGGAGGTTCGACTTGTCGAGGAGGCGCATCACCACCTTCTCGCCGAAGAGGGTGGGGCAGACGGAGACGCGGAAGTCCATCTCCTTGCCCTTGCCGAGCTTGAGCTTGATGCGGCCGTCCTGGGGGAGGCGCCGCTCCGAGATGTCGAGCTCCGACATGATCTTGAGGCGCGAGATGATGGCGTTCCTGAGCTTCATGGGCGGCCGCATCACCTCGTAGAGCTCGCCGTCGATGCGGAAGCGGACGCGGAAGTCCTTCTCGTAGGGCTCGACGTGGATGTCGCTGGCGCCCTTCTTGATGGCGTCGAGCAGGATCAGATTCACCAGCTTGACGACCGGCGCCTCGGCGGCGCTGTTCTGCAGGTCGACGGCGTCGAGGTCGTCCCCGCCGTCCTCGATGACGGCCACCTCGGAGTCGTCGAAGCCGGTCATGATCTCGTCGAGATCCGGCCCCTTCTCCGCGTAGTACCGCTCGATGGCCTCCTTGATGGCCAGCTCGGAGGCCACCACCACCTCGACGTTGTAGCCGGTGAGGAACTTGATGTCGTCGATGGCGAAGATGTTGGAGGGGTCGCTCATGGCGATGATGAGCGACGAGCCGGCCCGGTTGACCGGAACGATCTGGTGCTTCTCGGCGGTGGCCCTGGGGATCAGCTTCAGGACATCGGGGTCGATGTCGAAGTCCTTCAGGCTGATGGCCGGGACGCCGTACTGCTTGGAGAGGAAGCTGGTGAGGTCCGACTCGGCGATGGAACCCTGCTTCACCAGGAGCGAGCCGATTCGGCCGCCGGTCTTGCGCTGCTCGTCCTGGGCCTTCTGAAGCTGCTGCAGGGAGATGAGGTTCTCCCGGATCAGGAGTTCACCGAGGCGTCCGGACATGTGTCGTGTTCCCCTTCGCGGCGAGGTGCGCAGCGGCGCGGACAGTAGCAGGCGCTCCTGGCCCCGCGCTACTCCACGGCGGCGAGCAGCGCGCGCGCGCGCGCGCTCGGCGTCGTCGGCGATCTGGGCGCGCAGGGCGTCGAGGGAGGGGAAGCGGCGCTCGTCGCGCAGCCGGGCCACGAAGGCCACCCGGAGCGTGGCCCCGTAGAGGTCGCGGCCGTCGTGCTCGAGGAGGTGGACCTCGGCGGTGACCCGGCCGGAGTCCTCCACGGTGGGCTTCACGCCGACGTTGCAGACGCCCGGGCGCCAGGCGTCCCCGGCGCCCAGGCGGCCGCGCACCGCGTAGACGCCGCGCTGCGGCAGGAGCGCCTCGGTGGCCAGGTTGGCGGTGCCGAAGCCGAGCCCGCGGCCGCGCCCGGCGCCCGGGACCACCCGGCCGTCCAGGTCGTAGGGGCGGGTCAGCAGCAGCGCCGCCGCCTCGACCTTCCCCTCCAGCAGGAACTCGCGGATCTTGGTGGAGGAGACGGTCAGGCCGCCCTCCGCCACCGGATCGACCAGGTGGAGGGTGAGCCCGTGGGCGGCCAGGAGCGGCCGGAGCGCGTCCACCCGCGCCCGCTCGTGACCGGCGGTGAAGTCCCAGCCCACCACCACGTGGCGCACGCCGAGCGCGCCGAGGAGGTCGCGCTCCACGAAGCCGGCCGCGCTGGTGGCGGCGTACCCGAGGTCGAAGGGCTGGACCACCACGGCGTCGAGGCCGCAGGCGGCCAGCAGCTCGAGCTTGCGTGGCAGCGCGGTGATGAGCGGGGGCGCCAGCTGGGGGCGGAGCACGCGGACCGGGTGGGGCTCGAAGGTGAGGACGCCGGCGCGGGCGCCGCCGGCGCGGGCCAGGGTGAGGGCGCGGGCCACCAGGGCCTGGTGGCCGAGGTGGACCCCGTCGAAGTTGCCGATGGCCAGCGCGCCGCCGGAGAGGAGGCCGGCGCGCGCGGCGTCGGAGAGCGACGTGAGGACCTGCATCGAGACTACCGATAGGCCCGGGACGCGGCGGCGTCAAACGGACGACCCCGATCCCGCCCGCCCCGCCCGCCGGACGCTTGCGCGGACGGTCGCCCCCGCGTAGAACGCGGCACCCATGACACTCCACACCGCCCTCGCCTTCTCGGCGCTCCTCGCCGCCGGCTGGCTCTTCTTCACCTCGGGCACGCGCGCCCTCCCGCTCGTCGCCCTGCTCGCCGCCGGCACGGAGGTCGCGCTGGCGCAGGGCTGGATCCGGCTGGCGCTCCACGGGCCGACCCTCTCGCTCGCGCTCGGCGGCGCCATCGCGGTGCCGGCGGTGATCGCCTGGTGGCGCGCCAGCGGCAAGGGGCCGCTCACGGCGTCCTCGGTGCTGGCCTTCATCGGCCTGCTCCAGGTGGCGCTGGCGCTCCTCGTCCGGCTGTAGGCCGGCCGGCGACGCCGCGCCCGGCGACCTCCTACCCCACCAGCTGCCTGAGCACGTACGGCAGGATCCCGCCGTGCCGGAGGTACTCCTCCTCGACCGAAGTGTCGACGCGCAGCGTGAGCGGCGCCTCCTCGACCCGGCCGTCGCGCCGGCGGACCCGGAGCGTCATCGCCTGGCGCGCCCGGAGCGTCCCCTCCGCGCCCGGCAGGTCGAAGGTCTCGCTGCCGTCGAGGCCGAGGGTCCCGGCGTCCGTCCCCTCCGCGAGCTGCAGCGGCAGCACCCCCATGCCCACCAGGTTGGCGCGGTGGATCCGCTCGAAGGAGCGGGCCACCACGGCGCGCACACCGAGCAGCCGCGTGCCCTTGGCGGCCCAGTCGCGCGAGGAGCCGGTCCCGTACTCCTGCCCGGCGAAGACCATGAGCGGCGTGCCGCTCAACCGGTAGCGCTCGGCCGCCTCGAAGATGGTGGACCGCTCGCCGGAGGGCTGGTGCACCGTCACGCCCCCCTCCACGCCCGGCACCATCAGGTTCTTCAGCCGCACGTTGGCGAAGGTGCCGCGCACCATGACCTCGTGGTGTCCGCGCCGGGCCCCGTAGGAGTTGAAGTCCTCCTTCCTCACGCCCTGGGCGCTGAGCCAGCGCCCCGCCGGCGACGAGGCGGCGATGCTGCCGGCCGGGCTGATGTGGTCGGTGGTGACCGAGTCGCCCAGGATGGCGAGCGCCCGCGCCCCGGTGAGGCCCAGGGATCGGGGTGGCGCGAGGGTGAAGCCCTCGAACCAGGGGGCCTCGGCGATGTAGGTGGAGGCGCCGGCCCAGGCGTAGGTGGCGCCGCCGGGGGCCTCCAGCGAGCGCCAGGCCGGGTTGGCGCCGGCCACGTCGGCGTAGTTGGCGAGGGCGACCTCGGGCCGGGTGGCCTCGCCGAGGAGCGCCTCCACCTCCTCCACCGAGGGCCAGACGTCGGCCAGGTAGACCGGCCGGCCGTCGGCGCCGGTGCCGAGCGGCTCCCGGGTGAGATCGCGGTCCACCCGCCCGGCCAGCGCGAAGGCCACCACCAGCGGCGGGCTCATGAGGAAGTTGGCCCTCACCGCCCCGTGGATGCGCGCCTCGAAGTTGCGGTTGCCGGAGAGGACGCTCGCCACCACGAGGTCGTGCTGGCCCACCAGCGCCTCCAGCCTGGGGTCGAGCGGCCCGGAGTTGCCGATGCAGGTGGTGCAGCCGTAGCCCACCACCTGGAACCCGAGCGCGTCGAGGTCGGCCTGCAGCCCGGTGCGCTGGAGGTAGTCGGAGACCACCCGCGACCCGGGCGCCAGCGACGTCTTCACCCAGGGGGCCACCTGGAGGCCGCGCGCCCGCGCCTTCCTGGCCAGCAGTCCGGCCGCCAGCATGACCGAGGGGTTGGAGGTGTTGGTGCAGCTCGTGATGGCGGCGATGACCACGTCGCCGTGGCCGAGCGAGAGCTCGGCGGTGGGCAGGGCCCTGCTGCCCGGCGCCGGCGAGGCCCCGGCCACCTCGGCGGCCGGGTGGCGCACCGCCAGGTCGGCCGCGCGCTGGCCGAAGCCTTCCGGCGTGGGCTGCCGGAAGAGGGCCGTGAAGCGCTCCTTCAGCGCCGCCAGCGCCACCAGGTCCTGTGGCCTCTTGGGGCCCGCCACCGACGGCACCACCGCGGAGAGATCGAGGGAGAGCTCCTGCGAGTAGTCCACCTGACCGGGCAGCGGGATCCCGAAGAGCCCCTGCGCCCGGTAGTAGGCCTCCACGGCGCGCACCTCGGCCGGCGTGCGCCCCGTGGCCGTGAGGTACTCCAGCGTCCGCTCGTCCACCGCGAAGAAGCCCATGGTGGCGCCGTACTCGGGCGCCATGTTGGCGATGGTGGCGCGCGTGGCGGCCGGCAAGGAACGCGCCCCCTCGCCGAAGAACTCGACGAACTTGCCCACCACCTTGGCGCGGCGGAGCTGCTCGGTGACCGTGAGCACGAGGTCGGTGGCGGTGACGCCGGGCCGCAAGCTCCCATCCAGCCTCATGCCCACCACGTCGGGCGTGAGGAAGGCGCTCGGCTGCCCCAGCATGGCCGCCTCGGCCTCGATGCCGCCCACGCCCCAGGCCACCACGCCGAGCCCGTTCACCATGGTGGTGTGCGAGTCGGTGCCCACCAGCGTGTCGGGCAGGAAGAGGCCGTCGCGCTCGAAGACCCCCTTCACCAGGTACTCCAGGTTCACCTGGTGGCAGATGCCGAAGCCGGGCGGGACGATGCGGAAGGTGTGGAAGGCCTGCGTGCCCCACTTGAGGAACTGGTAGCGCTGCCGGTTCCGCTGGAACTCCAGCTCCATGTTGGCGTGGAGCGCCGCCGCGGTGCCCCAGGCGTCCACCTGCACCGAGTGGTCCACCACCAGGTCCACCGGCACCATGGGCTCGATGCGCCCGGGGTCCTGCCCCTGCCGGGCCGCGGCGGCGCGCATGGCCGCCAGGTCCACCAGCAGCGGCACGCCGGTGAAGTCCTGCAGCAGCACCCGCGCCACCACGAAGGGGACCTCGCGCGTCCGCTCGGCGCGCGGCTGCCAGCCGGCCAGGGCGCGCACGTCCGCCTCGGTGGCGCGCCGGCCGTCGGCGTGGCGCGCCACCGCCTCCAGCACCACCCGGAGCGAGACCGGCAGGCGCGAGATGGGGCCATAGCCGCGCCGCTCCAGCTCGGGCAGCGAGACCAGCCGGCCGGTGCGGCCGTCGCCGAGCTCGAAGGGGAGGATGACGCCGAGGTGGTCCCGCATGGTGGTGGCTCCTGGCAGGGAGATGTAGCCCCTGCGCCCCGCGCGGGCCAGCGGCGGAACGGGTGCCCCCGCCCCCGGCTGGTAGTACCCTGAAGAGGCCACATGCCCGTCCCCTCCGCGCTCTACCGCCCCTCGCTGGCGCTGCTCACCGACTTCTACGAGCTCACCATGTCGTACGCCGCGTGGAAGAGCGGCGCGGCGGCCAAGGCGGGCTCCTTCTCGCTCTCCTTCCGGAGCCACCCCTTCCACGGCGGCTTCACGGTGGCGGCCGGGCTCGCGCAGGCCATCGACCTCGTGGAGCACCTGCGCTTCGAGGCGGAGGACCTGGCCTTCCTGGCGGCGCAGCGCGGCCCCGACGGCGCGCCCCTCTTCGAGCCCGGCTTCATGGAGGCGCTGGCGCGGCTGGAGCTCGACCTCGACGTGGACGCCGTGCCGGAGGGGACGGTGGTCTTCCCGCACGAGCCGGTGCTGCGGGTGGAGGGGCCGGTCATCCCGGCCATGCTCCTGGAGTCGGCGCTGCTGGCGGTCATCAACTTCCAGACGCTCATCGCCACCAAGGCCGCCCGGGTGGTGCTGGCGGCGCGCGGCGCGCCCGTGCTGGAGTTCGGCCTCCGTCGCGCCCAGGGGATCGACGGCGCCCTCTCCGCCAGCCGCGCCGCCTACCTGGGTGGCTGCGCCGCCACCTCCAACACGCTGGCCGGCCGGCTCTACGGCATCCCGGTGCGGGGCACCCACTCCCACGCCTGGATCATGCTCCACGACGACGAGCGGGAGGCCTTCATGGCCTACGCCCGGGCGCTCCCTGGCAACTGCGTCTTCCTGGTGGACACCTACGCCACGCCGGAGGGGGTGCGCCACGCCATCGAGGCGGGGCGCTGGCTCCGCTCGGTCGGCAAGGAGCTGGTGGGGGTGCGGCTCGACTCGGGCGATCTCGCATGGCTCTCCATCGAGGCGCGCCGGCTGCTCGACGAGGCGGGCTTCCCGCAGGCGGCGGTGATGGCCTCCAACGAGCTCGACGAGGAGATCATCCAGAGCCTCAACGACCAGGGCGCGCGGGTGGCGGTGTGGGGCGTGGGCACGCGGCTCGTCACCGGCGCCGAGGATGGGGCGCTCGGCGGCATCTACAAGCTCGGCGCGGTGCGGGACGGGCCGGCCGCGCCCTGGCGGCCGCGGCTCAAGGTCTCCGAGGCGGCCGCCAAGACCACCGTGCCGGGCCGGCTCCAGGTGCGCCGCTTCCGCGGGCCGGGCGGCTACCTGGCCGACGCCATCCACGACCTCTCGCTTGGCCTGCCGGGGGCGCCGGTCATCGTCGACCCCCGCGACGTGACGCGGCGGCGGGAGATCCCGGCCGGCACGCCGGGCGAGGACCTGCTGGTGCCCATCTTCCGCGGCGGGCGTCGCGTCTACCAGGCGCCGCCGCTGGACGCCAGCCGGGCGCGGGTGCAGGCGCAGCTGGCCGGCTTCCACGCCGGCGTGAAGCGCTTCGTCAACCCGCACCAGTTCCCGGTGGGGCTGGAGCGGCGCCTCTCCGACCTGAGGGTGGAGCTCACGCTGGCGGCGCGCGGCACGCCGCGGTAGGGCCAGGCGCGGCCGTCTAGAAGCTGAACCGGTCCACCACGCCGCGCGACCACTCCAGGATGGTGGGCCAGCCCACCACCGCGTCGAGCGCCTCCTCGGCCACGTCGAGGTCCACCCGCTGCTCCACCACGCTGGCCGAGCAGGCCACCAGCCGCGCCCCCAGGCGGCGCGCCTGGTGGAGCAGCGCCCCGGGCTCGTCGGCGTCGCCGTCGTGCGCCGCCACCACGGCGGGCACGGCCGGGCCGGTCAGGAAGACGTCGACCCGGTCCTCCATGGCCACCGCGGCCAGCGCGCAGGACCCGGCGGAGCGGAGCGCGCCCTCGTCGGCGCTGGAGAGGAAGATGACCGTGCGGCCTGGCATGGCCAGGTTGTAGCCCAGGGCGTCACCGGCCGGCCACCGACCGCGCCCTGGCGGGCCGTCCCCGGGAGCCCCCATCCCTCCCCGGAGCACTACGCGTGTGCTATGCCAGCCCGGGCCATGACCGACGAGAAGAAGCCCACCCGCCCCGTGGTGATTCGCAAGGGGCACGTGAAGCCGCCGCCGCCCGGCACCTCCCTCGAGACGCCGGTGGTCGAGCCCATCGAGCCCGCCGCCGCCGCGCCTGCCAGGCCGGATGGTCGCCCGCTCTGGCAGCGGCTGGCCGAGCAGAAGAAGGCCGAGCTGGCCGGGAGGGCGCCGGCCGCGAACGCGGCTGCGACATCCACCAGCACCGCGAGCAGTACCGCCGCGCATCCCGAGCCCTTCGACTCCGCCGCTGCGCGGCTACGCTCAGGACAGGCGGAGTCGAGGGAGACCTCGACCTCGACCCGGGTCGAGCGTCTGGGGCGAAACTCGCGTGCATTGCAGCCTCCCAGCCAGGGGTGAGGAGGCTGCAATGCACACACACTTCGATGATTCGCTCCAGACGCTCTCTCTCGCTCACGGGACCGGCCCTGGGCCCGTTCCGGTTCCCGTTCCCGTTCCCGCTCCCGCTCCCGTTCCCGTTCCCGTTCCCGCTCCCGTTCCCATTCCCGTTCCCGTTCCCGTTCCTTCCCCCGTGGTGGAGGGGCTGCCCTTTCAGCGGCTCGATGCGTATCGCCACGCTCGTGAGCTGGCGCGGGTGGTTCACGCTTCGTCCATCGCGGACGCGGAACTGCGCGACCAGGCCACGCGGGCTGCCAAGTCGGCGTTTCTCAACCTGTGCGAAGGCCTTCCCGATGACCGGCCGGCGGTCCGCCGCCGGTATTTCCGGCAGGCGGACGGCTCGGTCCACGAGGTGGCCGGCGCGCTCGACCTGGCGGCGGCCATCGGGGCGCTGGACGAGGGCGTGGCTCGCGAGGCCATCGCGCTGGCGGCGCGGGTGAGGGCGCTGCTGCGCGGGCTGCTGCGGTGAGGCCGCCCCGGGAGCCGAGGCGTCCGCCCTCGGCTCCCGGGTGGACTACCGGATGAGGCCGGTCAGCAGGGCCACCAGCCGGTCGGCGATCCGGTTCACCTCGGCCGACGAGCCCTGGGTGGCGTCGCCGCACGAGGCCGCGATCTCCACCGCCGCGGCCGCCTCGCCCGCCTCGGCGCGGGCGATGGCGAAGGAGCGGGCCTTGTCCGGCCGCGAGACCCGGCCCGCGCCCTCGGCCGTGTTGAGGCACGCCGACTTGGCCGAGCGGAGCGACTCGTCCCGGAGCTTGGGGTCGCGCACCTGAGCGGCCCGGACTGCGCTGAGAAGCTCCAGCGCCACCGAGTAGGCGATGAGCTTGTGGTGAGGGAGGACGACCGGGAAGGATTCCTCCCGCGACCCCAAGGGAGAACTGGAAGTGCTGCTGGAGGGGATGCCGGAGGACCTGCTGGCACTGCTGGCGCTGTTCATGTCGCGCTCCTTTCACCCCCGAGAAGGAGCGCGACATGAACGGCCGAGCCACGCCGTCGAAAGCCCACGAGCCGCAGCCCAGCACCCCGGCGCACGCGCAGTGACGGGCGAAGCCCGGCACGAGCGTGCCCATGAGAGCACCCGCGGCGCGCGGGCGATGGTCCGCCCCCGACCCCGACCCCGCCCCCGACATCTGCGAGCACCGCCGGAACCATGGCCGCCCATCCCGAGCGTAGCGCCGAAGGCGCGGAGTCGAGGGAGACCCCGACCGGTGCGGTACCAAGACATCGCTGACGAAAACAGTGCCAGGACATCGCTGACACATTTCGAAGGTGTATGCCTTGGAAAGAGCTGCGCGCCATGAGCCAGAAGCTGGAATTCATTGGGAAGGCCACCGAGCCAGGAGCCAACGTGGCGGCCCTCTGCCGGGAGTTCGGCATCTCGCGACAGACCGGCCACAAGTGGATCCGGCGCTACCACGAGCAGGGCTACCTGGGGCTTGTGGAGCAGAGCCGGCGGCCGAGCTCGAGCCCGCTGACCACCGGCGAAGAGATCGTGGTCAGCATCCTCGAGCTCAAGGAGCACCACCCGTCCTTCGGGCCGAAGAAGATCGCCCTGGTGCTCGCTCGGAAGCTCGGGTCGAGCGCGCCCGGCCGGAGCACGATTGCCCGAGTGCTTCGCAGGCTCGGAAGGGTCAAGAAGCGGCGCCCGATCGTGCGCGTCTGGTCGGTCGACGGTCGACCCTGCGTCGAGGTGAAGGCCCCCAACGACCTCTGGACCATCGACTTCAAGGGCTGGTGGCGGGCTCGCAACGGAGACAAGTGCGAGCCGCTGACGGTGCGTGACGCCTTCAGCCGCAAGGTGCTCGCCGTGGTCCTGGTCGCGAGTACTCGGGCGGTGCAAGTGCGTCGGGTCCTGGAGCGGCTCTTTCGCCTTCATGGCGTGCCGCTGGCGATGCAGAGCGACAACGGCTCGCCCTTCAGCTCGACCAGGGCCCGCGGCGGGTTGACAGTCCTCTCGGCCTGGCTGGTCTCCCTCGGCATCCGCCTGGTGCGCTCCCGCCCAGGCAAACCACAGGACAACGGCGGCCACGAGCGGATGCACCGGGACCTGAGCGAGTTGCAGATGACGCCGGCTTCCAGCCGCCGCACCCAGCAGCGCCAGTGCGATCGCTGGCTCGTGGACTTCAACCACGTCCGGCCGCACGACGCCCTTGGCGGCAAAACGCCCTCGCAGGTCTATCGAAACTCCCAGCGCCGGCTTGCGCCACCCAGGATTCCAACCTACCCGCCGGACTGGCTGACCCGTCGCGCGAGCGGCAATGGGTGCGTACGTGTCAACGGCGACAGCGTCTTCGTCAGCACCGCGCTCGCCCGTGAGATCATCGGCCTGAAGCAAGAGACCGAGCTGAGTTGGAGAGCGCGCTACTTCGACATCGACCTGGGCACCATCGAGATCCTGCCCATCAACGATGCCTTCTGCAGCGAGACCGTCATCCGAACCGTCAACGCCATCCAAGCCAAAGGAGGGCTCCGCGATCTCGGATCAGTCAGCGCTTAACGGCCGAGAACCCTCCACAGATGTGTCAGCGATGTGTTGACTTCCCCCGGCGACGTGTGTCGCCTGCTTCTTCTCGAGTCACACATTCGTCAGGCTGTTTGGTCTCTCACAGCCACCCTCCCTCGAACCCTGCTCTCCGAAGACCGCTCGAGATGTACCGGCACCTTCGCGTCAGCTGCCACAGCATGCCGCTGCGGTAGTTCTCGATCATCGCAATGATCGGTCCCTGGTTGAGCCCGTAGTGCCACGGAGAGACCCACCATCCGTAGGGATTGCCGACCATTCCTGGATTTGTGGGATTGAAGGATGCCTTGAATCCGTATGAGTTGAACAAGGTCAACTTGGCTTGATGAATGCAGTAGTGCAGCGCGGGCAACACGAGCTCGGGCGCAAATGGCAGTGATGCCACCAACGCCCACGGTGCAAGGGTGCCGTCGTCGGGGCCGTACGGCACCCCGCGCGCCACGTAATCGAAGAACACGCGCTCGATGCCGTCTATCTCGATGGTGCCCGGACCCGGGCCATCGCTTGCGGTGATGCCCCAGCAATGAGGTCCGTAGTCCTTGAAGCCCAGCGGGTTATCGATCGCGTACCGTTGTTGCACATAGGTGGCACGGCGGCTGTTCTCGAAATAGTCGATGCCTTTGTCGCGCATGAAGGCGTCCTGGATGCCACGAAAGTCCACCCAGACATGCGAGAGCTGATGGGCAAATAGTGGACCGGCGTATAGATACTCCTGTCCGAAACAGCGTTCCCAGCGGTACGTGGAGAGCCACGCTGCGTAGCTCGCTTCGGGCAGAGGATGAGTCGGTGAGCCGAGCCCCAGGACGTACAGCAGCAGTGCTTCGTCGTAGCCTTCCCACCGGGAGTTGAGGAAGCCGCCTTCTGGCCTCCAACCGTGCGTCACCGTCGCCCCATGGTTTTGCGCCCACTGCCAATCGGCGCGGCGATACAGCGCATCGGCGAGGTCGCGGATTTCGCGCTCGTCGGCCGTCTCAGCATCGAAATACATACCGGCCGTCAACGCGCCGGCCAGAAAGAAGGCGCTATCCACCGTCGACAGTTCGCTCTGCCAGGCGCGACGGCCGAACTGCATGTCGAGAAAGTGATAGTAGAAGCCATGGTAGCCGGTTGCGTCGGGCTCGGGGCCTTGCCGGCTGTTCCAGAAGAATCGCAACGTCGCGAGCGTTCGTTCCACTGCGGCGGAGCGCGACATGAAACCGCGCTCTACGCCGACCGGATACGCAGCCAAGGCAAGGCCGGTCGCTGCAATACTCGCTGGCCAATCCTCCGCGGTCTTGTCGATCACCAGGCCGTTGGCGGGATTCGTCTCATGTAAGAAGTAACCAAAGGTGTCACGCTGCAGTTTGTCCAGTTCGGCATCGATCCCCGGTGTCTCGCCGCTCATGGCCGCGTGCGGCTTGCGGACCTGTTCAGTCACCGGGCACTCGCAGCGGCCGTGACGCGGCCATTCCAAGCGTGCATGACAGGCTCCGTGATGTCGTGGTCGTAGCGCCGGGGCAGCCGTCGCGGAAGGGGCGCCAACCAGGCTGGCAGCGCCTGGTTCATGTCGCTCCACCGTCCGCGGCCCGTCTTGCGCCCCAGCGCCAGTCGCGGATCTCCGGCATGTCCTGGCCGTATTTGTTGATGTATCGCTTGTGCTCGATCCGCTTGTCCTTGAGTTGCTGCTTCAGGGCGATGCCCCTGTCGCCGGTTTGCGGCACGCGGTCGATGACGTCCATTACGAGATGGAAGCGATCCATGTCGTTCACCACCGTCATGTCGAAGGGCGTGGTGATGGTGCCCTCCTCCTTGTAGCCGCGGACGTGGATGTTCTCGTGGTTGGTGCGGCGATAGGTGAGGCGGTGGATCAACCACGGGTAGGCGTGGAAGGCGAAGATGACCGGCCTGTCCTTGGTGAAGAGCTCGTCGAAGTCGGTGTCGCTGAGCCCGTGCGGGTGCTCGGACCTCGGTTGCAATCTCATGAGGTCGACGACGTTGACCACGCGGACCTTCAGGTCGGGAAGATGCTCGCGCATGATGGAGACGGCGGCGAGCGTCTCCATCGTGGGTACATCGCCGCAGCAGACCATGACCACGTCGGGCAGAGCGCCTTCGTCGTTCGATGCCCACTGCCAGACACCGATGCCCGCGGTGCAGTGCTCGATGGCGGCATCCATCGTCAGCCACTGCGGGGCCGGGTGCTTTCCGGCGATCACGAGGTTCACAAAATGACGGCTGCCCAGGCAGTGGTCCATCACCGAGAGCAGGCAGTTGGCGTCCGGCGGAAAGTAGGCTCGCACCACCTCGGCCTTCTTGTTCATGACGAGGTCGACGAAGCCGGGATCCTGGTGCGTGAAGCCGTTGTGTTCCTGGCGCCAGACGTGGGAGGCCAGGAGGTAGTTCAGCGAAGCAATCTTGCGCCGCCACGGAAGATGCGCCGTGACCTCCAGCCACTTGGCGTGCTGGTTGAACATCGAATCGACGATGTGGATGAACGCCTCGTAGGAGTTGAAGACCCCGTGCCGCCCCGTGAGCAGGTAGCCCTCGAGCCAGCCCTCGCACTGGTGCTCGCTGAGCATCGAGTCGAGCACCCGTCCGGTCGGCGCGAGAAACTCGTCGTTTGGCAGGGTCGCGGCGTCCCATTGACGGTTGGTCATCTCGAAGACGGCTTCGAGGCCGTTGGAGACCGTCTCGTCTGGTCCGAAGACCCGGAAGTTCCGCTGCTCGCCGTTGAGCTTCGCCACATCGCGCAGGAAAGGCCCGAGCACGCGCGTGTCGCCGATGCCGTGTACCCCGGGCGTGGGCACGTCGGCCGCGTACTCGCGGAAATCCGGCATCCGTAGATCCTGAAGCAGCATGCCGCCGTTGGCGTGCGGATTGGTGCCCATACGCCGTTCCCCCTTGGGCGCGAGCTCGGCCAGCTCCCGCCTCAAGCGGCCCCGTTCATCGAAGAGCTCCTCTGGCCGGTAGCTCTTCAGCCAGGCATCGAGCAGATCGAGGTGCTCGGGATGGACCCGTGGGTGGAGCGGCACCTGATGCGCCCGGAACGTGCCCTCCACAGGCAGGCCATCAACCACTTTGGGCCCCGTCCAGCCCTTGGGTGAGTTGAGTACGATCATCGGCCAGCGCGGACGACTGAGGTTGCCGTGAACGCGGGCGTCCTCCTGGATCGCCTTGATATGCTCGACGGCGGTGTCGAGCGCCCTTGCCATCGCCTCGTGCATCAGCTCGGGCTCTTGACCCTCGACGAAGAGGGGGGTCCAGCCATAGCCGCGGAACAGCTGCTCCAACTCCTCTCTCGTGATGCGGGCGAGGATGGTCGGGTTGGCGATCTTGTAGCCGTTGAGATGCAGGATCGGCAGCACGGCGCCGTCGGTGGCAGGATTGAGAAACTTGTTGGAATGCCAGGCGGTGGCGAGCGGCCCCGTCTCCGCCTCGCCGTCGCCGACGACGCAGGCGACGACGAGATCGGGATTGTCGAACACGGCCCCGAAGGAATGGCTGAGCGAATATCCCAGCTCACCGCCCTCGTGGATCGAGCCCGGGCACTCCGGCGATGCGTGGCTGGGAATGCCTCCGGGAAACGAGAACTGCAGAAAGAGCTTCTGCAGACCGGCCTCATCCTGGCCAATGTCGGGATATATCTCGCTGTACGTGCCCTCGAGGTATGTATTGGCCACGACGGCCGGGCCGCCGTGCCCGGGCCCGGAGACGTAGATCATGTCGAGGTCGTACCTCTTGATGACCCGATTCAAGTGCACGTAGATGAAGTTCTGCCCGGGGGTCGTGCCCCAGTGTCCGAGCAGCATGTGCTTCACATCCGCGAGCATCAGCGGCCGCTTCAACAGCGGGTTGTCGTAGAGGTAGATCTGGCCGACCGAGAGATAGTTCGCCGCGCGCCAATAGGCGTCCATCCTGTGGAGCAGGTCCGGCGTGAGTGTGTTGGTCTTCATGGGTTCGGGGCCGTCTTCGCACGTCATTTCACGCAGCGGCCCTGGCGGGGTCCGGGGTCACGGGACCGCCACGCGCCCGGGGTCCGGCGTTCTCGCCAGGCTGACGGATGCCCTCCAGCCTGGTGCGCTTCAGCAGCAGCGCATTGATCGCCACGACCAGCGTGCTGCCGGACATGGACAGCGCCGCCACCTCGGGGCTGAGCACGAAGGGGAAGAAAACGCCCGCGGCGAGCGGGAAGGCGATCACGTTGTAGCCCACCGCCCACCAGAGGTTCTGGTGCATCTTCCGCAAGGTTGCGCGCGACAGCTCGATGGCGGCGACGATGTCGAAGGGGTCACTCTTCATCAACACCACGTCGGCGCTCTCCATGGCGACGTCGGTCCCGGCGCCGATGGCAAAGCCCACGTCGGCCTGGGTCAGCGCCGGCGCGTCGTTCACGCCATCGCCCACCATGCCGACCTTCTTCCCGGTGGCCTGGAGTTCCTTCACCTTCTCGGCCTTCTGCGCTGGAAGTACCTCGGCCAAGACGCTGTCGATGCCGAGATCCGCGGCGATCCGCCTGGCCGTGGCCGCGTTGTCGCCGGTCAGCATCACCACCTGGATGTTGCGCTCGCGCAGCCTGGACACCGCCGCCTTGGAGGTGGGCCGGATGGCGTCGGCGATGGCGATGAGCCCGATCACGCGCGCAGCCTGGGCCACGTAAACGACGGTGCGACCATCTCCCTGGAGGCGCTTGGCCTCGACTTCCAGCTGACCGAGTTCGAGCTTCTGCGCGTCCATGAGCGCCCGGTTGCCGAGGAACACAGTCCCGCCCCCTGTTTCGGCGCGGGCGCCCATGCCTTCGATGCTCTGGAACCCGGTGGGCGCCGGAACGGTGAGGTTCGCGGCCCGGCGGAGGATGGCCTGGGCCAGCGGATGCTCGGAGCCCTGCTCCACGGCGGCGGCGGCGGCCAGCAGCGCGTCGTCGGTGATGCCGTCCGCCGTCACCAGCTCCACGACCTCAGGCTGGCCGACGGTGAGCGTGCCGGTCTTGTCGAAGACGATGACGTCGAGCTTGGTCGCCTCTTCCAGCGCCGAGGCGTTCTTGAAGAGGATTCCGTTGGTCGCGCCCAAGCTCGTGCTCACCATGACCGCCATGGGCGTCGCGAGTCCCAGCGCATCCGGGCAGGCGATGACGAAGACCGTGATGGTCATTGTGACCGCGAAGAGCAGCGGCTGCCCCACCACCCAGAACCAGACCGCGAAGGTCGCGAGACCGACCAGGATGGCGACGATCACCAGCCACTGCGCCGCCTTGTCCGCCAGGAGCTGCGCCGGAGCCTTCGAATTCTGGGCCTCCTGCACCAGCTTGACGATCTGGGCCAGCGCCGAGTCGGCCCCGACCTTGGTCGCCTTGAAGCGGAAGCTGCCGCTCTTGTTGATGGTCGCGCCGATGACCGTGGCGCCCGGCTTCTTCGGCACCGGCATCGACTCACCGGTGAGCATGGATTCGTCGACCAGCGACTCACCGGACTCCACCGTGCCGTCGACCGGGATCTTGCCGCCTGGCCGGATCACCACGATCTCTCCAGCCACGACCTCGGCCGTCGGAATCTCGATCTCGGCGCCGTCGCGGATCACGGAGGCCTTCGCCGGCGTGAGTTTCATCAGCGCCTGGATCGCGGATGATGCACCCGCCCGGGCACGCATCTCCAGCCAGTGCCCGAGGAGGATGAATACCAGCAGGACGGCCGCGGCTTCGAAGAACTGTCCGCCCTCCTTGAAGAGGAAGGTTGTACCAACGCTGAAGAGATACCCAGTGCCGACGCTCAACACGATCAGCGCTGCCATGCCCAGGGTGCGCTTCTTGAGCTGTCTCCACGCGGAGACGAAGAACGGCCAGCTCGGGTAGAGGATCGCGGCGCTGGCAAAGAAGAAGAGCCAAAGGTTGAGCTCGATCCCGAACGGTGGAGCAGGCGGCTCGAAGAAGCCTCCCATGGGGGCGTAGACGAAGATCGGCACGGTGAAGACCAGGCAGATCAAGAAGCGATTGCGCATGTCCCGGACCATCGCGGGCAGGTCCTTGCCGCCATGGCCCATCTCGTGCGCCATGTCCGCCGACATGACAGGCTGCGCGCCGGGCGCAGCGTGATCCTGGTGGCCCTCGTGGCCCTTGCCGGCGGGAGGTGCGGGGTCGACGGCGCCCGGCGCGGGTTTCGGCGCAGGGGGGATTGGCGCAGGGGGTGTGGTCTCGGACGAAGCCGGGGCAGGAGCCGGCGCCACGACTACCGGCGCTGCCGGGGCCGAGGCCGACGTCGCCTTGGCTGGGCGCCCGCCCTGGCCCGCAGGTCCCCCGGGCTCGGCCGTCGGCGCCGGAGGCGGTGCGCCGGGCGCAGCGTGACCCTGGTGGCCCTCGTGGATGCCGGCGGCGGGGGTCCTTGAGGTGACAGGAGTGGCGCTGCTGGAAGGTTTCGACGCATCCTTGTCTTGCCCTTCGTCGCCCGCGTTAGCCGCAGGCGCGTGCTCGCCCGGATGGTTGGCGTGTGGTGCGCCTTCAGACAGATACGCCTGTTGGCGCACGGCCGACTTGATGTCTGCGACGTCGAGTCGAGTCTCGTCGTAGCGCACGGTGGCGCTCTTCGCGGCGTGGTTGACGGTCACGCTCTCGACACCGGGCACGTCGCCAATGCGCTCTTCCACTCCTCGCACGCTCAGCACGGAGAGCATGTCGTGAACTTCGATGACGCTTGTCTTCATGTGGCCCTCTCGGTTGAAGCCATGGTCCGAATGACCTTTGACACGGCCACCCTGCGTGCCTGGGAGCGCTCAGGCCTTGCGACGCTGGACGCGCGAGCCGCCCTTACGCATGTTGTGCTTCACGGTGCGGTCCGCTTCGTCCGCGCCTTCCTCCCAGACCATCTCGCACACGGCCGAGGGCGCCGATGCCCCGGCCCGCCAGACCCATCCCACGGGGAGGAACCGGCCGACCTGGCTGGCGATGGCCTCTGTTGGTCGGAAGGTCGTCTCCAGACCGGACTCCACTTGCACGACATCATCCGGGAGTGGCTTGAATGCGCCAGTTCGGTCGTCATGCATGTGCGGCATGAAGACGCCGAGCTGGTACTCCGAGAGGCGCCGGAGCATCTCCTGGACCTCCGGGTACTGAATGGCTTCCAGGGCGGTCCTCAACGATGGCGGCAGGCCACCGGTGCTGGCTTGAGGCATGAGCGAGGCGGTCATCTGGTGAGGCCCTCCTTCGTGATCGGTGTTACGGGTTACTCGCCGCTGGGACCGCCGGCTGCTGATTGGCCTTGGTGGTGGCGGGCAAGAAGGCCTTGGTGATCCCGAGTGACGCATTGGTCTTCTCGATGGATCGCCCGGCGTCGCGCTCGAGGCCGGTGAGCGCGCGGATGCAGTCGATGTTCTCGGGAATGACGATGGCCTCGTTGTGCACCTGGTAGGTGAGGTAGACCTCCCGACCGTCGGTCGCCTGCGACTCCTCCCAGACCGCGACCTCCCACATGTCGGCACGAGGCCGGCCAAGGTCGCGCATCAGCTCGATCACCGAGTTCAGGGCGACCAGCCCGTCGGATGCCCGGACGAAGGCGATACGCGGCGCGTCCCACAGCGCCGCGCGGAGCTCGTCCACGCTCACGGGCCGTGTCGTCTCGACCATGGCGAAGTGGATGTGACTCAGGTTGTGCGCGCCAGCGCCCGCGAGCGTGGTGATGTCGAGTCCAGGGATGACGGTCTGCAGGTCGGGCCCCTGGTGGCTCGGCACACTGGTCTCGGGGATGACGGTGTTGATCAGCCCTGTCAGGTGCGATTCCCACGGGTCCGTGCCACGGCGGAGCAGGACGGCCCGGGCGCGCTTCACCCATCCACGCGCATGCATCGCGCCCATCACCCGGGAGAGCGCCGTGGTGTTGCAGGAGACGACTCGGGCGGAGTCACGGCCAAGCGCGCCGGCGTAGTTGACCTGGGCCACAAACGAGTAGCCGGCCACCTCGTGCTTCTCGCCCCCCTGCCAGACGGCCTTCACGCCGGCGGCCCGGTAGCGCTGGCGGTTCTCCGCACCGACCCGCTTCGGCGTGCAGTCCACGACGATCTCCGCTCGAGCGAGCAGGTCGTCGAGCGTCCCCGCGACCGGGATCCCGGCCGATTCCATCTCAGGGCGCCGCGCCGGGTCCGACGCGAACACCGGATAGCCTCGTTCCACCGCGACGCGGATGCGATAGTCATGGACCACGTCTGCGACGCCCACCAGCTCCATGTCGTCCTGGAGGCTCACGGCGTCCGCGACGCGTTTGCCGATGACTCCGAAACCGTTGACGCCGACGCGAGCTCTTCGACCCACCTCGTCCTCTCTTCCCTTCTGGCGATCAAGGTGCCTTCGCCCTGGCAACTACTTCTTGGACACCTTCGAGGTGTCGTGCGGCTGAGGGCCCACGGACCACTGCTGCACCCACCATGCCCCTCCTGGGCGGCGCAAGCCGCTGGCGTTACAGGCCAGGCAAGGGCCAGGTGCGCAGGCAGGCCGTTCGCGAACGTTCTTTGGCGCCTTGTGCCTCGCCAATGTGGTGGCCAGCCCCAGGCCGGTGCCGTGCCCTTCGCCCTTGGTGGTGAAGAAGGGCACAGGGCGCCCTTCGTTGAACGCGTGACGTTCAAGTGGTCGCGGCGTACAGTCCGCACATGATCGTTGGCTACGCGGACGACGCCACCAGGGACATTCACACAGGCGTCGATTCGAGGGCCACCCGCCGCTTCGGCGGTGCCGTACGGCGGGCAACGCCTCGGACGTGCAGCTCATCGACTACCACTGAGGAGGAGCCATGCTCACCACCGCCACCATGAAGCGCCGGCCGACGCCGCCCGGCGAGATGCTGCTCGAGGAGTACCTCAAGCCGGCGGGCCTCACCC
>JANNKC010000026.1:0-9361 GCA_031396105.1 Anaeromyxobacter sp.
GCGATGGCCGGCATGGCCAGCGGCATGACGATGCGCCAGAAGATGGTGCCCGGCCCCGCCCCCTCGATGATGGCCGCCTCCTCCAGCTCCCTGGGGATGGTGTCGAAGTAGCCCTTCAGCATCCAGACCGAGAAGGGCACCGAGGTGGTGGCGTAGACGATGATCAGGCCGAGCCGCGTCGAGCCCAGGCCGAGCCACTGCACGATGATGATGTAGATGGGGATGAGGGTCAGCACCCCCGGGAACATCTGCGAGACCAGGAAGCTCATCATGCCGGCCCGCCGCCCCGGGAACTTGAAGCGGGAGAAGGCATAGGCGGCGGTGCAGGCCAGGAAGACGCCCACCACGGTGGTGGCCACCGCGATGACGGCGCTGTTCAGGACCCAGCGGGCGAAGGGCTGGTCGGCCAGCACCGAGACGAAGTTGTCCGCCGACCAGCGGGCCGGCCAGGGGGTGATGGCGCGCAGCCGGTCCCAGGTCGTCGGATCGGCCGGCAGGTCGGCGATGGAGAGGCTCTGGTTGCCGGAGAAGGCGATGGTGACCACCCAGAGGACCGGGTAGACGGTGACCAGCACCACCACGGCGAGGAAGCCGTGGAGCAGCCAGTGGGGGAGGTGCTCCTCGCGACCCGAGCGCGCCGTCACGCCGCCTCCGTGGCCCGGGTGACCCGGTTCTGGAACCAGCCGTAGACCAGCAGGATGGCGAAGATGACCACCGAGTAGGCGGCCGCGTAGCCGTAGCGGTAGCGCTCGAAGGCGAACTTGTAGGCCTGGGTGATGAGGATCTCGGTGGCCCCCTCCGGCGCGCCGGCCGTCACCAGGTAGATGATGTTGAACATGTTGAAGGTCCAGACCACCGAGAGGATGACGGCCGGGACCAGCGCCGGGCGGAGCGACGGCAGGGTGATGGCCTTGAACTGCTGCCAGCGGGTGGCGCCGTCCACCCGGGCCGCCTCGTAGAGGTCGGCCGGGATGGACTGCAGGGCGCCCAGCGAGACCACCATCATGAAGGGGAAGCTGAGCCAGCCGTTGGTGGCCAGCGCGGTGAAGAACGAGGTGAGCGGCGTGTCGAACCAGGAGATGGGCTCGACCCCGATCAGGGCCAGCCCCTGGTTCACCACCCCGAACTGCCGGTGGAACATCCCCTTCCAGATGAGGGCGGTGATGTAGTTGGGCATGGCCCAGGGGAGGATGAGCACCACGCGGTAGAAGGAGCGGAAGGCCAGGTCCCTGGTGTCGAGGATCAGCGCCAGCAGCAGGCCGAAGGAGACGCCGAAGGTGACGTTGGCGATGGTCCAGACCACCGTGAAGAGGAAGGTCCAGTAGAAGTTGAGGTAGTTCCAGACCAGCGCGCCGTCGGCGCCGCGCCGGGCGATGCCGAAGTCGGTGAGGATGGCGGCGTAGTTCCTCAGCCCCACCCAGAGCTCGGTGAGCGGCGCGCTGGTGTTGTAGATGTTGCTGTCGGTGAAGCTGAGGGCGATGCCGTAGAGGAACGGGAAGAAGACCAGCACCAGCGTGCCGATCATGGCCGGGGCGATGTACGCGTAGGCCTGCCGGTGCTGCACCAGGGCCCGCCCGAAGCGCGAGAAGACCCCGAGACCCGAGAGCAGCAGCACCAGGAGGCCGAGCAGCCCGGCCGCCACCACCGTGCCGCGGGCGTCGCCGCGGGTGGCCCGCTCGGCCTCGGCCACGCCGTCCGGATCCGGCTCGCCGTCCGCGGTGAGCAGGCCGCGCGGCGCGCGGTCGAGGCCCGAGTCCCAGCGCCCTGGCTGGAGCGGCGGCTCGGCCGGGAGCCCCAGGCTGGCCAGGAGCGCGGCCGCCAGCGCGCCCTGCGCCCGCGCGTGCTCGGCGACGGCCTGGGTGCCCTGCCCCACCCCCGCCGCCAGCCGCTCGATGGCCCCGGCCCCGAAGCCGGCCAGGCTCACCAGGAGGAAGGCCAGCCCCGCGAGGAGCAGCCCGCCGCGCCGCGCCTGGCCCCGGCGGGTGGCCACGAAGAAGGCCACCACCGGCGCGACCACGTAGATCAGCGCGCCGAGCGGCGTGGGGGGCGACGCCGGGGCCGAGGCCGGCGTGACCACCCGCAGCATCCCGACCACCTGGCCGTCCTCGGTGAGCGGCGAGGCCAGGATCCGCCCGCCTCCCGGGAGCCGCTCGATCTCCAGCTCCGGCTTGGGCGAGCCGCCCTCGGCGTTGCCGGCCACGCTGGAGGCGAGCCGCTTCCACTGGTCGTAGAGCGCCTTCTCGTCCTTGCCGAGCCGCCGCGGCGCGGCCCGCTCGCCCGCGTCGGCCGGCGCGGTGGAGCCCTCCAGCGCGGTGCCCAGCACCACCCGCGCCTCGGTGCCGGACGGCTGACCCGCCTGCCACCCGGCCAGCAGCGCCCTGAGCGGCTCGCCGCGCAGGCCGGCCCGCACCACCAGCTCGTCGAGGGCGCGCACGGTCACCACCGCCCGGCGCGTGGTCACGTCCTCGCCCGCCTCGCCGCCGGCCCCGCGCAGCAGCAGGTAGCTGCCGCCCACGGCGAGCAGCAGCGCGGCCGCCAGGCCGATCCCGACGCGCAGCCGGCTGGAGGGCGCCGCGGTCACGTCACTTCGCCTTCCGGAGGCCGGCCACGTCCTTCTCGACCGCCTTCTGCGCCACGCCGAGCGCCTCCTTCGGCGACGCGCCCGAGTTCACCTTGTTGAGCGCGGTGGTGGCCGGCGACCAGACCATGGTCATCTCGGCCAGGTTGGGCATGGGCACCGCCACCTCCACCTGCCGCTTGAAGGCGGCCAGCACCGGATCGGCCTTCACCGCCGCATCGTCGTAGACCGCCTTCAGGGCCGGGCTCTGCCGCCCCTCCAGCGCCATGACCCTGGCCGCCTCGAGATCGGTGAGGTACTTGACGAACTCGAAGGCCGCCTCCTTCTGCCTGGACGGCGCCGCGATGAAGACGCCCTCCACGGTCATCCAGGGGCGGATGGGCTTGCCGCCGGCCTCGGAGAGGGTGGGCAGGAGCGAGAGCCCGTAGTCGATCTCCTTGTTCACCTCGCCCAGGAACCAGGGGCCGGAGAAGACCATGGCCGCCTTGCCCTCGTTGAAGAGCGAGGTGATGAGCGCGCTCGACGGCTCGGCCGGGAGGAAGCCCGCCCTGGACCACTTCTGCAGGAGCTCCAGCCCCTTGACGTTCCCGGGCGCGTCCAGGGTGGGCCTGGCGCCCGGGCCGAAGACGGCGCCGCCGAAGCCGTTGAGCAGGGAGGCCACGTAGTAGAAGTCGCCGTAGGCCCAGGCCAGTCCGAACTTGCCGGCCGCCTTGTTGGTGAGCTTCTTGCCCAGCGCCACGAGCTCGTCGGTGGTCTTGGGAGGCTGCGACACCAGCTTCCTGTTGTAGATGAGCGTGATGACCTTGTAGTCGAGCGGCAGGGCGTAGAGGCTGCCGCGGTAGGTCAGGGCCTCCACCGTGGAGGGGATGAAGCGCCCCTTCAGCGCCTCGTCCACGTAGAAGTCGATGGGCTCCACCGTCTGGCCGGCCTCGATCCAGCCGCCCATCCGGTCCTGCGCGTAGATGAAGACGTCCGGCCCCTTGCCGCGCGGCACCGCCGCCGAGATCTTGTCGGCGAAGGCGTCGTAGGGGACGGCCAGCGTGGTGACCTTCACCCTGGTGGTGGGCCTGGCGTTGTAGGCGGCCGCCACCTTCTCGAAGGCGGCCTTCTCGCCGCCGCGGTAGGCGTGCCAGACCACCAGGTCCTGGGCGAGCGCCGCGGCGGGCAGCAGGGTGAGGGCGGCGAGGAGGCGGCGGGCGAGGGTGCGCATGCGGTGGTTCTCCCGGGGGCGGCGTGCGGCGGTCAGGCGCCGAGGCGGCGCTGGCTCTCGGCGTCGAAGAGGTGCAGGGCGTCGAGCTCGACCTCGAGCTGGACGGTGCTCCCCACCAGCGCCTCGCGGTGGGGGTCCTGCTTGAAGACCAGGCCGACCTCGCCGGCCCTGGCGTGGACCACCACCTCGTCGCCGAGCGGCTCGGCGAGCTCGATGGTGGCGTCGATGCGGGCGGACGCTCCGCGGGGCTCGCGCCCGGGCGGGACCAGGTTCTCGGGCCGGATGCCGGCCACCACCCGAGCGCCGTTCCGGCCGGAGAGCGCGCTGCGCAGCCCCGCCGGCACCGGCAGCGAGAGCCCCTGCCCGTGCATGGCGGAGGCGCCCGCGTCGAGGGTGGCCTCGAGCAGGTTCATGGGTGGCGAGCCGATGAAGGAGGCCACGAAGAGGTTGGCCGGCCGCTCGTAGACCTGGAGCGGCGTGCCGACCTGCTGGAGCTTGCCGGCGTGCAGGATGGCGATGCGGTGGCCCATGGTCATGGCCTCGACCTGGTCGTGGGTCACGTAGATGGCGGTGACCTGGAGCCGCGCCTGCAGCTTCTTGATCTCGGCGCGCATCTGCACGCGCAGCTTGGCGTCCAGGTTGGAGAGCGGCTCGTCGAAGAGGAAGACGGCCGGCTTGCGCACGATGGCGCGCCCCAGCGCGACCCGCTGGCGCTGGCCGCCGGAGAGCTCCCTGGGCTTGCGCTCCAGCAAGGGCTCGATGCCCAGGATCTGGGCCGCCTCGCCGATGAGGCGCGCCATCTCGGCGGGGGGCGTCTTCCTGATCTTGAGGCCGAACTCCAGGTTCTGGCGCACCGTCATGTGCGGGTAGAGCGCGTAGCTCTGGAAGACCATGGCGATGTCGCGGTCCTTGGGCGGGACCTCGTTCACCACCCGGTCGCCGATGGAGATGGTGCCGCCGGTGATCTCCTCCAGCCCGGCCACCATGCGCAGCGCCGTGGACTTGCCGCAGCCGGACGGGCCGACCAGCACCATGAACTCGTGGTCCAGGATCTCGAGGTCCAGCCCCTCGATGACGCTGACCTGGCCGAAGCGCTTGGTGACGTCCTTCAGGACCACGGCTGCCATCGACGGACCTCCTCGGTGCTGGTGCTCGGTGCGGAGGTGAGTTTTTCACCTCTCGAAGGATTCGCACGCCCCGCGTGGTGCCCAGTTGGGGCCTCCCGCGCTCTCCGCCGCGCTCAGCGCCGCCTCCACCGCGTTCACCGCGCCCTCCCCGAACAGCTCCGGCCGCGCCCGCACCGCCACCGACAGGAGGGCTCGCGCCGCGGCCGGCACCGGCAGACCGAGCGCCGCGTCGATCGCCGACGCCTCGGCGGGCAGTGCCCGCTCCAGCCGCCGGAACGGGTCGAGGTCGTCGAGCCGTGCCGCCGCCTCGGCTGGAAGGCCGGCGCGCAGCAGCGCCACGAGGTGGTGGAGCGCGCCCACCCGCACCAGCAGGTGGCCGGAGAGCCGCTCGCCGCGGGCGAAGCGCCCCGCGCCCACCACCAGGGTGGTGAGAAGCTGTCCGGCCTGCCACCCCTCGTCGGGGCGAGGCCCGGCCACGGCGGCGACGGTGGCCTCCCGGACGCGCCGGAGGCGCGCCGCCACGTCGGCCCGGTCGAGCGGGATGGCGTAGCGGTTGACGCGGGCCAGCTGAAGCTCGTCCGGATCGAAGACCGCGAACTCGGCCAGGTGGCCGCTCCGGTAGAGCACCTTCACGCCGTGGGCCGTCTCCCGGAAGGCCAGCGCCACCTGGGCGGCGTCGGGCAGCCAGCCGAGGTCGGCGCGAAAGCGCTCCTGCGCGCCGGGGCGGACCACCACGAAGAAGTCGTGATCGGAGAAGGCGTCGGGCGCGGGCGCCAGGCCGGAGGTGGAGCCGAGCGTGACCAGGCCGACGACCTCGGGCTCGGCGGCGAGCCTCGCCGCGAGCCGCTCGGTGAAGGCGCGGTGGGCCTCGGGGGTCATGCCGTCCAGTCAAGCATCGCGGCGCCGCCGAGGCCACCCGCCCGCCCCGTCAGGACCTGGGGGGTCCGCCGCGCCGGCCGGCGTCGAGGTGGTCCCGCCAGCCCTGGGGATCTCCCGCCTCGAGCACGTCGAGCGTGACGGCGCCGCGCCCGATCAGGGCGAAGAGGGCCCGCTGCGCCCGCGACCAGTCGGGGCCGAGCACCCGCTGCAGCTGGGCCACCGTGGGCTGGCCGCAGACGAGCCGCATCACCACCGCCTCCTCGTCGCCCAGCCGTGGCGGCGACGCCGGCGCCGGCGTCACGTAGAGGCGGGCGCTCAACCGCAGCTGGTCCGGCACGCGCTCCAGGAGGAGCAGCTCCGAGTGGCTCGCGGCGAGCTCATCGAACCAGGCCTCGGCGCGGGGGATGTCGGCCTCGTGGAAGAGCACGCCATGGCGCCAGGGCGGATCGAGCTCGCTCCAGACGACCTTCGCGCCCAGCGCCAGCGGGCCGGACGCCCCCTCGGCGGCGAGGTGGAGCCGGACGTGGCTCGCGTCGGCGAGGCGGGTTGGGACCACCAGGCGGCAGCCGCGCGCGCCAAAATCCTCGGTGTGGCCGTCGCAGCCACCGCCGTCCGCCTCGATGCGGGCGGCGCAGCGGAGCTGGAGCCGCAAGGCCCGGCGCGGGTTGGCGATGAAGTCGGTCAGTTGCGTGTCCCTCGCTCCGGGATGCTAGCCCGGCGGCACCGGCGGGTCATGCGGCATCAAGGAGGGGCACGGCGGGCGCGGACCACGCTACATTGCCCCACATGGAACCGCGCACCGACCTGTGGCTTCAGAACCTCATCGACGAGCGGGACGGCGCCGCCCTCTACGAAGGGCTGGCCAGGTACGAGCGGGACGCTGGCAAGGCGCAGAGCTTCCGCGAGCTGGCCGAGGCGGAGCGGCGCCACGCCGACATCTGGATCCGCAAGCTGGAGAAGCAGGGGGTGGTCATCCCGCCGGATCGCCCCTCCTCCCGGATCCGCGCCCTGGTCTGGCTGGGGCGCCGGCTCGGCTCCGACGCGGTGGTCCCCATGATCCTGGACGCCGAGGCGGGCGACGCCGACAAGTACGACGCGCAGGGAGGCGACGCCACCGCCATCGCTGTCGAGGAGCGGGCCCACCACGTGGTGCTGACCGGCATGGGCAAGGACAAGCCCACCAGCGCCCGCGAGCTCATCGCCGTGCGCGAGCGCTGGCACGGCTCGTCGGGCCGGGCCGGCTCCATCCGCGCCGCCATCTTCGGCATGAACGACGGCCTGGTCTCCAACCTGTCGCTCATCCTGGGCGTGTCCGGCGCGGGCGCCGATCCGCGCACGGTGGTGGTGACCGGCTTCGCGGGGCTGCTGGCGGGCGCCTTCTCCATGGCCGCGGGCGAGTACACCTCGGTGGCCTCGCAGCGCGACCTCCTGGCCCGCCAGGTGGCGCTGGAGAAGCGAGAGATCGAGGAGGCGCCGGAGGAGGAGGCGGCCGAGCTGGCGCTGATCTTCAAGCAGAAGGGGCTCTCCACCGAGGAGGCCTCCCGCGTGGCCGCCGGCCTGCTCAAGAACCCGGAGTCCGCCGCCGACACGCTGGTGCGCGAGGAGCTCGGGCTCGACCCGGACGATCTCGGCTCTCCCATGGGCGCGGCGGTCTCCTCCTTCGGCATGTTCGCGGTGGGGGCCATGGTCCCCGTCGTCCCCTTCCTGCTCACGAGCGGGACGCCGGCGGTGGTGACGAGCTCCGTGCTGGCGGGCGCCGTGCTGGCGGGCGTGGGCGGGTTCGTGGGGTTCCTCTCCGGCACCTCCATCGTGCACTCGGCGCTGCGCATGCTCGGCCTGGCGGCGCTGGCCGCGGGCGTCACGTACGCGGTCGGGCGGGCCTTCGGGGCGACGTTGACCTGACGCCGATGGGCGGCGGGGTGCGCGCCCGGCCGCGGCCCATTCCGCCTGACCCTGGCGAGAACTCGCCGCGCCGAACCGGCTGAGGCAGGCTGGCGCGATGCCCGCATCGCTCCTCTCGCTCCTGCTCGCCGCCTCGGCCCTCTCGCCCCGGGGCGCCATCGCCACCGCCCACCCGCTGGCGAGCGAGGCCGGGGCCGAGGCGCTGCGTGCCGGTGGCAACGCCGTGGACGCGGCCGTGTCCGCGGCCTTCGCCCTGTCGGTGGTGCAGAACGAGTCGTCAGGCATCGGCGGCGGCGGCTTCGCCCTGGTCTGGATGGCGAAGGCCCGGACGCTCACGGTCCTCGACTTCCGCGAGGTGGCCCCGGCGGCCGCCACGCCCGACATGTTCCTCGTCGAGGGGACGCCGGATCCGAGCCGCTCGCGCCAGGGCGGCCTGGCCGTGGCGGTGCCTGGCGCGGTCAAGGGGTACGCCGAGCTGGCGCGCCGCTTCGGCCGGCTCCCGCTGCCGCGCCTCACCGAGCCGGCGGCGCGCCTCGCCGAGCGGGGCTTCGCGGTGGGGCGCCACCACGCGCAGGCCGCGCGGGAGGAGCTGGCCTGCCTGCGCGACGACCCCTCGGCTTCGAAGGAGCTCCTCGTCGTCGGGGACGGCGGCGCGGGATCGCCGCGGCGGCCGCGCTCCCCCGGCGACCTGCTGCGGCGCCCGGACCTGGCGCGCACGCTGCGGCTCCTCGGCAAGGATCCCGAGGCCTTCTACCGGGGGCCGCTGGCCGAGCGGATCGCCAGGGCGGTGCGCGCCCGCGGCGGCCTGCTCACCGCGGCCGACCTCAGGGCCTACCGGACGGTGGAGCGCGCGCCGCTCACCGGCAGCTACCGCGGCCACCGGGTGGCGTCCATGCCGCCGCCCTCGGCCGGCGGCGCCATCGTCATCGCGCTCCTCCAGGCGCTCGAGGGGGATGACCCGCGGGCGCACGGCTACCGGCCCGAGGCGCAGCTCCACGCCTTCATCGAGGTGGAGAAGCGGCTCTTCGCGCAGCGGGCCGGGCGCCTCGCCGACCCGGCCTTCCTGCCGGGCGCCGACGCAGCGGCGCGGGAGCTGGCCTCGCCGGCGTACGCCCGCGCGCTCCGGGCCGGGGTGGGGGAGCGCGCCACGCCGTCGGCCGTCCTCACGCCCTCCGGCCCGCCACCGGGCGGCGGCGACCAGACCAGCCACCTCTCGGTGGTGGACGCGGACGGGAACGCCGTGGCCCTCACCACCACCGTCAACGGCTACTTCGGCAGCTGCGTCGTGGTGCCCGGCACCGGCATCCTGCTCAACGACCAGATGGACGACTTCGAGGCCGCCGCCGGAGCGCCCAACCAGTTCGGCCTGGTGGGGTCCGGCGTCAACCGGCCGGCGCCCGGCAAGCGGCCACTCTCCTCCATGGCCCCCACGCTGGTCTTCGACGCCGAGGGGCGCGTGGTGCTGGCGGTCGGCTCGCCAGGCGGCCCCACCATTCCCTCCACGGTGGCGCAGGTGATCCTGCACGTCCTCGGCGAGGGGATGGCGCTCGACCAGGCGGTCTCCGCGCCGCGCCTCCACCACCAGTGGCTGCCGGACCTGGTGCAGGTGGAGCCCTTCGGCCTGGACGCCGCCACCGAGGCGGCGCTCACGGCGCGCGGCCACGC
>JANNKC010000054.1:0-5310 GCA_031396105.1 Anaeromyxobacter sp.
CATGCCGGAGGGCGAGGAGCGGGCGCCGGCCGGCACGCGCACCATGGCCATCGTGCGCTGGGCGCTGGTGGGGCTCATGGCGCTCGCCGCGGTGGCGGCCTGGGTGGACCACGCGCGCACCTCCCGCTCCGAGCGGCAGGCCGCAGGCGTGCAGTTCATCTGCCCGATGCACCCGCAGATCGTCACCACGCACCAGGGCGAGTGTCCCATCTGCGGCATGGACCTGGTGCCGGCGGCAGGACCCCCGGGCGGCGACGCCAGCGCCGCACCGGCCCCCGGGCCGGCGCGCTACACCTGCCCGATGCACCTGGCCTTCGTCAGCACCGACCCGAAGGCCCGCTGCCCGGACTGCGGCATGAAGCTGGTCCCGCTGGCCGCCGAAGCCGCGCCCCAGGCCGCTGCCGCGGCGCCGGCCGGCCCGCCCGTGCCCGGCGTGGTGCCGGTGGAGCTCTCGGCCGACCGGGTGCAGCTCATCGGCATGCGCTCGGTGCCGGCCCTGCGCGAGACGCTGGGCTCCGCCATCCGTGCCGTGGGGTTCGTGGCCTCCAACGAGAGCAGCCTGGTGAGCGTCAACTCCCGCTTCTCCGGCTGGGTGGAGCAGCTCTCGGTGGGCCAGACCGGCCAGCTCGTCCAGAAGGGCGAGGCCCTGGCCGCCCTCTACAGCCCGGAGATGCTCAACGCGCAGCAGGTCTTCCTCAACGCCATCAAGTGGACCGATCGGAAGCCGGGTGGCTCGGCGCAGGCCCCCGGCATCGCCAACGATCTGGAGCGCGACGCCCGGCTCCGGCTGGAGCTGCTGGGCGTGGCACCGCAGGACATCGACGCCATCGCCGAGGCGGGCCTGCCGCAGCGGACCATCAACGTCCGCTCCCCGGTGCGAGGCTACGTCTCCCGCAAGAGCGTGCTCAAGGGGCTCTACATCCAGGCCGGCACCGAGCTCTTCCAGCTCGCCGACCTCTCCACCGTCTGGGTGCTGGTGGACGTCTACGAGAGCGAGATCTCACGGGTCAAGGTGGGGCAGCAGGCCAGCTTCGAGCTCAAGTCCTACCCGGGGAAGAAGTTCACCGGGCGCGTCCAGTTCATCTACCCGGCCCTCAACACCGGGAGCCGCACGCTGCAGGCGCGCATCGAGCTGCGCAACCCGGCGCTGGAGCTGCGCCCGGGTATGTTCGGCGACGTGACGCTGGAGCTGGGCGCCACCGAGGCGGTGGTCGTGCCGCAGGAGGCGCTGGTCGACACCGGCGACCACCAGTACGTCTTCGTGGACCGCGGCGGCGGCCGCTACGAGCCCCGGCCGGTCAAGGCGGGCTGGTCGGGCGACGGCCGGGTCGCCATCCTGGCCGGGCTGGCGGAGGGGGAGCGGGTGGTCACCACCGCCAACTTCCTGCTCGACTCGGAGAGCCGGCTGCGCGCCGCGGTCGAGGCGTTCAAGGCGGCGCCCGCGCCGCGCGCCGCGCACGACGCCGCGCCGAAGCCCTAGGACGGGACGCGCATGGTCGAGAGGATCATCGAGTACTGCGCCAGGAACCGCCTCCTGGTGCTGATCGCAGTGGCGGTGGCCACGGCCTTCTCCATCTACGCCATCCGGCACGTCAAGCTGGACGCCATCCCGGACCTCTCGGACCCGCAGGTCATCGTCTACTCCGAGTGGATGGGCCGCTCCCCCACGCTGGTCGAGGACCAGGTCACCTACCCCATCGTCTCGGCGCTGGTCTCGGCGCCGCACGTGGCCGACGTGCGCGGCTACTCGATGTTCGGGATGAGCTTCGTCTACGTCATCTTCGAGGAGGGCACCGACATCTACTGGGCGCGCAGCCGCGTCCTCGAGTACCTCTCCACGCTGCAGGCTCGCCTGCCGGCCGGGGTGGCGCCGGCGCTCGGCCCGGACGCCACCGGCATCGGCTGGGTCTTCCAGTACACGCTGGTGGACAAGAGCGGGCAGCGCGGGCTCGACGAGCTGCGCACCTTCCAGGACTTCACCCTGCGCTACGCGCTGGGGAGCGTGCCCGGCGTGGCCGAGGTGGCCAGCGTGGGCGGCTACCAGAAGCAGTACCAGGTGACGGTCGACCCCAACAAATTGCGGGCCTACGGCGTGACCCTGGGCGACGTGGCGGCGCGCATCCGCGACTCCAACGCCGACGTGGGCGGGCGCGTGGTGGAGATGGCGGGGCGCGAGTACTACGTGCGCGGCCGCGGCTACGTGCAGGCGCTGGGCGACATCGAGAAGGTGGCGCTGCGCGCCTCCGGCCCCAACGGCGTGCCGGTGCTGGTGCGCGACGTGGGACAGGTGCGCTTCGGCCCGGACATCCGGCGCGGCCTGCTGGAGTGGAACGGCGAGGGCGAGGCGGTGGGCGGCATCGTGGTGATGCGCTACGGCGAGAACGCCCTCGACGTCATCGACCGGGTCAAGCAGAAGCTGGAGGAGCTCGAGCCGGGGCTGCCGGACGGCGTGACCGTGGAGGTGGCCTACGACCGCTCCGACCTCATCCACCGCTCCATCGGAACGCTGGCGACGGCGCTGCTGGAGGAGGCCATCGTCGTCGCGCTGATCATCATCGTCTTCCTGCTGCACTTCCGCTCGGCGCTGCTGCCCATCCTCTCCCTGCCGGTGGCGGTGGCCGTCAGCTTCATCCCCATGTGGCTGCTCGACATCCCCGCCACCATCATGAGCCTGGGCGGCATCGCCATCGCCATCGGGGCCACGGTGGACGCCGAGATCGTCATGATCGAGGCCAGCCACAAGAAGCTGGAGCACGCCCCGCCCGGCGCCGACCGCCACAAGCTGCTGGCCGAGGCGGCGCGCGAGGTGACCCCCGCCATCTTCTTCTCGCTGCTCATCATCGCGGTGGCGTTCCTGCCGGTCTTCACCCTGACCGGGCAGGCCGGCCGGCTCTTCACGCCCCTGGCCTGGACCAAGACCTTCGTCATGCTCTCGGCGGCGGTGCTCTCCATCACCTTCGCCCCGGCGCTGCGCGACCTGCTCATCCGCGGCACCATCCGCCCCGAGTCCCGCCACCCCGTCTCGCGGGCCATCATCCGGGTCTACAAGCCCTTCGTCTTCGTGGCGCTGCGCCGCCCCAAGTCGACCATCGCCATCGGCCTGCTGGCGCTCCTCTCGGCCGTGCCGCTGGCCATGAAGCTGGGCAGCGAGTTCATGCCCCCGCTCAACGAGGGCGACCTGCTCTACATGCCCACCACCTTCCCGGGCATCTCCATCGAGGAGGCCAAGCGGCAGCTCCAGCTGCAGGACCGGGTGCTCAAGAGCGTGCCCGAGGTGGAGACGGTCTTCGGCAAGGTGGGTCGCGCCGAGACGGCCACCGACCCGGCCCCGCTCACCATGGTGGAGACCACGGTGCGGCTAAAGCCCAAGGAGCAGTGGCGCTTCAACGTCCACGAGCGCTGGTGGTCCTCCGGGGCGCCTGGCGTCCTGGCGCCGGCCTTCCGGCTGCTCTGGCCCGACCGGAAGCGCATGACCTGGGAGCAGCTGGTCGCCGAGCTCAACTCGAAGATGCAGTTCCCCGGCTGGACCAACGCCTACACCATGCCCATCAAGGGGCGCGTCGACATGCTCTCCACCGGCGTGCGCACGCCGGTGGGCGTCAAGGTCATGGGCACCAGCCTGGCCGAGATCGAGAAGATCGGCGTGACGCTGGAGGGGATGCTCAGGCCGCTGCGGGGCACGCGCTCCGCCTTCTACGAGCGGAACACCGGCGGCCTCTACCTGGACATCATCCCGGACCGCGAGGCCATCGCCCGCTACGGCCTCACGGTGGGCGACCTCAACCGGGTCATCGAGGCGGCCATCGGCGGCATCCCCATCAGCCTCGCGGTGGACGGGCGCAACCGCTTCAGCGTCAACGTGCGCTACCCCCAGGACCTGCGCTCCGACCTGGACCGGCTGCGGCGCGTGCTGGTGCCGGTGGGCGCCGGCAAGGGCGGCGCGGGCGGAGGCGGCGCCATGGGCGGCAGCGGCTCGCTCGAGAGCGCCCGGCTCCCGGAGCTCCGGCTGGCGCAGATGGGCGGCGGCGCCAGCGGGGCGGCCGGCGGCGGCCCGGCCTCGTCGGCCACCGCCTCCGACGGGCCCAGCCTTGGCTGGTTCGAGAGCTCCGGAGGCGCTCCCGGCGATCCTTCGCTGGCCGGCCCGGGCCTCCAGGCCCAGGGGGCCGGCGGCAGCTTCGTGCCGCTGGGCCAGCTCGCCGAGATCCGCATCGCCGGCGGCCCGCCCATGATCCGCGACGACGGCGGCTTGCTGGTGGGCTACGTCTACGTGGACATCGACACCGGCTCGCGCGACGTGGGCGGGTACGTCGACGAGGCCAAGGCGCTGGTCAAGGCGGCGCAGGCCGACGGGCGGCTGGAGATGCCCACCGGCTACCTGCTCAAGTGGACCGGCCAGTACGAGCTGATGGAGAAGATGGCGGAGCGCATGCGGCTGGTCATACCGCTGACGCTGCTCATCATCATGTTCCTGCTCTGGCTCCACTTCCGGAACTTCACGGAGGTGCTCATCGTCCTGCTCTCCATCCCGTTCGCGCTGGTGGGGAGCATCTGGCTGCTCTGGGCGCTCGACTACCACCTCTCCACGGCGGTCTGGGTCGGGCTCATCGCCCTGACGGGCCTGGCGGCGCAGACCGGCATCGTGATGATCGTCTACATCGACAACGCCTACGAGCGGCGCCGCGCCGCCGGCAAGATCCGCGACCTCTCCGACATCATCTGGGCCCACATGGAGGGCACCGTGATGCGGGTGCGCCCCAAGCTCATGACGGTGGCCACCATGCTGGCCGGCCTCCTCCCGCTGCTCTGGGCCACCGGCTCCGGCGCCGACGTCATGAAGCGCATCGCCGCGCCCATGGTGGGCGGGCTGCTCACCAGCGCCTTCCTCACGCTGGAGATCATCCCGGTCATCTACACCTACTGGCGGCAGGAGCAGGTGCTGTGGGCGCGGGTGGCGGCGCTGGACGCCGCGCTGCGGGCCCGGCTGCAGCGCTGGGCCACGGTGCAGCGGGCGGGCTGGGCCGGGCTGGTGGCGGCCCCGGTGGCCGCCTTCTACCTGCCCGGGCCGGCCTGGATCTTCTGGGCGCTGGCCGCGCTCTCGGCGATGGTGGTGGTGGCGGGGACGCTGCGGTATCTGGGCGCCCGGCCGGCCGCGCACCGGCTGGTGTGGCCCTGATCCGGCCCGGGCCGGTCCCCTTTACAGGCGAGCCGCCTTTGGGTACACCACCGCGCGACCCCATCGTCTAGCGGCCCAGGACGCTACCTTTCTCGAGGCGGAAACCGGGGTTCGAATCCCTGTGGGGTCAATGAACC
>JANNKC010000182.1:0-2735 GCA_031396105.1 Anaeromyxobacter sp.
GGCCCTTGGCGGGCCGACCACCGTCGCCAGCCTTCGCTGCGCCTGCCGATCCCACAACAGGCGCGCCGCGGAGCTGATGCTCGGAGAGGTCGTGATGGCTCGGCAGCGCGGCTCCCACCCCTTCCGATCGCTTGAGCCTAAGTGATCGGTATTGGGGCTAAACGGGCGATCGCGATTCGGATACACCGGTCGTGCCGAGCGTAACGGCTGCGAAGGCGCGAAGTCGAGGCACGGCCCTCGTCCATGGCGCGCCCCTCGACTTCGGCTCGCTTCCGCTCGCCTACGCTCGCCTACGCTCGCCTACGCTCGGGGCGACCGGAGTGATCGCGAATCTTGCACGGTCGTTTAGCGCCTTCGCCACGGCCGGCGCGCTCGGGCCGGGACCGAGGGCCGGGACCGAGGGCCGGGACCGAGGGCCGGGATCGAGGGCCGGGATCGAGGGTGCGGCGCCGCGGCTCACCCCGCCGGCGCGCAGCCGTCCCAGAACGCCTGCAGGTCGGCGGCCAGCGGCGCCTCGAAGGCGGCCGGCTCGCCGGTGCGCGGGTGGGGAAAGGCGAGGCGCCAGGCGTGGAGCGCCTGGCGGGGGAGGCGCAGCGCCGCCCGGTCGGCGTCGGTCGATTCACGCTTGGTGAACCGATCGAAGATCAGCTCGTCGGCCCCGTAGATCTTGTCGCCCACCAGCGGCAGCCCGGCGTGGTGGAGGTGGGCCCGGATCTGGTGCTGCCGCCCGGTCCGCGGGCGGCAGGCCAGCAGCACCACCGCCGCGCCGTCCGGGGTGACGCGGTGGCCCAGCACCTGGAAGGCGGTGGCCGAGACGGCGCCCGCCGGGTGGACGTGCATGCGCACCCGCACCTCGCTCTGCAGCGTGAGGGCCAGCGGCGCGTCCACCACGAAGTCCCCGGTGGGCGAGCCCACCGCGATGGCCAGGTAGGCCTTCTCCACCCGCCCCTCGGCGAAGCTGCGCTTGAGCCGGCTGGTCCACTCCGGCGCGAAGCCGCAGGCCAGCAGCCCCGAGGTCTCGCGGTCGAGCCGGTGGGCCGGGTCCACCTTCTGGTCCGGGTATCGCGCCCTGGCCACCGCGGTGAAGGTGTGCTCGAAGTAGCGGGCGGTGGGGTGGATGGGGAGGCCGGCCGGCTTGTCCACCACCAGGAGCTCGCCGTCCTCGTGCACCACGCCGAAGTGGAGCGGCACCTCCGGCTCCGGCTCGGCCTCGCGCCAGAGCGAGAAGGCCAGGCCGGGCTCCACGAGCGAGCCGGGCTCGAGCGGGCGCCCGTCGGCCGCGTCGAGCCGCTCGGCCACCAGGAAGGCCGCCTTCTCCGGGGTGAGGCGACGGATCTTGTCCATCAGGTAGCGGTCGAGCCGCCACCCGGCGTAGTTCCGCTCGACGGTGAAGTGGGCCCTGACGATGCGCGGCACGGGGCGGCATCCTAGCACCGGAGCCCGCCTGGACCCGCCCGGCCAACCCCCCGCCATGACCGGTGGTTTTCTCCGTGGAAACCGGGGGTTGACGCGATCGATCTCGAAGCGTACTTTGCCTTCCCGGCTTGAGACGAGTCGCCGTCATCATTCCGGCCCGGTACGGAGCTAGTCGTTTTCCCGGGAAACCCCTCGCCGATCTGGCAGGCCGCCCCGTCGTCGCCCACGTCGTCGAGCGGGCACTCCGGGCACGCGGCGTGGACGTGGTGGCGGTCGCCACCGACGATCCGCGCATCGCGGCGGCGGCCGAGCGGGCCGGGGCCACCGCCATCATGACCGGACCGGCCGCGACGGGCACGGACCGCGTGGCCGAGGCGGCGAGGCAGCTCGACCCCAGGCCGGAGATCGTGGTGAACCTGCAGGGCGACGAGCCGCTCATCGAGCCGGAGGCCATCGAGACGCTGGTGGCCGCCATGCTGGAGAGCGGCGCCGAGATGGGCACGCTGGCGCGCCCGCTCGAGCCGGGCGAGCTGGAGCGGCCGCAGGTGGTGAAGGTGGTCAGCGATCTCTCGGGCCACGCCCTCTACTTCTCGCGGGCCGCCATCCCGCACCGCCGCGCCGGAGGGCAGAGCCCCCAGGCGCGGGCCCACGTCGGCATCTACGGTTTCACCGCGTCGTTCCTGGAGCGCTTCGCGCGGCTCTCGCCGGGACGGCTGGAGGGGGAGGAGGCGCTCGAGCAGCTCAGGGCGCTGGAGCACGGGGTCAGGATCCGGGTGGCGGAGACCGCCTACCGGGGGTTCGGGATCGACACGCCGGAGGACCTGGAGCGTGCCCGGGCCCTGCTGGCGGGCAACCTCAGCAGGCCAGGGGTCAACCAATGGTGAAGCGTGGCAAGAGGACCAAGTACCTGTTCGTGACCGGCGGCGTGGTGAGCTCGCTCGGCAAGGGGTTGGCGGCGGCGTCCATCGGCGCGCTGCTGGAGAACCGCGGGCTGGAGGTGATGCACCTCAAGCTCGACCCCTACATCAACGTGGATCCGGGCACGATGTCGCCGTACCAGCATGGTGAGGTCTTCGTCACCGACGACGGCGCCGAGACGGACCTGGACCTGGGCCACTACGAGCGTTTCATCGACGCCAATCTGTCCCAGCTCAGCAACGTGACGACCGGCCGTATCTACCAGGCGGTCATCGCCAAGGAGCGCCGCGGCGACTACCTGGGCGGCACCGTCCAGGTCATCCCGCACATCACCAATGAGATCAAGGAACGGATCCAGCGCGTTGCCCGCGACGGCGACCCGGATGTGGTCATCGTGGAGG
>JANNKC010000307.1:0-4087 GCA_031396105.1 Anaeromyxobacter sp.
CGCCGCCATCCTCGCCGGGCAGCAGATCAAGCAGGCCGTGCAGGAGAAGGTGGTTGACGTGAAGTTCGTCAAGTCCGCCGCTCCGCCCCCGCCGCCGGCCCCGCCTCCGCCGCCCGCGCCGCCGCCCAAGCGGAAGAACGCACCCGACAAGCCACCGCCCGTCAACGCCCCTCCGCCCCCACCGCCCCAGGCGCTCATCCAGCCGCAGGACGTGAAGGAGGAGATGAAGGTGGACACCTCGCCCAAGGAGCCCGAGTACAACTACGCCAGCTCGGGGGAGGGGGTCATCGGCGGCGTGGCCACCCCGCCGCCCCCGGCCATCGAGGACGCGCCGGCCTACGCCACGGCCGGCTTCAAGAAGCCGACCATGGAATCGCCCGGCTGCGTCCAGCGGACCATCCGGCTGACCCAGGACATGCTCGACTACGTGAAGGGCCCGGTCACGGTCAAGTTCGCCATCCTCCGGGACGGCACGCCGAGCCGCTTCGAGGTCATGACCCCGAATACCCACGACCGCATCGCCGGCGCCATCTGGCAGGCCGTCCGCGACTGCAGGTGGGTCGCCGGCGCGGACGCCCAGGCCCGCGCCACCAACATCTGGGTCATCCTCCCGCTCCGCTTCAACGTGGACTGATCCTTCCACCAACGAGATCGGCCCGGGTCGCCGGGCGCACCGCTCGCACCGCCTCAGCCCCAGCCCTCTCCCCAGGAGGAATCACCCGATGTCGCTCCACATCGTCGACACCCTTCAGCAGCTCGTCCTCGCCGAGGCCGCCGCCGGCGCCCAGCTCGACTTCTCCCTCCAGGGGATGGTCAAGTCCATCGAGGGCTTCGGCATCGTCGTCGCCGGCATCCTCGCCATCATGTCCATCTACTCCCTGGGCGTGGTGGCCGAGCGCGTCTTCACCTACGCGCGCGCCAACTCGGCGTCGCGCCGGTTCCTCACGGCGCTGGAGCCCCTCCTCAAGGAGGGGAAGTTCGACGAGGCCATCGAGCTCGCCACCAAGGAGAAGCGCGGCCACATCCCGCGCGTGCTCGGCCTGGCGATCGGCGAGTACAAGTACGGCATCGAGGCGCTGACGGCCAAGGGCCCCAAGGACGTGGGGCACTTCGACATCATCGCCGCCGTCAACCGGGCCATCGAGCGGAGCTCGCTCCGCACCGTCAACGAGCTCCGCAAGGGGCTGGGCGCGCTGGCCACCATCGGCTCGACCGCCCCCTTCGTCGGCCTCCTCGGCACCGTGTGGGGCATCATCAAGGCCTTCCAGAAGATGGCCATCGAGGGCGGCGGCGGTCTCGGCACCGTGTCCGGCGCCATCGCCGAGGCGCTCATCAACACCGCCTTCGGCCTGCTGGTGGCCATCCCGGCCGTCATGTTCTTCAACAACCTGACCAACCGCGTCGAGGAGATGCAGGTCGACATCACCGACGCGGCCACCCAGGTCGTCGACTTCTTCATGAAGGAAGGCCGCTAGCCGCGCCGGGCGGCGCTGACGCCGCCCACCTGGCTGGCCAACCCCGCGCGAAGAGGGAGACTCCAAGATGTCCATGGACGTCGGCTCCAAGAGCGTACGGAGCGACATCAACGTCACGCCGCTGGTCGACGTGGTGCTGGTGCTCCTCATCATCTTCATGGTCATCACCCCCATGCTGCAGCGCGGCAAGCCGGTGACGCTGCCGGAGGCCAAGCACGTCTCCACGCTGGGCAAGGGCGGCGACCCCATCCTGCTCTCGGTGACCAGGGACGGGCGCGTCTGGCTGGACGGCGAGCTCCACTCCAAGGCCGAGGTGAAGGACCCGGACATCTCCGCCGAGGTCACCCTGGAGATCCAGGCCCGCCCCACCGTGCCCATCATGGTCAAGATCGATCGGGACGTCCCGTACAAGCGGGTGCGCGAGGTGGTGCTGGAGGTCTCCAAGACGCACGTCATGGGCGTGAGCCTGGCGGCCTCCAAGCTCGAAGAGAAGGAAGCGCCGGCCCCGGCGGGCCAGAAGCCGGGAGGCACGTAGCCATGGGCATGGCACTCGGCACCAAGAAGCCGACCTCCGACATCAACGTCACGCCGCTCATCGACGTGGTGCTGGTGCTCCTCATCATCTTCATGGTGCTCACGCCGCTGGCGGAGAAGCAGAAGTACACCCGCGTGCCGGAGTACCAGCCCGAGGCCCAGCCGGTGCCGCCCGACTCGGTGCCGCCCGACCAGACGGTGCTCACCGCGCTGCCCAACGGCATGGTGGTGCTCAACAGGCAGCTCATGACGCTGGAGCAGGCGGCCGAGAAGCTCGAGCCCAACTACGACGGCCGGCCCTCCAAGGTCCTCTTCTTCAACGCCGACGACAAGACCAAGTACGGCACGGCCATGAAGGCGCTCGACATGGCGCACGGCGCCGGGGTCAACACCATCGGCCTCATGACCGACCCGCCGCTGGTCCACTCCGAGGACCCGGCCGGCGAGGCGCCGCCCGTCACGCCTTGAGCCGCGCCAGCAGGGCCTCGAGCTCCGGCGGCAGCGGGGACTCCACCACCACCCGGCCGCCGTCGGGCGACTCGAAGCCGAGCCGGGCCGCGTGCAGGACGTGCCGGGTCAGGCCCGGCAGCGCCGCCGCCTCGCCGCCATAGAGCAGGTCACCGCAGACCGGGTGGCCCAGGGCGGCCAGGTGGGCGCGGATCTGGTGCATGGCCCCGGTGGCGATGCGCACCTCGAGCAGCGTCTGGCGCTCGAAGCGTCGCAGCGGCTCCCAGCGGGTCTCGGCGGGGCGCGGGCTGAGACCCCTGGCGCGCGCGCGCGCCTCGGCCTGCTGGTCAGGGACCGTCAGCACCTTGCCGCCCCGCTGCGCCAGCGGCACGGTGCTGACGCCCCCGGCCGCCACCCGCCCCGCCACCAGCGCCAGGTAGACCTTCTCCACGGCGCGCCGGCGCAGCTGGTCGTGGAGTCGCTCCCAGGCGTCGCGGTCGCGGGCGAAGAGGACGCAGCCGCTGGTCTCGAGATCCAGCCGCTGCGCCGCACCGCCCTCGCGCGGATCGAGCGAGGCCCCGGCGCACTCCGGGAAGCGGGCCACCACCGCGTTGGCCAGGGTGCCGCCCTCGCCGGGCCGCAGCGGGTGGACCGCCACGCCGGCGGGCTTGTCCACCACCAGGAAGCGCGGGTGCTCCAGGAGGACCGTCAGCGGCGAGCCGGGCTCGGGCTCGGGCGGGCCGCGCGGCGGCTCCACCTCGAGCTCCACCGCGAGGCCGGCGGCGGCGGGATCGGCGGCGCGGGCGCGGCGGCCGGCCACGCGCACCTCGCCCAGGGCAAAGGCCCGCTTCACCGCGGCCCGGCCCAGGCCGAGCGAGTCGGCCAAGGCGCGGTCGAGCCGGCCATCGGCGCCCTCGGGGAGGATGACGGTGCGTCTCACGGCCTGCTCCATACGGCCCGGGGCCACCCGGTGGCAAGGTCGGCGGCCCCCTCGACTCCGGCTCGCTGCGCTCGCCGCAGCCTGTCCCGAGCGTAGCCTCGCCTCGGCGAGGCGGAGTCGAGGGGCTCGGGGCGACCGGATTGTCTCCGGTCGTGCACTTCGACCCTCCGGTCGTGCCGAGCGTAGCGTCCGCCACGCGGACGCGGAGTCGAGGCACCGCCCTCGTCCACCAGACGGCCTCAGCATCCGGCTCCGGCCCTGGCCGGGTGGCCCATGGGGCGGGCGCCGACCGCGGGCTGCCCGTCGCGGACCTGGATGCGGCTGGCCGCCAGGGCCCACCCGACCGAGCGGCCGCTGGCGGGCAGCCTGAGCTCCATGCCGGGCTGGAGCACGTGGTCCTCCGGATCGCCTTCCCGCGTCACCACCAGAAGGCCGCGCTCCACGCGCACCACGGTCCCGCCCCGCCCGTGCGGGATGCGCAGCGTCTCGTCCGTCGTCAGGTCCAGCACCTGCGTCCTCGACTCGCCTCGCCTCGCCATCGTCCAGTTGAAGAACATGTCGTCTTCCTCTCTCTCCGGTCCCACCCTGCGGTCCCGGTTGCCACAGTTATGCTGCCGGGGAGGCCCCAGCGGAACTGGGCGAGGCTGCACGCCGGGCGTGCATGGATGCACGGGGGTGTGGCACCCTGCGG
>JANNKC010000230.1:0-23551 GCA_031396105.1 Anaeromyxobacter sp.
CGACGGGACGCCGCGAGAGGAGGCACGAGATGCGCACCACGACGTGGATGACGCTGGCGGCCACAGTGCTGCTGGCGGGTTGCAGCAACTCCGGCAAGGGGCTCTCGGTGAGCGCCGCCTCGCGCGGCGACGCCGCGAGCACCCCAGGCAGCCCGGGGGCGGCGGTCGCCTCGATCGACGCCGGCAACGGCCTCACCATCGAGCGCCTGCGCCTGCTGGTGAAGGAGGTCGAGCTCGAGGGGTCGGCGGCCTGCGCCGGCTCGCCGACCGGTCCGACCGGCCCGACCGGGCCCACCGGCCCTTCCGGCACCGCCCGCATGGCCGGGCACCCCGCGCTCGCCGATCGCGGCGGGAGCGGCGACCTGCGCGGAGGCAGCAGCAGCGGTGACGACGACGGCGACGACCATGACGACGGCGACGACCACGACGGCGAGGAGTGCGAGATCGAGGGTGGTCCCTTCCTGATCGACCTCTCCGGCGAGGCGCTCACCGGCGGCGTCCACTGGGTGGCCGGCCTCGACGTGCCGGCCGGCACCTACGAGGAGGTCAAGTTCAAGCTCAACACCATCTCGGCGTCCCACGCCGGGAGCGACGCCGGGCTGCTGGCCATGGCCGACGCCCACGCCTCCGTCCTGGTGGAGGGCACCAGCACCGCCATCGTGGACGGCGCGCCGGTCACCACCCCGTTCAGCTTCAGCACGTCGATGGAGGTGGCCCAGAAGCGGGAGGGAACCATCGTGGTGGACGCGGCCACCGGCGCCAACGTGACACTCGACGTGGATCCCTCCGGCTGGTTCAAGGCGGCCGACGGCAGCCTGCTCGACCCGGCCGACCAGACCGCGCGCGGCGCCATCCTGGCGAACATCCGCGCCACCATCCGCGTGCTCCACGACGACGACGGCGACGGGCACGACGACGAGGACGAGGACGAGGATCACTCGGGCCCGGACGACTAGGCTGAGGTTCCGCGCCCCTCGAGGCGACGACGCCCCCGTCCACGCTCGGTGGGCGGGGGCGCGCACGCCGCGGGCCTTCGGGCCGCCTTACACCTTCTTGAAGAGCAGCACCGCGTTGGTGCCGCCGAAGCCGAAGCTGTTGGACATGACCACGTCCAGCTTCTTCTCGCGCGCCACGTTGGGCACCACGTCCAGCCGGCACTCCGGATCCTGCGACTCGACGTTGATGGTGGGCGGCACCACCCCATGGGTCATGGCCAGGATGGCGATGACGGCCTCGGCCCCGCCCGCCGCGCCGAGCAGGTGGCCGGTCATGGACTTGGTGGAGGAGACCACCAGCCCGCCCTTGGCCTGGGCGTGGGCGCCGAAGACCCGGTTGATGGCCTGGCACTCCGCCACGTCGCCCTGCGGCGTCGAGGTGCCATGCGTGTTCACGTAGGCCACGGCCTCCGGCGGCAGGCCGGCGTCCTTGAGCGCCATGCGCATGGCCCGCTGCCCGCCCTCCCCCTCGGGCGCCGGCGAGGTGACGTGGTAGGCGTCGGCGGTGGCGCCGTAGCCGCACAGCTCGGCGTAGATGCGGGCGCCGCGCTTCCGGGCATGCTCGTACTCCTCCAGGATGAGGATGCCCGCGCCTTCGCCGGCCACGAAGCCGTCGCGGTCCTTGTCGTACGGCCGGCTGGCCTTCTCGGGCGCGTCGTTGCGCTCCGACATGGCGCGCGCCGCGCAGAAGCCGCCGATGCCGAGCACCGTGATGGTGGACTCGCAGCCGCCCGACACCATGACGTCGGCCATGTCCCGCTCGATGTACATCATGGCGTCGCCGATGGAGTGGTTGCCGGTGGCGCAGGCCGAGACCGGCGAGAAGTTGGGCCCCTTCATCCCGTAGCGCAGGCTGATCTGACCCGGCGCCAGGTTGATGATCAGGCTGGGGATGAAGAAGGGGCTGATCTTGCGGATCCCCTTCTCGGCGAAGACCTTGGCGGTCTCCTCGATGGTCCCCAGGCCGCCGATGCCGGCGCCCACGATGCAGCCCACCCGCTCCGGGTCCACCTTGGCCATGTCGAGGCCGGCGTCGCGCATGGCCATCTCGGCCGCAGCCAGCCCGAACTGGATGAACCGGTCGTTGCGGCGGGCTTCCTTCCTGTCCATGAACTCGCCCGGCTCGAAGCCCCGCACCTCCCCCGCGATGCGGGTGGGGAAGGTGGAGCAGTCGAACTGGGTGATGGGGCCGATGCCGCTCTGGCCCGCCACCAGCGCCTTCCAGGACGCCTCCGCCCCGATGCCGACGGGGGAGACGAGGCCGATTCCGGTGACCACGACACGGCGCCTGCTCATGAGCGCGTACCTCGTGCGGCGAAAGGGGAGTTCCGCGGGGCACGCCGCGCGCGCCCCCGGCCCATGCTCTTCGCGCCCCCCGATCACGGGGGAGACGAACCCGCTACTTCTTGTGGGCGGTGATGTAGTCCACCGCGTTCTGCACCGTCTTGATGTTCTCGGCCTCCTCGTCGGGGATCTCGACCTCGAACTCCTCCTCCATCTGCATGACGAGCTCGACGATGTCGAGCGAGTCCGCCCCCAGGTCGTCGATGAAGCTCGAGGTCGACTTGATCTCGTCCTCCGCCACGCCCAGGTTCTCCGCGATGATGCCCTTCACCTTCTGCTCGATCGAAGCCGTCATGGTGCTCCTCCGTGGTGATCCGTGTTTCCGGAGCCGCTCACCGGCTCCGGGTGTCGCGCCGCGGGGACCCCGCGTCTACATGTACATCCCGCCGTTGACCTTCAAGACCTCGCCGGTCACGTAGGCCGCCTGGTCGCTGGCCAGGAAGCAGACCGCCTGGGCGACGTCCGCCGCGGTGCCCAGCCGGGCCAGCGGGATGCCCTCCATCATCTTCTGCCTGGTGGCCTCGGGCAGCGACGCCGTCATGTCGGTGTCGATGAACCCCGGGGTGACCGCGTTGCAGCGCACGTTGCGGGAGGCCAGCTCGCGGGCCACGCTCTTGGTGAGCCCGATCAGGCCGGCCTTGGTGGCGGCGTAGGCGACCTGGCCGGCGTTGCCCATCTCGCCCACCACCGAGGAGAGGTTCACGATGGCGCCGCCCCGGGCCTTCATCATGGGGCGCGTCACGGCGCGGGTCATGTTGAAGGCGCCGGTCAGGTTGACGTCGAGCTGCCGCTTCCAGTCCTCGTCCTTGAGCCGCATGAGCAGCTGATCGACGGCGATGCCGGCGTTGTTCACCAGGATGTGCAGCCCGCCCAGCTCGGCCACCACCGACTCCACGGCCTTGGCGCAGGCGGCCGGATCGGCCACGTCGAACCTGTAGAGCCGGGCCTGGGGCGCGCCCGCCGCCAGCACGAGCTGGAGGGCCTCGGCGGCGGCCGCCTCGTTGCCGGCGTAGTTGAGGGCCACCGCGGCGCCGCCGCGGGCCAGCTCCAGCGCGATGGCGCGGCCGATGCCGCGCGACGCCCCGGTGACCAGCGCCACCTTCCCCTTGAAGTCGTGCATGGCTCAGCTCCCCTTCAGCGCGGCGAGGGTCTTCTCCAGGGAGGCCGCGTCCTCGACGCTCGAGGCCTCGAGGCCCGGGGCGATGCGCTTCACCAGCCCGCTCAGCACCTTGCCCGGGCCGACCTCCACCACCCGGGTGACGCCCAGGCTCGCCAGCGCCTCGACGCACTCGATCCAGCGCACCGGCGCCGTCACCTGCTCCACCAGCAGCGCCACGGCGCGGGCCACGTCGGCGTTGGCCCTGGCCTCCACGTTGGTGACCACCGGGCGGAGCAGCGGCCTCCAGGCCAGGGCGCGCAGCACCGGCTCGAGCCGCGCCTTCACCGGCGCCATGAGGGCGCTGTGGAAGGGGGCGGACACCGGCAGCGGCAGGACCCGCCTGGCGCCGGCCGCCTTGAGCCTCACGCCGGCCGCCTCCACCGCCGCCGCGGCGCCGGCGATGACGGTCTGGCCGGGCTCGTTGTAGTTGGCGGGCGAGACCACCTGGCCGGTCTCGGCGGCCACCTCGGCGCAGATGGCCGTCACCCTGGCGGGCTCGAGCCCCAGCACCGCGCTCATGGCCCCCTGCCCGGCCGGCACGGCCTCCTGCATGAAGGTGCCGCGGGCCCGCACGGCGCGGGCCGCGTCGGCCACCGAGAGCGCCCCCACCGCCACCAGGGCCGAGTACTCGCCCAGCGAGTGGCCGGCCACGAAGTCTGGCACCAGCCCCCGGGCGGCCAGCACCGCGGCCGCGGCCGAGGAGACGGTCAGGATGCAGGGCTGCGTGTTGGCCGTGAGCCTGAGCGCGTCCTCCGGCCCCTCGAAGCACAGGGTGGAGAGCCGCTCGCCCAGCGCCGCGTCGACCTCCTCGAAGACCTGGCGCGCCTCGGGGAACCTGTCGGCCAGGTCCTTGCCCATGCCGACCTTCTGCGAGCCCTGGCCAGGGAAGATGAATGCGAGCTTGCCCATGGGTTCTAGCTCCTCGTCGCTCACCAGCGCAGGATCGACGCGCCCCAGGCCATGCCGCCGCCGATGGCCATCATGAGGATGACGTCACCCGGCTTGAACCAGCCGGCGCGGTTGGCCTCGTCGAGGGTCATGGGCATGCTGGCCGCCGAGGTGTTGCCGTACTTCGCCAGGTTCATCCAGCACTTCGAGGCCGGGATGGCGAGCCGCTCCAGCGTGGCGTCGAGGATGCGCTTGTTGGCCTGGTGAGCGATGACGTAGGTCACGTCGCTCGCCGTGAGCCCCTCGGCCGAGAGCACCTCGTTGCAGTTCTCCACCAGCGAGCGGACCGCCACCTTGTAGACCTCGCGGCCGTTCATGGTGACGAAGTGGCGCCCGGCCTCCACCATCTCCCTGGAGATGGGGTCCTTCGAGCCGCCACCCGGCTGCAGCAGGATGTGCGCCAGCGAGCCGTCGGTGTGCAGCCGGAGCGCGCCCAGGCCACGCTTCGGGTCGGCGGTGGGCGCGAGCACCATGGCGCCGGCGCCGTCGCCGAAGAGGATGCAGGTGTTGCGGTCCTTCCAGTTGGTGATGCGGGTCAGCTCGTCCGCGCCGATGACCAGCGCGTTCCTCACCGCGCCGGAGGCCACGAAGCGATCGGCCACGCCGAGCGCGTAGATCGAGCCGGCGCAGGCGGCCGAGACGTCGAAGGCGAAGGCCTTCTTGTTGCCGAGCTTGCCCTGGATGACCGCGGCGGCGCTGGGGAACGGGTGGTCCGGCGTGATGGTGCCCACCACGATGCACTCCACGTCGGCGGCGGCCAGCCCGGCCATCTCCAGCGCCTTCCTGGCCGCCTCGACGGCCAGGTCGCTGGTGCCCTGCTCCGGCGCGGCCATGCGCCGCTCCTTGATGCCGGTCCGCTCCTGGATCCAGGTGTCCGAGGTCTCGACCAGCCGCTCCAGGTCGGCGTTGGTGACGATCTTCTCGGGGGCATAGCTGCCGGTGCCGACGACGAGCGAGCGCATCGAGTCTCCAGTGCTAGGGGGCGAGCAGCGCCTCGGCCGGTGCCACGGCCGCCGCGATCTCGTCGATGAAGTGCGACCTGGCGGCGTCGCGGACGCGGCGGATGGCGTTCTCCATGGCCAGCGCGTCCGAGCGGCCGTGGGAGATGAAGGCCACGCCGGCCACGCCCAGCAGGGGCGCCCCGCCGATCTCGCGCCAGTCCATGCGGCGCTTCATCTCGTCGAGCGCCTTCTTGGCGAGCAGCCCCCCGATCTTGCTCACCGTGGTGCTCATGATGGCCCGCTTGAGGTGCTCGGCCACCACCTTGGCGGTCCCTTCCATGGTCTTCAGCGCCACGTTGCCGGTGAAGCCGTCGGTCACGATGACGTCGAACTCGCCGGTCAGGAGGTCGCGCCCCTCGCAGTAGCCGGCGAAGTCGAGCCTGGACCTCTTCAGCGCGGCCGAGGCGGCGCGGGTCAGGTCGGTGCCCTTGGACTCCTCCTCCCCGTTGGAGAGGATGGCCACGCGGGGCCGGTGCACGCCGAGCACGCGCCGCGAGTAGACGTCGCCCATGAGCGCGAACTGCACCAGGTGCGACGGCTTGCAGTCCACGTTGGCGCCCATGTCGAGCAGCAGCGGCGAGCCCTTCAGCCCCGGGATGACCGAGACGATGGCCGGCCGCTCCACGCCGGCGGGGCGCCCCAGCACGAAGATGGCGCCGGCCATGACGGCGCCGGAGTTGCCGGCCGAGACCATGCCGCAGGCCGCCCCGGCCTTGACCAGGTCGAAGCAGACGCGGATGGAGTTGTCCTTCTTCCGGCGCATGGCCTGGCCCGGGTGGTCGTGGAATTCGACCACCTCGGTGGCGTCGTGCACGGTGATGGGGAGCGACTTCGGCGCGTGGTGACGCGCCAGCTCGCCGCGCACCACGGCCTCGGCGCCCACCAGCACGACCGGCAGGCCCTTGCGCGCTGCGTTAATCGCACCCTGCACGATGGCGCCGGGGGCGTGATCTCCCCCCATGGCGTCCACGGCGACGGGCGCGAGGCGCTCGGTCATCGAGGGCTACGTCGCGTCCATGACCTGGACGCCCTTGTACGTGCCGCAGGACGGGCACATCCGGTGCGGGAGCACGGGCTCCTTGCACTTGGGGCACTTGATGACGTTGACCGGCTTCAGCTTGAAGTTGGCCGCGCGACGACGATCGCGCCGCATGCTGCTGGTTCGCTTCTTGGGAACGCCCACGTGATGCTCCTTCGCTCTCGGTGCTTCGAATGGACCGCTACTTCAGCTTCACCTTGGCGAGGCCGGCCCACCGCGGGTCCGGCACCTTGCGCTCGCAGCCGCACTCGCGCTCGTTCAAGTTCGTGCCGCACACGCTGCACAGCCCCTTGCAGCCGTCCTGGCAGACCGGGTAGCCCGGCAGCGCCAGCAGGACCTGCTCCCGGAGGAAGGGGTCGAGGTCGATCACCTTGCCGGTGTAGACGTCTTCCTCCGCGTCCCTGGCGTCGAAGCTGCCCGCCACCGGGTGGTGCGACTTGTCCTCCCCGGCCCCGGCCTTGTCGCCGTACTCGTCGGCCGGCACCATCGTCAGCGTGAAGTCCACCGGCAGGTCGGCCGTCACCGGGGTGAGGCAGCGGCTGCACTCGGCGCTCAGCTCGGCCCTGGCACTGGCCCTCACCAGCACCCGCCGCTCGATCCGCTCGAGCCGGACGTCCACGTGCGCCGCGCCGCGCGCCCGCCAGCCCGAGCGGTCGCCCTGGACCATGGAGTCGAGGTCCTCGCGGGTCACGTCCCAGCGCCGGTCGAGGCCGGCTTCTTTGATTTCATCAATGTTGACGCGCATTTGCGCTGATCTTCCGGGACGTAAAGGGGGCTCATTATAGGGAGCGAACCCCGCAAGTCAAGGTGGGCCCCGCCACGTGCCGTGACCCGGTGCGTCAACCGCCTCGACGAGCCCTATGGCTTGACCAGGCCTCGCGCCACGGCGAGGAGCGCCGCCTCGGCCTTGGTCGAGACGTCCATCTTCTCGTAGATGCGCTTCACGTAGGTCTGCACGGTCCCCTCGGCGATGCCCAGCGCCTGCGCCACGTCGGCGTAGGTGTGCCCGTGCACGAGGAGCTGGAGCACCTCGAGCTCGCGCTTCGAGAGGGCCGGGCCGTCGGAGGGCTTCTGGTCGGGGGCGTCGCCGCGGAACTCCTGGAGGAGCACCTTGGCGGCTCGCGGGCTGATGGGGGCGGCCTCGCCGGAGAGGACGTCCTCCACGGCGCGCGCCAGCTCGGCGGCGTGGAACGGCTTCAGGATGTAGCCCGCCGCCCCGCAGCGCATGGCATTGAGCACGCGGGCCGGGATGTCCACCGCGGTGAGCGCGATGCAGGCCGTCTTGGGCAGGTCCCGCCGGATGGTGGCGATGACGTCCTCGCCGCTCATCTTGGGCAGGCCCAGGTCCACCAGCGCCACGTCCGGCCGGGTCCGGTGCGCCAGCGCCACGCCGTCCTCGCCGGTGGCGGCGGTGCCGACCACCTCGAAGCCGTGCGACGTGAGCACCTGGGCGATGAGGCGGCTGACGGCCTCGTCGTCCTCGACCGCAATCGCGCGAATCGCCATTGGTCCACCCGCCTGCCAGGGATGTGCAGCGCCGCCCTGGGCCGGCCATCTTCGTACCAGCGGTGCCCGGGACGGGCAACCGCCGTCGTGCACCCCGTCCGGAGTCTACTCCTCTGCGACCGAACCCACCTCGTCGTGCTCGCCGTAGCCCTGGAGATCGAGGGCGATGGCGAGCAGGTAGAGCACGATGGACAGCGTCCCGAAGAGCTGGCCCACGCTCATGGCCACCACCAGCAGGAAGGGCCCGGGGAAGAGGATGGAGGCCACCATCAGGAGGAGGGAGGCCAGCGTGGTGAAGGTCGAGATGAGGACCAGGCGGCGGATGGTGATCCTGGTGATCTGCGGGAATTTCATCGCCTACTCCTTCTTCTCGCCGACGGCCGGGGCCTTGCCGCTGCCACCGTGGGCGAAAGCGCGCGGGTGGACCGTGTCGCCGCCGTGGCAGTCGAGGCACTTGGCCTCGCCCTTGCGGATGTCCTCCAGCATACCGGCGTGATCCTCGACGGCCATCCAGCGCGGCGCCTCGGTGGAGTGGCACCGGATGCACATCCTGTTCTGGAACGGCTTGTAGAGTTGGATCTTCGGGCCGCCCTCGCCGTACGGGCCGGTGTTGGCGTACTCGGTCACGTACTTGAAGAGGTGCTTCATGCCGTTCAGCTTGGTCGTGACCGCGCCGAAGATCTGGTAGTCGGCGTGGCAGGTGTAGCAGGACTCGTGGCCGAAGGTCTGGTTGCGGCTGTGGATGGACGCCAGGCTGGTCGAGGTGGGATCGGCAGCGTCCTCGACGTATGGGCGCATCACGTGGCAGGAGCCGCAGAAATCGCGCTTCAACGTGTACTCGAAGCCGGCGATGTTGCCGGCCAGCGCCACCGCGAAGGGCATGACGCCCAGGCCGAAGAGCAGCACGATCTTGGTGGATCGGCCGAGCGGCGGGCGCGCGACGAGGTACCAGACCAGGATGGCGATGGCGATGAGGGCGGAGACGAGCGCCGCCAACCGGAGGACATCCTCGGTAGAGTGGAGTTCGGGCACGGTGCGGCGTTCTGTACCATGTGGGTCTCGGGGCGTTCAACCCTGACCAGCGTCGCGGAGCCCTGCCGAGCGCACGGTCCGTGATGAGGGCCGGAGCGTGCCCACCGCCCCCTGGGCCTGCGGCCAGGCGGTAGGCCCCCGAACCGGCTTGCCATCTCTGGTGGGATGCCCTAGATACGCCTCCGCACGCGCGGTTAGCTCAGATGGATAGAGCGTCGGCCTCCGGAGCCGAAGGCCACAGGTTCGAATCCTGTACCGCGTACCACTTCAGAGGCCGGAACTTCCAAGGCATTCCTTGAGGGGTTCCGGCCTTTCCTTTGGTGGTTTCGGTCCGACTGTACCACCGGTGTACCAAGCGGCCGGCGAACGGAGGCCAGTTCTGGCGACGCGCTGCCAAGTTCGTCGCCTTCGGGGACGGTCGGCATCGGCGGCGCGAGGGCCGGCAGTCCGAACTGGAGCCGGTTCACCTCGGCTCCCATGAAGTCGGGCGAGAAGTGGCTGTAGCGCCGCTCGGTGATGCGCGGGTCGCTGTGACCCAGCAGCCGCTGCACCGAGACCAGGTTGGCCCCGAACATGAGGAGGAGGCTGCCGTAGGTGTGGCGCTTATCCCGCGCGCGGGATAACAGGCACACGTTCGCCACGGCCAAGCTTATCGAGTGGTACCGCGCAGGGCTCGACGTCCACCGTGAGATCCCCAAGCTCACGAGGTACCTGGGGCACAGCGAAGTTGGCAACACCTACTGGTACATCGAGGCTGTCCCCGAACTCCTGGAACTCGCCACCGAGCGGTTGTCCTCGCGGCGCAATGGAGACCGCCTATGAGCACGCCAGACCTGGCCGCACTGCTCCAACGATTCTTCACCGACAGGCTCCTCCGACAGCTCGACGCGAGCGCCCACACCGTGGCGGGATATCGCGACGCCTTCCGTCTACTTCTTCGATTCGCCTCGGGTCGCCTTGGGCGGACGCCCAGCGCCATGCGCGTCGAAGACCTCGACGCTGCCCTCGTCGCTTCCTTCCTCGATCACCTCGAGGCTGACCGAGGCAACACGGCGCGCACGCGCAACACGCGTCTGGCGGCTATCCACGCATTCTTCAAGTTCGTCGCAGCAAGCGAGCCCGTTCTGATTCGATTCCAGACCTCCTGACATACCCGTAGTGAAAGGAGACCTAAGCGATCGAAAGTGATCAGGTTTTCGTCCAGCGGGTGCGTACCCAAACCTGTCCGGTGAGCAGCGGCTGCTGTCGGGGCCGGAGGGCGTAAGTGATCGATCTTGATTGGCTTTCCAGCGAGAGCGGACAGGTTTGGGTCCGCACGTATGTCAGGAGGTCTGGATTCAGCACTGCCAGCGGATCCTGGCCATACCGTCCAAGCGGCATGAGCACTGCCCCGTGGACTTCCTCAACGAGCAGGAGGCCGCGGCCCTGGTCGCGGCACCCGACGTCGACACCTGGATCGGCCGCCGAGATCGAACGCTACTTCTGCTCGCCATCCAGACCGGGCTTCGCAACAGCGAGATTGCCTCGCTGCGCCGCCGCGATGTTACTACCGGCACCGGGGCCCACGTGCGCTGCACCGGCAAGGGGCGCAAGATGCGCTGCACCCCTTTGCGCAAGGACGTCGCCGCGGTCGTCGCCCTCTGGCTCCGGGAAGTGCCTGCCGATCCCGCCGCGCCACTCTTCCCAAGTGCGCGGGGGGCGGGGATGAGCGCGGATGCTCTTCAGCGGATCGTCGCCCGCCACGCCAGAGCGGCCGGGCGCACCTGCCCATCGCTGGAAGCCAAGAAGGTGCACCCACACATGCTCCGCCACACCGCCGCGATGGACCTACTGCACCGCGGCGTCGACCAGACGGTCATTGCTCTCTGGCTCGGGCATGAGTCACCCGCGACGACGCAGATCTACATCCACGCCGACCTCCAACTGAAGGAACGCGCTCTCGGCCGGGCCACCGCTACAGGGCGACCGCCACGTCGCTACCGCGCCAAGGATCGCGTGCTCGCGTTCCTGGAGGGTCTGTGATTATGCCGAGTCACCCGGGAGGCACCCCGCCGTCGTCGCGGCTCCCAGTGCACCGCGCGGCATAACCGAGGACGCGGCATTACGCCTCTTATGCCGTCAGCGGCATAAGACTGGTTGTTGTCGAGCGGCACCGCGGCGTCGGTGAGGAAGAGGCTGAGCGCGTCCCACTGGTTCAGCGCGTACTTGATGGCGTCGCCCATCGGCCCCTTGGGCAAGTGCTTCGGCTGCTCGGCCTGGAGCCAGGCGTGGAACGTCTCCATCACCGGCTTGCTGCGCTCCTGCCGCATGGCCAGGTGGGCCGGGGAGCCGGTGAGACCAGCTTCCGAGGCGGCCTGCTCCACCCGGTATAGCTCCAGGATGAAGTCCATCGCCTGCCGGGCCTCGGCGGGCGCCTTGGAGAGCGCCTCGAAGAACTTCCGCCGTGCGTGCGCGTGGCACCCAGCGCGCTCGCGGCCGCCGGGCACCGTCACCTGATCGTAGGCGACGTAGCCGTCCACGAGGAGCTTACCGACGGTGTCGGTCAGCACCCGGACCGGCGTCTCGCCGGAGCGGCTGTCGGAGTAGACGTAAGCGATGAGGGGCTTCTCGTCGGCGTCCTTGGCGATGAAGTCCCAGATCCACGCGGTGCGCGTCTTCCCCTTGGCCTGCACCGGCATCTTGGTCTCGTCGGCGAGGACCAGCGGGTTGGCGGCGATCAGCGCGAGCAGCCGCTCGTAGAGCACGTTCGAGGCCCGGGCGGTGGCGTGGAAGAGGTCTCCCAGGGTCGAGTCGTTCACGGGCACGCCCGCCCGGCGCCAGGCTTTGGCCTGCCGGTAGAGCGGGATCGAGTCGGCGCACTTCGACACCGCCACCTGGGCCATGAAGGTCGGGCCGAAGCGGGTCCGGTCGAAGACCTTGTCTGGCGGGTCCGCGGTGAGGACGCCCTCGCCGCAGCGGCAGCGGAGCTTCTCCTGGACGTGGAGCTGCCGCTCGACCCGGGCGGCGACCACCTCGTACATCTCGGTGAGCTTGCCCTCGCCGAGCGGCGTGAACTCGCGGCCGCCGCAGTTCGGGCAGACCTTCTTGGCCTCGGGCACTTTGTGCTCGATGCGCCGGGTGGCGAGCTGCTTCCGCAGGGCGGCGTTCTCCTCCCGGGTCCCCAGCGCGGCGGCGCGGGCCGCCTCGGCGCCGGCGGGGTCGCGCAGCTCGTCCGCCACCCGCGGCATCTTCTCGGAGCGCTTCCCGAAGACGTGGCGCTGCAGCTTCTCGATGGTGGCCTGGACGGCGGCGATCTGCTCAGCCTGCTCGGCAATCGTCGCCCGCGCGGTGGCGAGCTGGGACTCGAGCCCCTCGGCCCTTTCGCGCCACTCGCAGTGATGCTCTTCGCTCACGGCGAGACGAGATCACGACGGAGCTGATCTGTCCATGGGACGAGCCCCCGGGCGATCCACCTGGGACGGCTTCCAGTGTTGTGGACGGCGCACCCTTCCGACGTCGATGCCGTCGAGCAGCATGGCGAGCTGCGTCGCGTCCATCTGGACCGCCATCACCGAGGGGTCCATGTGCGGCAGCTTGAACTGGCCGCGCTCGAGTCGCTTGTAGAGCAGGACGAAGCCGCCCTTGTCCCAGGTCAGGATCTTCACCCGGTCGCACCGCCGAGACACGAAGACGAAGAGGTGGCCTGAGCAGGCGTCCTCCTGCAGCTCGTTCTCGACGATTGCCATCAGGCCGTCGATCGACTTGCGCATATCGATTGGCGCCGACCCGATGAAGATCTTCACCGACGACGGGATGGTGATCACGGCTGCAGGGCGGCGGCCAGCGCGCGGAGGTACGTGAGATCGGTCCCGGCCGGGAAGCGAAGGCTGGCGCCCGAGGGGAGGGCCAGCTCCAGCAGCCTCTCCGGCGCCGTGGTCACCAGCGTCCTGGTCCGCGGCTTCGCCGCGGACGCTACCACCTCGACCGGCACGAGACGCGAGCCCTTCTTCTCCGGCGCCCGCTTGGGGGCTTGATCGGAGCGCTCGGCCGCCTCCGTGACGAGCGGCCGCGACTCCTTGCGCAGCCGGTACAGCCAGTACCTCAGGTTGCTGAGCGGCACGCCCCGCTCGTTGGCGAACTCCCGCTGGCTGAGGTCGCACGACTCGAAATCGGCGACGAGCTTCGTCCAGCGCTGCTTGTCTTGGTCGGCCATGAGGCCCTCCGTTGTGAGCGGAGGAGCATCAGGCCGGTCGATCGCCTTCGCCAGACGTCCGGCCCCGGTCGGTTACGTCGATGCGGAGCTTGCCGCCCTTGGTCTCGCGCAGGTAGCGGCCGAAGCGGCCGCTGGTGAGCAGCGCGCAGGTTCGCTTCGAGAGCTTGTGATCGGGCCGCGCCTTCATGGCCTCGATCTCGGCCCCCACCTCGGCAAGGAGCTTCGCTCGGTGGGCGCGCTGGCGCGCCTCTTCGTCGGGGTTGTGGCAGACCACGTAGCGGCGGCGGCGCTCGCCGTCGCCCACGATGACCTCCTTCACTCGCAGGTTGTCCTTCACCTCCTGGTACCGCCCCTGCCGCGCCAGGACGTCAGTGGTCACCTCGTCGCCGGCGCGCAGCCGGGAGCCGAGGATGTACTTGCCGTTGCCGAGCGCGAGTCTGCGGCGGTTCTGCTCCGAGTTCATCCCGGCGTCGCCCACGAACATGCAGCGGCCGAGGCGCCACCCCTTCAGGTCGGCCTTCACCTTTTCCACTGTGGTCACGTCGGCCGTGTCGCCGGAGAAGACCCAGGAGCGCACCGGAAGGCCGTCGCGCGTCACGGCGAGCCCGACCACGATCTGCGGTGCGTCCTCGCGCCCGTTCTTCGAGTAGCCCCGCTTGCGCAGCGGCTCGTACTTCCGGTCATCACGCTTCCGCTCGAGCTCGTCCTCTTCGTCCACCTCGAAGTGCTGCGAGGTGGTGTCGTAGTAGATCAGGTCCTCGTCCGCGTTCATCAAGTCGGCCATGCGGAAGAAGACCGCCTTCTCGACCTCGGCCTTGTGCTCCTCCAGGAAGTCCATCTCCCGGTAGAGGTGGTGCAGCTCGAGCGGCGCCGCACTCGGGAGGAAGACCTCCCCCCGCAGCCACTGCTCCCAGCAGTAGAGCTTCGAGTACGGCTCCAGCGCGCGGTTCGCCACCATCGCGAAGAGGGCGCGCTCGAACGGCTGCTTCGTGCCGACCCGCTTGGCCCGGGCAGTGAGGACCGCGCCGATCCCGACCTCCTTCCACAGCTCCTCGAGGACGTGGACGCCCCCATAGGTCCAGCTGTCCCGGATGTGGAGGTCATCCGCGCCACCGGCCGGCGCGGCGCCGCTGGGCGCCGCGTCGCTCGAGATCACGCGCAGGATGCTGGCCGCGAGGCGGCGAAGCTGGTCGGCATCGATTTGGTCGGCGCGGCCGAAGCTGTAGACCACCTTCGCCACCGCGCAGCCGCGCTTGGCGTCCCAGGTGTTCTCGGCGAGCTGGTAGTAGCGGACCTCGGTCCCGTCGGCGTTCCGGCGCTTCGTGACCCGGAGGTACATGCCTATCTCGTACCGGCCTAGCTAGATCAAGTCGTGTGCCTAGGATATTTCGGCTTCGGCGCCGCCAAGTGGCCGGAATCCTTCAGGCGCATGCCTCGGGGACCCGAACTCTCGTCAATCTCGGGTCGGAGCGAGCGCAGATCGAGGTGGCCGAAGATCAGTATCCGTTGCTTCTTGTGAACGGCCTCCGGGTCGCCGAAATGGTCCTGCGTATGATGAACAAAGGCGGCTTCGGAACAGTGAACGGGCTGTTGGACGAGATCGACCGAACCTACGAGGCCTCCATCGAACGGCGGCGACCAGACCAGAAGAGATACTCATGGAGTTCGGGCAGGCGGCCCACCTTCCGGACATCGCTACAACTCCCTCGTGAGCATGATCCGACCCTGCGGACTGTGGACTACGCGTCCTACCTATTGCTTGGCGCGCCGCCATAACCTGCCCCTGAAACATTCGACCACTGAAAAGGCGGCCCACAAGCAGAAGACAGTCCGGCACATCGGAAGGGCTCCCGGGTCACTATCTGGGTGGGCCGGGGTGTCCGTCCATGCGGTATGGTCCAACGCTGTGAAGGAGCTTCTCGTTCGCGTCGGTATCTGCCACGCCCGCGGCGGAACGGGCCGAGCCTCGGCACGCACGTCACCGGAATCCGGAGGGCATTGGCGATCCTAGACTGCCTGCTGTCCCTGCTCCTGATACAGTGAGTCCGAGGATGGTTCGACGCGGGGGAGTCCGCCAACAGCACTCTTGCTACTTCTGAGAGGCCTCCGCCTTCTCAGACGAACCCGGTCGATCCTTCCAAAGCAACGCACCACAGGCGCATCCAAGCGCACAGCCGAGACCACAACATGCCTGATGACAGCGAAACGCCGACACCGGAATCCTCTCTCTCTCTCGAGCCGGCGCCTCCCAGCGAGGACGAACAGGAGGTGGACGAAGAGGAGTCGAGCATCCCCCAACTCCTTTCATCACTCTCTCGAGAAGGTGGCTTGCCGAGCGGCGTGGATGGTCCCGAACCGACTCTATTCGAGCCTGAGGAAGTCAGTCTTCTCGACAACGACTGGCTCAGGCGGGTCATCGATGTCCAGGGCTGGCTGGGGCTGGACGCTCCGCTTTCAGCTGATGCAGCCATTCTCGACACGGCCAAGTCGCTCTTCGCTCAACTTGCCCCAAACTCCGATGCGGAGCAGCATTTCGTCTCGGGCGACGTGCTCACCCTGACGGATTCCGGCGAGCAGGTTCTTGAGACGCGCCTTTCGAACGCCCAGCAGAATCGTCTCGACTATGATTCCGCCATCGAGGACGGCAGAAGCCGCGCTGACGCGAGCGAGGACTGGAGGACCTACTGGGAGGAGCTTGGTTCGCAATCCAGAAGCTTCATCAAGCAGATCATCGCCAAGGTCGAGACTGTACGAATCAAGCACATCAAGGAGTGGGCCGAACTCGGAAAGCTCGACCTTAACCCCTCCTACCAACGGGACATTGTTTGGTCTAACAGCGAGTCGCGCCAACTGATCGACTCCGTCCTCAGAGGCATCCCCCTTCCATCGATCATTCTCACCAAGGACTCCGACTCGAAGAAGTTCCAGATCGTCGATGGAAAGCAGCGGCTCACTGCGATTCTCCGCTTCATCGGGCATCATCCAGACGGCCGGAAGTTCGCGAAAACCAAGATAGACGGGCTGACGGAACTGGACAAGAAACCTCGCAAGTTCATCAAGAAGCACGGGTTGCGTCCAGCTGACCTCGGCGACTTGTTTTTGCCTTTCAAGCTCTCCACCTACAAGGAATCGGCCGATCCACTTCACAAGCTCTCGGGCAAGTACTACGCGGAGATCTTGGATCAGGTAATCACGGTGGGGACGGAACAGACGACGGTTCGAGGCCTTTTCGAGGAAGTAGACGCCGAGTACTGGATTCCTGTGATCACCTATCGGGAGACTTCCATCCAGGACATCCATCAGGTCTTCAGCCTGTACAACAAGCAGGGGAAAAAGCTGAATGCCGAGGAACTGCGCAACGCAGTATTCCACCATCTTGCATTTACGCGCCTTATGCTCGCGCTGAGTGGTGACCGAGTGCAGCAGAAGACGGAACTCGCTCCGTTCCTTCCTGCGGACCTGCTTGCTTCAATTGAGGACATTGGCGAAGCACTCAAGGCGCGCGGATTTGGAACTTCTCGGTTTAAGCGTACCAAGGTCCTCAACTGGACGACCGCTGTTGTGCTGCATCCTCCGGGCACGCCCAACCAACCCCTGACCACGCCATCGACCGCTGGCCACATCAACAGCATGCTCAAGGCGATCGGTGATCCAGCGGCCAAGAAGCTTCACAAGCTTCGCCAGGAGGCAGTCCTCACAACGTTGGCCAAGGACATCCAGTCCTCTGTGATGACCCACCAGGAGGCCAAGGAAGCCTGGAGTCCACAGTTCCTCGCCAAGAAGAAGACCCCGTCTAAGTGGGAGGAACTCCCACTTGTCGCCAGCCTAGTGGGCTCTATGCTCGTAGTCATCGCCGGTAAGCGGGAGCGACTCCTTGAGCAGATTCCGAAGATCCGCGCCTTCTCCGAAACTCGGGAACCCCCGAGGAAGGTCCAGAACAAGGACCAGTGGCAGCATATCGCCAGGGTCGCGACCGGCATCCTCGACCAGCTTGAGGTCGCTGATGCCGAACTTGGACCGATCCTTGAGGACCGCTACGGCTACAACTGCCTTCCGAACCTTCGGAAGCTGGCGTCTCTTGGCCCCTGACCGCGCCAATGGAGTTCACACCTACTGAGACCCTGTTACCGGCAGGCCCCTCCAGCGCACCAACGGCAATGCCGTCGCAAGGCGCTAGCTCTTCGAGTACATCGTGGTGGGCAAGGCTCAGAGCCTCGCTTACGATGCTCTCGCCCTCTGCCCAGGCTGTGCTTGAGTGCGATTCAATTCGGATCGCTGACGCCGTGGCGCCCCGGCTCAATGGCGACATCGACGTCGCCCAGTGGTCAGCCAGTAGAGTCCGCACCGGCATCGTCGTCGGCTCGGTACAGTCTGGAAAGACGGCCAACATGCTCGCCGTCGCAGCTCACGTTCTCGACAGGGGCGTCGGCGTGCTCGTGGTTCTTGCGGGAACCAGGGTTGCACTTTGGCTGCAGACCTACGAGCGGCTTCTTCAGCAGTTGGACGGATCGTCCACTAGCAATTCATGGGCGCGCAACAAAGAGAGGGTGCTTATCCCGGATCCCAACGACATCCTGGGCGAAGAGGGCCGTGCGGATCCCAGAAGGTATCTCAACAGCCAACTCTGGGACTTCAAGAAGGCCGTCATAGCGAAGCGGCCAGGAATCATCGTCGTATTCAAGGACGATAGTCACCTCCTCGAACTTGGCCGATTCCTTCGTTCAGCGCTGGCGCCTGGCGTGCTTGAGGAGCGAGGGGCGCCGCTAGAAGTTGTTGTTCTCGATGATGAGGCCGACGATGGCTCCGTCTTAGATTCGGAGCAAGGCGACAAACAGACTCCCCGCATCATCCGGCACATCTGGTCGGACCCCCAGACTCCGGACGAGACCTGGCACCCGTCCCTGTTTGCCACCTACGTAGCGTATACAGCCACCCCCCAGGCGAACTTCCTCCAGGCGCAGCACAACCCATTGGCGCCTCGGGATTTTCGGGCCTCATTGCGGGTCCCAGCCGACTACGGCCAGTTGTCCCCGCGTACTACCAGCTACAACGAACCAGAGGGCGTCAGGCGCTACTACACCGGCGGCAGAGTCTACTACGAACTGCTTTCGACCGAGCCTGGCTCGCTCATCAAAGGGCTGCCGTACCCTGCGCGGCTCGAAGGAGAAGAGGACGGCCAGTACCAAACACGCTTTAGAGCGCACCAATGGGCGGTGCTTGGCGAGAGCCTCCGTTCGTACTTTGTGGGCGGCGCAATTCGGCTTCTCTTGTCCGGTCGCTCCCTGATGGCAGCGCAGCGGAGTGGGCCCCTGGACGCCGCCGCCTTGGAGGCACTTCTTCCATCGCCTCACTGCATGCTGATTCATCCTTCGGCGTTGAAGGATCTTCATTTCAGAATGGCGGAGGACGTGGGCCGGTGGTGCGTTTCTATACCTGGGCAGGAGGACCAGGTGCCGACGGTCCTAGAAGCTGTAGGAACCGTCCATCTCGATCCGGCTGGTCTCAGTCGGCGGCTTTCGCTCGAAGAGGACCAGTGGAAGCTCTGGCACCGGCAATACATCGAATCTACCTTCGCCGCTCGCCTGCTTCCAAGGGGCGGCTACGCCTCTCTGGGGAAGCTCGCCTGGTCCGACATCCGCGCGGTCCTAGAGAGCGAAGTGTTTCCGGGCTCCAGGCTACGAATCCTCAACTCTGACCCGCGAGCCGATGATCGTCCGCTGTTTGATCGTCGCCCAGTTGTCGGCAGCAAGAGCGTCTTTCTTCCACCGCCCGAACTCTTCAGCATATTCATCGCGGGCAACGTCCTGTCGCGTGGACTCACCATCGAGGGACTCTGTACCAGCCTCTTCCTTCGATCGGCGAATGAGCCCGCGGCCGACACCCAAATGCAGATGCAGAGGTGGTTTGGCTATCGCGGGGACTACCTCCCGTTCTGCCGTCTATTCGCCTACCAGGACCAACTCGATCTCTTCCGCGCCTATCACCTGAACGACGAGGCGCAGAAGGGCGAGATTCTGGCGGAAATGGACTCGGGCGAAGCCTCGCCTCAAGGACCTCTTATCCTTCAAGGGGAGAATTTCGTCGCTACTAGCAAGGTCGACACACGCCGAGTCCCCCTGCACCCCGGACCCTCGCCGTCGGTCAAACTTGTTGAACTTGCCGACACTACGCTGGCGCAGTCCAATCGGGACATCCTGTCGACCTTTCTTGATTCCCATGCATGCGATGAGTTGGAGGCTGAGGGGACCATTCGCGGCCTCATGTCCAGAGAGCCCATTGACATTCTGGAGGTGGCTACAATCTTGGAGGCCTTCCGTTACTCCAAGCATCGGCCTGCTCCTGATGAAGATCTGTATGCTCGATGGCGGTCCATACAGCTCGCCTATGGTTTGGCGTCCCCCGTCCTGAAGCTCCCGCAGCCGCCTTATGCTTCTAGCGGTGTAGACCCAAGTGGCTGCCCCTACTCCATCGCAGCCTACCTTCGGCTCTGGAATGCATTGCTGCAGAAGCGGGATGTCCGCGGCTTGTACCCTACAGACCGACCGCGCATGAGTTGGCACCACATCAACCTGGCTGACTACCAGGCAACCCGTCCCACGTTCTACGTGGGTGTTCGGTTTGGCTCGGAAGGACTATCCCTGGACCCTCGCCTCCGTCAGCACGGCATCAGAGTCATGCAACGGCACATGCATCCGAAGCGAGACTTCCTGCTGAACACGCTCTGGGGCACTCGCGGAGAAGGCGGGAACTACTACGGCGACCAACTGCTCGACTACCACCTTCACGCCTCTACACCGGTGCCTCGGCTTCACGATGGAGTGCGCTGGAGAACTCGCGGCCATCCGGGTCTTCTCCTGTTCCACTTGGTTCGAGAGGCACTTGGCACGCCTGAAGCGCTCACTGTTGGCCTCGGTATTCCCCACGGCGGCCCCGACCACGTTGCCGCACTACGCGGTACCAAGGGGTGATCTAGATGGCACCGACCTGGACCTTTGAATCGCTCCGGCAGGGCCTGGCCGGCATTCGGCGGCCCGTTGGAGAGGCCGCCAGAGAGGTACTGTGGATTCATGAAAAGCAGTTTGGCATTGCATCGACCAGCGGTGGCGCCATGGAAATCTTCATCGCTGGCGCTAAGCTCAAGCCACGTTCGTCGATTGTTCGGAGCCACCTTCAGCACGATCGTTGGCAAGCCGGTGCCGAGGCTCCCTTTGAGGCGAATCGCGTGGTACTGCCCGAGGAGCCGCATTTCACGTCGGTAGCCGCGCTGATTGCTACCGAGATGCTTCGAGCTGGCTTTGGAGGCGGCATCCGAGATCACCACGATGTCTTCGCCGAGGTTGAGCCCCTTGTCGAGTTGGCCCTGGGACGCAGTTCTCTTCCCGAGGCCGTCGTTTTGGGCCTTGTGGGCGAGTTGATTTGTCTTGAACAGCTGCTGCTTGGAGTCGCTGATGCTCCGGGCCTCAGGTCGTCAGTACTCGACACTTGGCGTGGGCATCAGCACGCCGCTCGCGACTTCTCGCTCGGAGATGCGGCCATTGAGGTGAAGACAACTACCGACGCGTCCTCTACCCACACGGCGCACAGCCTCAACCAGATCGAGCCGGTCGCGACCGACGGGCGCTTCGAACAACAACTCTATCTCCTTAGCGTAGGACTCCAGCGATCAGACCAGGGGGGTGTCACGCTACCAGACACCGTCGATCGGATCCTGTTCTTGCTTTCGGACTCCGGGATCGACGCTTCCAAACGGTCGCCGCTTCAGTCCCGCTTCCTTCACGATCTCGAGCAATACGGGACTCATTCCGGGGCAAGTTACGTTCATGACGAAATGAGCGGCCTGAAGGTCTACCAGACGGTCTACACGCCCACCTTCGTGCCCCGCATGTATGACCTCTGCGACCAGAGTGTAGCTCTGCTTCGGCGGCAGGATCTCGAAGGAATGTTCGTTCTCCCAGATCGCATTCAGTACGGGTTCACTCTGCCCGACAGGGTGAGCCCTGCGAACCCTCTGCCGACCTGGCAAACCGAGGTTCGAACTGCAATACGAAGGCGGCTGGGTCTGGCCGTGACCCCTTGCTAACCCGGCACGATGTGGTCGCTAGGCCACTTCCCGCGGCTCGCTTGGCCGTTGCTTGCGCAGTTGGCGATCGGCGGCAAGTAGATGCGAGGCAATCCGGCTCACCACATCGACATGTACGGCGTTGCCGAGAGCCCGAAACGCAGCCTCTCTGGACTCAGGGAGCTTGTGGTTCTTCGGGAAGCCCTGAAGCAGCAATCCCTCAGCGCGAGCGAGGAACCTTCCTTCAGGTCCAAGGAACGGAATCTGCGTCGCGGTCATCGCAACAAGAGCAGGAGCGCTGGTGTAGCGCTTGACGCGCAGACCTGACGGGCGGAACTGAAGCACATACAGGAAGATGTCCTTCTTGCCACCCCGTACGTTCCACTCAAGCTTGCGAAGCGAAGAGGGTAGCTTTCGAAGGTCCTCGAGCCAGCCGCGAGGAGCCTTGCTCTTGGCGGCGATCCACCAGTTCCTATTCTGAACGATGAACCGCACCTTCCAGTGGCGAAAGGCCGGGACGTAGTCGCGTGCGTAGCTCGGCAGGAGGGCGAGCAACTGCTCCGCCGATAGACTCCGAGGCACATCCGTATGACCAAAGCCGCGTGCGTACTTGCGCACGTGCTTGCGAAGCTCGTGAAGCTCCCATCGAGCGGGCGGCTTGCCCGTGAACGGGTACTCCGCGCCAAACTCGTCGCTCCATAGCGGAAATCCCCTAGGGCCGAGGTCGTTCGGCAATGTCTTGATGAACCGATTCCAAAGGTCCATGCAGTGTAGTTGCTGCTTAGTCGGCTTAGTCTCCCGCTTGTCTACATCGTCGAGCTCGTGTGGCTTTAGAACGAGTGTGCCAAGGTCTGTCGGGGCCGCGGCGGGACGGACAGGAAAAGCGGGTGTTGGTAGCTCGCCCCGCGCAGCCACGACGAAGAACCGCTCGCGGTGGTGCGGATGCCCGAAGTGATGCGGCGAGATGAGCCCACTTCCCCTTGTCTGGCCTTCAGACTTCGAGGGGTTGCGAGTACGCCGGCCCTCGCTTAGAGCCAGCCCGACATCGCGCCAGTCCCTGCTGCGCGCGGGAGTGACGTGTTCAGTGCCAGCCACCTTGTAGCCGAGAGATTCCAACCGTTCCCGGACAACCCGCCAGGTACGCCCCTGATCGTGGCGACCGAAGTTGCCGACGTTTTCTAGGATTACGTACTTGGGGTTCTTGGCCTTGAGAATGCTGAGGATCTCGTGGAACAGGGTTCCCCGGGTCTCGTCTCTGGTGCCAAGCTGGCCACCGGACTTTGAGAACGGCTGGCAAGGAAAGCCGGCGCAGAGCACGTCGTGGTCGGGGATCTTTTTGGCGTAGTCACTACTCGCGCTTCGAATGTCCCCGATTACCTGTTCGGGCTTCATGTCGAAGTTCAAGCAGTAGAGACTACGGAGCTCGTTGTTGATCTCGGACGCGAAGACGCATTCGAGGCCAATATCGGACAGCGCCCGGTGGAAGCCCCCGATGCCGGCGAATAGGTCGATGAACCGCAGTCTGCTCATTCTTCGACGAAACCTCATGCCTCGAAGCTGCGCGCCAGAATTCACTCCAATATTAGGAGCTTAGGCTACACCTCTGACACTCGCTTCCAGCCCTTGCCTGTCCTCGTTCCCGTGGCTCCTTCCAACGCGGCCTTGCAGTTCCAGTGTCGCCACCGATGACGGTGGGCACCAAGATCACCGAGATCACCGAGCACCAGGGACCCACCCGGTGGCGCGGAGACAGGGCTGTCCCTGGCAACTTGCCGACGGCGTCGGCGTCACCGGCTCGCCAACGAGGGGCGGCGAGGGCCGGGCTGGTACTTCATCCCCCCGGTCGAGGCTGAGCTGCTTGACGGCGGCGCCTTGCTGCCCTCCAGTGGTCGCGGGTGGTGGTGCCCGCCCCGATCGACAGCGTGTCATCAGCCCTTGGCACCGATGAGACCGGCTGCATCCAGGCCAGGGCCATGATCCAGGCAGCAGGGGCCAACGGGGAGACCCTGGATGGGTGGGAGCATGGTGCCCGGTGATGTCGGGGGGAAAGGGGACCCTCGGAGACCGGTGGCGACACAGCAAGGAGGCCGGCTCCGTTCTCGGGGTCGGCCTCTTTGTTGTGGTGTGCCCAGCACCTACGAGGTGGAGGCCACGCTGGTGGGCGAGACGGTCACGCTGCGCTTCGATCCCTCGAAGCCGGGCCGGACCGTCCAGGTCTGGCTCAAGGGCGAGAAGATCCAGGACGCCAAGGTGGTCGACGTCCACGGCAACTGCTT
>JANNKC010000242.1:0-11531 GCA_031396105.1 Anaeromyxobacter sp.
GACTTCACGACAAGCAGCTCCTCGCCAATTGCCTTTTCACCTTCGCTAAAGGCAGTGGCGCCGCTGGCGCGCACATCGGCGAGATCACGTCCCAGCATGGCGGCGACAAGATGCAGCTTTGACATGTCAGCCATCTTGGAAACCGCAACAGTGCGCCCGTCACGCATGACGGTTACACGGTCGCATACGGCGTAGAGCTCATCGAGCTTGTGGCTCACAAAAACCACGGCCACCCCTTCGCTCCTCAGTTGGCGGATGGTGTTCAAGAGAACCGCAACTTCCGCTTCATCCAGCGATGAGGTTGGCTCGTCCATGATTACCAGTTTGGCATCAAACGAGACGGCGCGCGCGATGGCGACCATCTGCTGAATGGCCGTCGAATAGTCGCCAAGCGGCCTTGTTACGTCAAGATCGATACTGAAGCGTGCAAGCAGGGCGCGCGCGCCCTGGTTCATTTTTTCCCAGTCCAGGAGACCCGCGAAGCGCTTCAGCTCACGCCCGAGATAAATATTTTCGGCAACGGTGCGATAGGCAATCAGGTTGATTTCCTGAAATATGGTGCTGACGCCGGCGCGTTGCGCCTGCTGGGGTGAGCCTGCCGCCCTAGGCTTGCCGTCAAACTGGATGGAGCCGCGGCCGCCGTCGTCCCCGGCGATCCGGCGCTGGCCATCGCGGACGAGGTGGTCTTCGCCATCTCCAACCCGCCGGCCCTGGTGCGCTGGCTGCTGGGATCCGACGCCAGCGCCACGGCGCAGGCGCTCGACCCCGAGCTGGTGGCCTACGACCGCGGCGCCGGCCGGGTCTGGCAGGCGGGCGGTTCGGCGGTGATGCGGCTGGAGGACGCGGCCGCGCTGTCCACGCCGGAGCCGGTGCTCGACCTGCGCTGGTCGCCCGCCGGGCCGCTCCTGGTGGGCCAGACCGCGCTCTCGCTGGTTCGCGGTGGCGCCGTGGTGCCCCTGGCCGCCGACCTCGACGCCCCCCTCGAGGCGCCAGCCGTGTCCGCCGACGGCCGCATCCTCGCGGTGGGCTCCATGGGCGGCGCCGAGCGCGCCCGGCTCTGGACCGCCGCGGGGCTGGCCACCTCGACGACGGCGGCGCTCGACGTCACCTTCGAAGGCTTCGCCCTGAACGGCCTCTTCATCGACGGCGAGCCGTGGGTCTGCACGCTCGACCCGGCGGGCCAGCCGCGCAGCGTCCGGCTCGCCGCCGACGGCTCGATCGCCGCCACGGTGCCACAGGCCTTCCCATCGGGCGTCGCCTCGCCCAATGGCCGCACGGTGGTGGCCTTCGAATCCGGTCTGGCCAGCGAGGAGATCACCTCGCTCGCCGTGGTCTCCACCGACCCGGCCACCGGCTTCGCCACGCTCGACCGGATCGAGCTGGGCGCGCCCATCGTGGGCGCCGCCTTCGACGACACCGGCGAGCGGCTCTTCGTGGTGACGCGGGCCCCGGACCAGCTGCTGGTGCTGGAGTAGGGAGCTCCTCTCCCGGCCGCGGCCGCGGGCCGTGCCCCCGGCTCAGCGCCGACCGGCGGAGAGCTCGCCGAACGTCCTGGCGATCTCCGGGTCGCCGGGCGCCAGCGCCATGGCCCGGCGCAGCAGCGCCGCGGCCGAGACGGTGTGCCCCACCGCCAGCTCCTGCAGCGCCTGCTGCCAGGCCTCCTCCGCCTCGCGCGAGCGAGCCCGTGCCGGGCCCGGCATGACGCCGCGGGCGCCCTGGGCCTGCCCCGGCCCGAGGTCGAGCTCCAGCGCGTCGGGGTCGATGTCGAGGCCGCCCGAGCCGTCGACCGCCGCCGACGGCGCGGGCGGCAGCCTGCTCCCGGGCGACGCGCGGGGAGGCGGAGCGCGCGGCGGCGCCGGCTCCGGCTCGGAGAGCGCCGCGGCGGCCACCTCGGCCTGCAGCTCGCGGAGCAGCTCGGCCCAGTTGGCCAGGGGGACGGCGCCGCCGCGGGAGAGCGTGACGTGCTTGCTGGCGAGCAGCGAGAAGAAGGCCCGCTCCGCCTGCGCCCAGCGGCCCCGCAGCCGGCTCTTCAGCTCGAAGACGGTGGCGCCCGTGCCCACCGCCGTGAGGATCGCCACCTCGTCGGCGGTGAAGTCCACCACCAGCCTGGGCGGCGGCGCCAGCCAGACCATGGCGTCGAGCGAGATCCGGTCGGGCACCTGGCGCCAGCCGGCCAGCCCCGGCTGGGCGGCCACCAGCGCGTCGAAGAGGCGGGTGGCGGCGGGTCGCGACATCTCGGCGAAGGCGACGCCCAGCCGCCAGGGCGGCTGGGGGCTGGCCCAGGCCACCCGGGCGGCCAGCTGGATCGGCTCCAGCCCCCCGGGGGCGCGCAGCACGAGCTGGAGCACGGTGCCCTGGGGCACGGACCGCGGGGCCACCAGCAGGCCACCGTGCGCGCTGACGTCCTCGGTGTGGCCCTCGAACGCGGCGCCCCCCGCCGTCGCCGAGAAGCTGCAGCGGACCCGGGCCCGCGGGGTACTGCGGGGGTTCACCAGGAACTCGAGCGCCATGGGCGGATGGTAGAGCGTCCGGGCGCCGGGCGCGAGGAAGCCGCCTCGGCGCCGCGCCGCTCAGGTCACCGGGTTGCGCAGGAGGCCGATGCCCGGGATCTCCACCTCGACCCAGTCGCCCCGCTGGATGCGCCCCACGCCCTCCGGCGTGCCGGTGGAGACCAGGTCGCCGGGCAGGAGCGTCATGACGTGCGAGATGTAGGAGAGGATGGCGTAGGGGTCGAAGGCCATGTCGCGCGTGTAGCCGCGCTGCCGCTCCACGCCGTCGACCCGGCAGATGACCGTCAGGTCCACCGGGTCGAGGTTGGTCTCCACGATGGGCCCGACCGGGCAGAAGGTGTCGAACCCCTTGGCGCGGGTGAACTGCTTCTCCTCGCGCTGGATGTCGCGGGCCGTCACGTCGTTCACGCAGGTCCAGCCGAAGACCGCGGCCTTGGCCTCGGCGGCGCTGGCCTTGCTGAGGGCGCGCCCCAGCACCACCCCGAGCTCGGCCTCGTGCTGCACCTCCCTCGACTGCGGCGGGCAGACGATGGCCTCCTGCGGGCCGATCACCGAGGTGGAGGGCTTGAGGAAGATGAGCGGCTCCTTGGGCGGCTCGTTGCCCAGCTCCCTGGCGTGGGCCAGGTAGTTGCGCCCGACGCAGACCACCTTGGTGGGGCGCACCGGCGCCAGCAGCACGACCTCGCCGAGCGGGACCGGCCGGCCCTCCGGAAGGCCGCCGGCCCAGGGCTCCGCGCTGAGCGGGCGCACCGCGTCCCCCAGCACCACGCCCCAGTGCTCCTCCACCCCGTGACGGTAGCGGCAGGTCCTCATGGTGCCCTCTCCCCGGCGACCTTCCGGAAGCCCAGCACGTCGGCCATGTCGTAGAGCCCGGGCGCCTTGCCGGCCACCCAGGTGGCGGCCCGCACCGCGCCGCGGGCGAACTGCTCGCGGGCCGTGGCGCGGTGGGTCAGCTCGAGCCGCTCCCCCTCGCCGCAGAAGTAGACGGTGTGCTCGCCCACGATGTCGCCGCCGCGCACGGTCTGCACGCCGATCTCCCGCGCCGGCCGCTCGCCGATCATGCCGTGGCGCGCGTAGGTGAGGTCCTTCGAGGCGTCGCGCCCCAGCGCCTCCACCGCCACCTCGGCGAGCCGCACCGCCGTGCCGCTGGGCGCGTCCTTCTTCTTCCTGTGGTGCAGCTCCACGATCTCCACGTCGTAGGCGTCGCCCAGCGCGGCGGCGGCCTGGCGGGTGAGCTCGAAGAGCACGTTCACGCCCACGCTCATGTTGGGCGAGAGGACGACCGGGATGCGCCGCGCCGCGGCGGCCACCCGCGCCCGGGCCTCCGGCGTGAAGCCGGTGGAGCCGATGACGATGGGCACGCCGGCGGCGGCGCAGCGCTCGGCATGGCTGGCCGAGGCGTCGAAGTGGGTGAAGTCGACGACCGCGCCGGCGCCGGGCAGCGCCTTCTCCAGCGCGTCCACCACCGCGACGCCGCAGGGCGGCAGGGCCGCCAGCGCGGCGGCGTCCAGCCCCACCGCCGGGCCGGGCCGCTCCACCGCGCCGTGGAGGCGCAGCCCCGGCGTGGCCAGGACGAGCCTGATGATCTCGCGCCCCATGCGGCCGGCGGCGCCGGTGACGACGACGTTGGTCATGTGCGTCTCAGCCCAGCGTGAGCCCGAACTTCAGCATGGCGGCGCGGATCTTCAGCAGGCTGGCCTCGGAGACCGGCGCCAGCGGCAGGCGCAGCTCCGCCGAGGCCTTGCCGAGGAGGGCCACCGCGGCCTTGACCGGCCCGGGGTTGGTCTCCACGAACATGATCCGGTTGAGCTCGGCCATGGCCACCTGCTGCCGCAGCGCGCCGGCCAGGTCGCCGGCGCGGGCCGCCACCACCAGCGCCTTCATGGCGCGCGGGGCGATGTTGGCCACCACCGAGATGACGCCGCGGCCGCCGCAGGCGATGTAGGGCAGCACGGTGAAGTCGTCGCCGGAGAGGTAGGCGAGGCCGTCCGGGCCGCAGAGCTCCACCAGCTGGACCTGGCGGTCCAGGTTGGCGGTGGCCTCCTTGATGCCCACGATGGCGCCGGCCTTGACGAGGCGGGCCACCGTCTCGGGCAGCAGGTCCACGGCGGTGCGGGAGGGCACGTTGTAGGCCACCACCGGGAAGCGGGCCGCCTCCCAGAGCGCCAGGTAGTGGAGGTAGAGCCCCTCCTGCGTGGGCCTGTTGTAGTAAGGCGTCACCACCAGGGCGGCGTCGGCCTTGAGCTCCCTGGCCGCCTTGACGCCCTCGATGGCCTCATGGGTGGCGTTGGAGCCGGCGCCGGCGATGACCAGCGCGCGCCCCTTCACCTGCTCCACCACGGTCTTCACCACCTGGTACCGCTCGCTGGCGGTGAGGGTGGCCCCCTCCCCGGTGGTGCCGCAGGGGATGATGCCGTCCGTCCCCTCGGCGAGCTGGAACTCGACGAGGTCGCGCAAGCTCCGGTGGTCCACCGCCCCGTCCTTCAACGGGGTGACGATGGCGACCATCGATCCTTCGAGGCGCATCCGACGCTCCTGGGTGGGGAAAGGTGCGGCTTGGGACTCTAGCCTATCGGCGCGGGGGCTGGAACCGGCGCGGCCGCGGGCGCGTCAGCTCGCCGCGCACCAGGTCCGGGAAGGTCTCCCGGGCGCGCGCCAGGCCGGCCGTGTCGCCGTCCACCAGCACCTCGGCGGCCCGCGGGCGGGAGTTGTAGTTGGACGACATGGCGAAGCCGTAGGCCCCGGCGGTGCGCACGCAGAGGAGATCCCCCTCGGCCGGCGGCACCAGCGCACGGTGGCGCGCCAGGAAGTCGGAGGACTCGCAGACCGGCCCCACCACGTCGCAGGTGACGGCCCGGGCGCCGCGCGCCGGCGCCACCACCGGCTCGATGGCGTGCCAGGCGTCGTAGAAGGCCGGGCGCACCAGGTCGTTCATGGCGGCGTCCACCACCACGAAGGTCTTTCTCCCGTGCCGCTTCACGTAGAGGACGCGGGTCAAGAGCACGCCGGCGTTGCCCACCAGGACGCGCCCCGGCTCGAGGCGCACCTGGCCCTCCCAGCCGGCCAGCGCCTGCTTGATGGCGGCGCCGTACTCGGCCGGGCTGGGCGGCGCCTCGTCCCGGTAGGTCACGCCCAGCCCACCGCCCACGTCGAGGTGGCGCAGGCGGAGGCCGGTCCGCCCCAGCTCCTCGGCGAACCTCCGCACCCGGCCCACCGCGTCGACGAAGGGGCGCAGCGTGGTGATCTGCGAGCCGATGTGGCACGCCACGCCGCGCACGTCGAGGTGCGGGTCCCGCGCCGCCGCGGCGTAGAGCCGGCGCGCCTCGGCCACGGTCACGCCGAACTTGGAGTCGCGCAGGCCGGTGGCGATGTACGGGTGGGTCCTGGGGTCGACGTCCGGGTTGACCCGCAGCGCGATGGGGGCGCGCACCCGGAGGCGGCGCGCCACCGCGGAGAGCCGCGCCAGCTCCGGCCCGCTCTCCACGTTGATGGTGCCCACCCCGGCGTCGAGGGCGAAGGCCAGCTCGTCGTCCCGCTTTCCCACGCCGCTGTAGACCACCCTGCGCGGGTCGCCGCCGGCCTTCATGACCCGGTAGAGCTCGCCGGCCGAGACGATGTCGAAGCCGGAGCCGAGCCGGGCGAAGAGCGAGAGGACGGCCAGGTTGGAGTTGGCCTTGACCGCGTAGCAGACCGAGTGGTCGAGCCCGCGCAGCGAGGCGTGCAGCACCTTCCAGTGGCGGGTCAGCGTGGCCGTCGAGTAGACGAAGAGCGGCGTTCCCCAGGCCCTGGCCAGCGCGGGCAGCGGCACGTCCTCGGCGTGGAGCACGCCGCGGCGGGGCTTGAAGTGGTTCACGGCCGCGCCTCCCGGGCGGGCTGGAGGATGTCCTGCGGAGGCGACTTCTCCGGGGCCCCGGCCGCGCGGGGCGGCGCCTTGACGCCGCAGGCGGCCAGCACGACCAGCAGCGCCGCCGCGGTGGCCAGCCTGGCGGCGGCCGGGCGCGGCGCGCTCACCGCCTGCTCCGCAGCGCCTTCTCCCAGCGCCGCAGCTCGGCGCGCACCGCCTTCGGCCCGGGGGCGCCCGGCAGCTCGCGGCGGCGCAGGGAGCGGCGCGCGTCGAAGCACTTCAGCACGTCCTTCTCGAACCTGGGGTGGAGCCCCTTCCACTGCGCGGCCGTCAGGGCCGAGAGCGGCTGGCCCAGGCGCGCGGCCAGCTTGGCCGCGGCGCCCACCGCCTCGTGGGCCTGGCGGAAGGGCACGCCGCGCTCCACCAGGTACTCGGCCACGTCGGTGGCCAGCGCCTCGCCGCCACCCAGCGCCGCCTCCATGCGGTCGACGTGGAAGGTGGCCGTCTCCACCGCGCCGGCCAGCGCGTCGGTCGTGAGCGTGAGCGCCGGCGGCCCGGAGAGGAGCGGCCGCTTGTCCTCCTGGAGGTCGCGGTTGTAGCTGAGCGGCAGGTTCTTCACGATGGCGAGCAGCGTCACCAGGTCGCCCAGGGCCCGCCCGGCGCGGCCGCGCGCCAGCTCGCCCACGTCCGGGTTCTTCTTCTGCGGCATGAGCGACGAGCCGGTGGAGAAGGCGTCGCTGAGCGTCATGAAGCCGAACTCGCGGGTGGTCCAGAGCACCAGCTCCTCGCCCAGGCGGGAGAGGTGGACCGCGGCCAGCGCCACCGCGAAGAGGAGCTCGATGGCCGAGTCGCGGTCCGAGACGGCGTCGAGCGAGTTGCGGGTCACGCCGGTGAGGCCGAGCGAGGCGGCCACCGCCTCGCGATCGAGCCGGAGCGTGGTGCCGGCCAGCGCCCCCGAGCCGAGCGGCGAGATGGCGGCGCGGGCCCTCACCTCGGCGAGCCGGGCCCGGTCGCGCCCCAGCATCTCCAGGTAGGCGAGCAGGTGGTGGGCCAGCGAGACGGGCTGGGCGCGCTGCAGGTGGGTGTAGCCGGGCAGCAGCGTCCCCTGGTGCGCCTGGGCCTGTCCCAGCAGGGCGCGCTGCAGCCGGGCCAGCGCCGCGTCGCAGCGGTCGCAGGCCGCCACGATGAAGAGCCGCTCGTCGAGGCCGACCTGGTCGTTGCGGCTGCGGCCGGCGTGCAGGTAGCCGGCGTCCTTGCCGGTGAGCTCGTCGAGGCGCCGCTCCACGTGGGTGTGCACGTCCTCCAGGGCGGGGTCGAGGGCGATCGTCCCGGCGGCGAACTCGGCCTTCACCTGGTCCAGCGCCTTCACCAGCCGGCGCGCCACCGCCTTCGGCACGATGCCCTGCCGGGCCAGCATGGTGACGTGGGCCTGGCTGCCGCGGATGTCCTCGGCGTAGAGGGCGCCGTCGTCCTGGATGGAGACCGAGAGCGCGACCAGGCGCGGGTCGGCCTCCCCGGAGAGGGCCGCCCGCGAGACGGGCCTGGCCTTGGCCTTGGCCCTGGCCTTGGCGGCCACGGCTAGAACCGGAGCGCCACGCCGGCGCGGATGGCGTGGGCGCGGGTCAGGCTGCCCGCCCCCTCGAAGCCGGCCAGCGGGAAGAGGACGCCGTACTGAAGCCAGGCGGCGAAGCCGTCGTCGGTGGCGTAGTCGAGCTTGGTGTCGAGCTCGAGGCCGAGCGGCGTGCCGCCGGTGGTGGCCGAGGTGGCGCTGGGCGTGGACGAGCCGTAGACGGCCTGCGAGTAGACCAGCTGCGCGTCGAAGGCCAGGCCGGAGAGGATGTCCCAGCGCACCGTGGGCTTGACGTACCAGGCGTCGGTCACCTGGCCCAGGATCTCGCGCCAGAGGATGAGGTCCACCCGGTGGCCGGGGTTGAAGCGGAAGTTGCGGATGACTCGATCGCCGCGGGCCGGGTCGTACTGGGGCCCCTCGGCCGCGCCGAAGTCCGTCACGCCAGCGGCCGCGCTGGGCGACAGGCCGAGCTGGCCCGGGCGGTTGCCGAAGCCGGGGGCGGGGTCGCCGGAGGCGAAGCCCAGCTCGCCGCCCAGCGTCACCTTGTTGGGCGCCACCTGGTAGGTGGCCTTGACCGCGCCGCCGTGCTGGCGCAGCAGGAGCTGCCGCCCCGTCCAGTCGAGGGTCGCGGTGTACGGCCCCGGGTCGCCGATCTGGCCGACCAGGCCGGTGACCTCGGCCTCCACCAGCAGGCGCGTCGTGCGGTGGCGGACCCAGAGCGAGAGCTGGTGGCGGTACTCGGCGCGCGAGTAGAACTCGGCGCGCAGGTTGGCGCCGGTGCCGCCGCCGGGCGCGGGCTTGGTGGGGTCCCAGAACGGGTTCTTCACCGTCCCCAGCGTCGTGTAGAGGTACATGGCGCCGTAGTTGGTGCTGCCCTCGCCGCGCTCCAGCTTCCGGCGCAGCTCGGCGTCGGTGTCGAGCTTGAGGAGCTTCAGTCCGAAGGTGCGGCCGTCGTCGGCCGAGTCGCGATCGAAGGGCTGGCCGGTGCCGGCGCCGAAGCGCAGGTCGTTCTGCAGCACCCCCTCGGCGTCGAAGTCGAGGAAGGGCACCAGGCTGAGCTGGCCGACCGGCGTGGAGAGCGGCAGCGTGGCGAACTGCACCCGGTCGCGCGTGTCGCCGAAGTCGTCGTCCAGCCCGCCCTCGTCGCCGACCACCAGGCCGAGGCCGAAGGCCACCGGCATGCGCCCCAGCGAGAGGAGCCCCACCGGCGTCTCCACCTCGCCCCAGGCCCGCTTCACGTCGATGGACGGCCGGTCCACCGGGGTGGCGCCGGAGAAGGCGGCGCCGGGCGAGGCGCCCAGCACGTAGTCGTCGAGGACGTCGGCCTGGGCGCGCACCCGCACGTGCTCGGAGACGTTGATGGTGGGCACCAGCCGCAGGCGCATGTTGGCGGTGGACTGCGTGCCGCGGGCGGTCCCGCTGAAGAGCGGGCGGGGCACCAGGTACTGGCCGCTGGCGTCCAGGCCGCGCTTGAGCGCCAGGTTGTCGAGCAGGTCGCCGCGCACGCGCAGGAAGCCGTCGAGCTCGAGGAACTGCAGCCTGGGCCCCTCGGCCGCGGTGCCCAGGAACTCGGCGGCCGACTGGGCGCCCTGCAGCTCGGCGCGGACCTCGTCGCGCAGCTCCTGCTTGGCCTTCTCGACGGCGGCCTTGACGAGCGCCTCCACCCTGGGGTCGACGGGGGCATCGTCCCTGGGAGGGGCCTCGGCGCGGACGGCGGCGGCGAGCAGGAGGGCCGCGGAGGCGGCGAGGACGTGGGCGCGGGACATGGACGACCCCTTGGTGGGTAGGCGAGTCGCGTCCATACACCACGGGCTCCGCGGACGGTCAAGGACGCGAGGCGCCCGGTGCAAGGCGCCCCGGCTCGGCGACGTCACCCCCGCGCGACCGCCACCTGGCCCGGCGGGAGCCCTGCCGGCCCGGGCCGAACGTGCTCCCTCCGGGTGCGGCACCACGCCGCTGCCGCCGGGCGCGCGGCGCCGTGGACCTTGAGCTTCTCGGGCGCCTGGTCGAACATCGCGTCCGCTCGAGCAGGTGGTCCCGAGGTTCAAGCAGGTCCCGATGGCTCACGGAGGGTGAAAATGAAGATGCTCAGATCGCTGTGCCTGGTGCTCCTCGCGGCTGGTGCGCTCATCTCGACGGGATGCGGCGGCTCCGGCAGCGACCCGGCCCCACCCACGGTGCCGGCGGCGCCGACCGGCGTGGCCGCGACGCCGGGGAACGGGTCGGTCAGCCTCTCCTGGGCCGCCGTGGCGGGCGCCACCTCGTACAACGTCTACTGGTCCACCACGGCGGGCGTCACCAAGGCGACCGGCACCAGGATCGCCGGGGCGGTCAGCCCGCACGCGCACCTGGGGCTGGCCAACGGGACGACCTACTACTACGTGGTGACGGCGGTGGGCGCCGTGGGTGAGTCGGCAGCCTCCGCCCAGGCGAGCGCGGTGCCGGCGACCAACCCGCCGCCGGCGGCGCCGACCGGCGTCGCCGCGACGCGGGGCAACGGCCAGAACAGGGTCGCCTGGAGCAACGTCACGGGCGCGGCCTCGTACAACGTCTACTGGTCCACCAGCGCCGGGGTGACGACGGTGAGCGGCACCAAGGTCACGGGCGCGCCGAACCCGTTCGTTCACGACGGACTCACCAACGGGACGACCTACTACTACGTGGTCACGGCGGTGAACGGCAGCGGCGAGTCCACCACGTCGGGCGAGGCGAGCGCTGCGCCGGCTGCCGCTCCTTACATCAAGGCGCTGGTCCTCAGCGTGCAGGGCGGGACGGTCCCGCCGTTCGGGTTCCTGGAGCAGGTGGGGGTGTGCACCGACAGCACCTGCACCACCGACATCACCACCGCCACCGTGACGGTGAACGGCCTCCCGCTCACGTACGCCGCTCAGTCGGGCCAGTTCGAGGGGATCCACGTGATCGCCGCGGGGGCCACCGTCACCGTGGCGGTCACCACCGGCGGCACCACCTACAGCGTGACCGGGACGCAGTTCACCGGGTACCCGACCATCACGTCTCCGGCGGCGGGCGCGACCTGGTCGCGCGGGAGCGCCAACACCATCTCCTGGTCGGGCGGCTCGCCAGCCCTGGGGGCGACGTATGTCGTCGGCGTCCTGGACGGCGCGGGCCAGTTCTCCTTCCCGGTGCAGGTCGGAGAGGGCGGAGGTCCCATGGAGATCCCAACCTCCACCACCTCGGTCGTGGTGCCCGCCAACACCGTGCCGGTGGGGAGTGCCTTCGTGATGGTGGGGATCGGCTCGCCGGGCCTCGTCCAGCAGGCGTCCGGAGGCATCGCCATCCCGAACGCGGCCGCCGGGTCGGGGTTGTGGCTTGGTGCGCTGCCGCCGTTCGCCCCCATCACCGTGAACTGACGCGGCCAATTCCGCGTGGCGGCCGGCCTGGCCTGGAAGGACGCGGGGCGCCCAGGTCCGGGCGCCCCGCGCCAAGGTCCAGGCGCCCCGCAGACAGGCCCGGGCGCCCTGCAGACAGGCCCGGGCGCCCCGCAAACAGGCCCGGGGGGGCCGCCCCCCCCCGGCCCCCCCCCCCCGACAGGTCGAAACAAGAACAACCCCGCCACCCCCCCCCCCCCCCCACCCCAAACCCGGGC
>JANNKC010000252.1:0-3244 GCA_031396105.1 Anaeromyxobacter sp.
GGGGCTTGGCGTCCGGTCCCGCTCATCGGCCAGGCGCACCCCGGCCTCCCAGGCCTCGACCTGGGTCGGGAAGGTCCGCGAGGCCGGCCCTTCGTCCACGCTCACGGTCCAGCGCCCTTCGGCCACGAAGGCGACGCTCAGTCCGTGCGATCCGACCTTGAAGAGGACCGGGCGCGCCATGACGGTTTCGATTGCTACTGCGGCTCTGCGAGGCGGCATCGACGTAGCCTACGCCCTATTCTGTCGTTTGAGTACGGTACGTTGAGCTGAGGAGTCCGGTCGGGCTGCTCGCGGCCGAGTTGGGTCCAACGGCTTGGAATCACGATGGTCTGGTCGCGCTTCAGCGACGTGCGCGCGGATCGCCGCCAACGGGCGCACCCCGAACTGGTCCGGGCGCGGCGTCCGGGCGCGGTGTCCGGGCGCGGTCCGGGCGCGGTCCGGGCGCGGTCCGGGCACGGTCCGGGCGCGGTCCGGGCGCGGTGTCCGGGCGCGGTCCGGGCGCGGTTGTCATCCGGAGGGGGCCCGGCTACCCTCGCCGGCTCGATGCGGCTCGCTCTGGTCCTCCTGCTCATCAACGGCCTGACCCCGGCCTTCGGCGAGATCGCCGAGGCGGTGGTGCACTACGCCGTCGAGGGGCACCTGGCGCACACCGACGCCGACCAGGGCGATCTGGGCGAGCAGGGGCAAGAGCACGGCTGCGGCGCCACCGAGCACCACTGCTCCTGCTGTGTCTCCCAGGTCGTCATGGCCCCGTCGGCCAGGGCGGTGCTGCCGGCCGTTCCTGCAGGGACGCGGGCGCCCGTCGTCCGCGAGCGGCTGACGTCGCTCCACGCGCCGGCGCCGCCGTACCGCCCACCCATCGCCTCGTAGCCTAGGCCGCTGACGCCGCGCCCCGAGGGGCGCGACCCACGTCCACGGTTCGCTCGCGTGCGCGACTCCCGGCTCATGGCCGGCGGCGCGCGCCCGGGCGGCCAGCTCGCTGCGAGGTCGTCGTGACGCCACACCGCCTGGGCAGGCCCGGCCTGCTCCTCCTCCTGCTGATCGCTCCAGCCGCCGCCCTGTCCGAGGAGACGGCTCCGCCGCTCCGCTGGCCGCAGGTGGCCGCGGCCGCGGCACGGCAGCCGCTCCTCCGGGAGGCCGAGGCCCGCCTCGACGGCGCGGCCGGGGCCGTCCGGACGGCCCAGGAGCTCCCCAACCCGATCTTCACCGTCACGGGCGCCGACGCCTTCCCCCGGACCGGCCCCGGGTACCGCCGCGAGTGGGGCTACTCCGTCGAGCTGCCGCTCGACGCGCTGGCCACCCGGGGCTCGCGCGTGGCGGCGGCCCGGGCCGCGGCCCAGGGCGTCGCGCAGGAGGCGCTCGGCGTGCGGGCCCAGGTGCTGCGCGCCCTGCGCCGGGACTTCGTCGCGCTGGCCCATGCGCAGGCGCGCCTCGACGGCGAGCTGGAGCTGGAGGCCCAGGTGGGCGAGCTGGCCGAGCTGGTCCGCAAGCGGGCCGCACGCGGCGAGGTGCGCCCCACCGAGGTCCCGCGCGTCGAGATCGAGCACGAGCGTCTCCGCTCGTCGGTGGACCGGGTCCGCGCCGCGGCCGAGGCGCAGCGCCAGCGGCTCTCGGCCAGGCTGGGCGCGCCGATCTCGCGGGTGGAGGCCGACCTGATCCAGACGCTGCCGCTCCCGCCGCTGGAGGAGCTGCGGAGCCGCCTGGCGAGCCAGGCGCCGGCCGTCCGGGCTGGTCAGGCGCGGATCACGGCGGCCGCCGAGGGGCTGGGCGTCGAGCGCTGGGAACGATTCCCCAAGCTGGCCATCGGCCGCGCCCAGGTGGAGGAGCTGGACCGGAGCGCCAGCTCCATCACCGCCACCGTGACGCTGCCGCTCTGGAACTGGAACGTCGGCAAGATCCGCGAGGCCGAGGCGCTGGTGGCCGCGGAGCAGGCTCGCCTCCAGGAGACCTCCCGGGAGCTCGCCTCGGCGGTGACGGACGCCTGGCAGTCCTGCGCGGCCGGCCAGGCCGCCACCCGCCGCTTCCGCGAGGCCATCCTCCCGCGCGCCGAGGGCTCGGCCCGCACCACCGGCAGGGCCTTCGAGCTCGGCGAGGCCGGTCTCCTCGACGTGATCGACACGCGCCGCGTCCTCCTCGACACCCGGCGCGAGTACCTCGACCTCCTCCTCGACATGCAGAACGGCTGCGGCGATCTCGCCGCGCTGGCCGGACTGGAGCTGCCATGAGCCGCACGACCCCGATGCTTCTCGCCATCGCCATCCTCGCCACCGGTTGCCGGAAGGAGGGTGTCCCGGCTCCCACCGCCCCCCCCGAGACCAAGCCACCGGCGCAGGCCTCCGCCGCGCCTGGCCCCGAAGGCCGCGCGGGCGAATCAGGCCACGGCGACGAGCACGAAGGCCACGGCCACGAGGGCGCCGAGGCGAAGGTCTCCGATCTCGATCAGCCCGTCGAAGCGCTCCTCGCCAAGACCTGCGAGCACGGCAAGAAGACCTTCCAGTGCGACGAGTGCCGCTACGAGGTCGGCGTGGCGCGTGTCCCCAAGGCCCTCCTCGACGACGGCCTGGTGAAGACCGCGGTGGCGGCGCGCCGCAAGCTGGAGGCGCCGCTGCCGCTGACCGGCGAGATCCGGTTCGACGAGCGCCGGGTGACCCACATCGCGCCGACCACCGAGGCCATGGTCCGCGCCGTCCGGGTGAGCCTCGGCCAGCGAGTCCGGGCCGGCGAGCCGCTGGTGGAGCTCGAGAGCGTGGCCCTGGGCGAGGCGCAGAGCCAGTACCTCGAGGCGCGGAGCGCCCTGGAGCTGGCGCGCCGGTCCGCCGAGCGAATCAACGGCCTTCGCGAGGAGAAGATCGCCTCCGAGAAGGAATGGCTGCAGGCTCGCCAGGAGCATGAGGCGGCCGCGATCCGCGCCCGGGCCGCGAGCGAGAAGCTGGTCCGGCTCGGCCTCACCGGGGCGGAGGTCGAGGCGCTGCCCTCGCGGGGCGGCGGCGCCGGACGCGGGTCGCTGGTGCTGCGCGCGCCCGCCGCCGGGATCGTGCTGGAGATGCACGCCGTCCCTGGCGAGCTCGTCCACCCCGACAAGGCCATCCTCACCGTCGGCGATCTCTCCGATCTCTGGCTGTGGGCCGACCTCTACGAGGACCAGCTCGGCCGCGTGGTGGCGGCGGAGCGCTCGGCGCTCCGCGCCGGCGTCACCGTCAAGGCCTTCCCGGGGGAGGTCTTCCCGGGGACGGTGGACCTGGTC
>JANNKC010000295.1:0-1969 GCA_031396105.1 Anaeromyxobacter sp.
GCGCCAGTTCCGGGCGCAGTTCCCCGACGACCGCCGGCGGCAGCTGGCGCTGGAGCGGGGCGGCTTCACCGACGAGTCCTACCCGGGCTGGGTGCGGCAGCAGCTGTCGGTCGCCCGGCTGGTGGAGAAGGAGATCGCGCCACGGGTCCGCATCACCGAGGCCGAGGTCCGCGACGACTACCAGGCCAACCTGCACCGCTTCACCGGCGTTCCCCTCGAGGAAGCCAGGGCGTCCATCAAGGAGCGCCTGTTGCAGGAGCGGCGCCGCGAGGCGGTCCAGGCGCGGGCCAGCGCCTTGCGGCAGGCCGGCACCGTCGAGATCCTGATCCCGCTCTGAGGGAGCTGCCATGCGGAAGCCCGCCGTCCTCGCCGTCCTCGCCGTCCTCCTCGCCGCCGGCGCCCTCCTCGGCCTGTCCTGGCTGCGCCCCTCGGCGCCGTCCGGGCCGGTCCAGGTCCCGCCCGGCGCGGCGTCCGCCCCGCCGACGCAGGAGCAGGTGGTGGCGCCCGTGCCGGGCGACCCGGCCGAGATCGATCGGCTGGCGGCGCTCGAAGAGGCGCGGGCGCGCTACGCCGCCCTGCGCGACGGGTTCCTCGCCGCCAGGCCGTCCGCTGCCAGCCGGGCCCGCCTCGAGCCCGCCGTGCGGTCGCTCTGGCCCCACGAGCGGCGCTGGGACCTCGCCTGCCGCGGCCTGGTCTGCCGGGTGACGCCGCAAGAGGCCCCGGAGGGCTGGCGCACGGAGCTGGAGGCGGATCCCGGCGTGCGGCAGGTGGCCGAGCGGCTGGCCTTCGACCCCGAGTCCGTGATGGCGCCGGCCTTCGTCCTGCTCCTGCCCATGGAGGCCGAGCCCCCGCGGCCAGGAAAGGCCGACGAGTTCCTGCGGGGGATCGAGGCGGCCGTGCGCGAGTCGCCCGAGGTGGCGCGCTGCCTGGCCGACGCGGAGAAGGGTCGCGCGCTCGAGCTCCACCTGCGGGTCGACAGGACCGGCCTCACCTACCGCATGGCCGCCGGCCTCGGCCCCGGACCGTCGCTGTGCGCCAGCATGGCGCTCGCCGAGGTGATGGCCTCGCCGGTGCCGCCCGGTGCGGGAGGCGCCGAGCGCACCGTGGTGGTCAACGCCCCCTGATGGGCCAGCTCGACCCCGCTGGTGGCGCACGGCCGACCCCGCCGGCAGGGCGCCCTGTGACGGCCCCTCCACGGGGTCTGGCCGGCGGCGCGCCGTGGTGCTCTCGTGGCGATCCGACCCTGGACAGGAGCCCCAATGATCGACCACGTCACGCTGCGCGTCCGCGACCTCGCCGCCTCCAAGGCCTTCTACGCCACCGTGCTGGCGCCGCTCGGCTACGCCGTCATCGCCGAGTACCCGGAGGCCATCGGCCTGGGCGCTGGCGGCAAGCCCGACTTCTGGCTCACGCCCGACCCGTCCGCGGAGCCGCAGCACGTCGCCTTCGCCGCCACCACCCGCGCCGCGGTGGACGCCTTCCACGCGGCCGGCCTGGCCTGCGGCGGCAGGGACAATGGCGCCCCAGGCCTGCGCGCCCACTACCACCCCCACTACTACGGCGCCTTCATCGACGACCCCACCGGCCACCACATGGAGGCGGTCATCCACGGGCCGCCGGGTGGGGCGCGCAAGCCGGCCGGCAAGAAGGCGGCGAAGAGGGCGCCGGCGAGGAAGGCCGCGCGCAAGGTCGCCGGGAAGCCGGCCAGGAAGGGCGCGAAGAGGCCAGCCGGCAAGGGCGGGAAGAAGGGCCGGTAGCGCGCTCCAGACCGTCGCGCGCGGGTCAGACCAGCCTGCTAAGGATCCCTTCCCCCGCCAGCACCTCGGAAGGCCATGGCCGACTTCGTCCACCTGCACCTGCACACGCTCTACTCCCTCCTCGACGGCGCCATCCGCGTCAAGGACCTCCTCAAGACCGTCCAGCAGCGGGGGATGAAGTCCGTGGCCGTGACCGACCACGGCAACCTCTT
>JANNKC010000322.1:0-3344 GCA_031396105.1 Anaeromyxobacter sp.
TGACGGAGCTAGAAAGGTTTTCGTCGGGATGACGGAAATTGGGGGCGTTCTCCGCGACGAGGTGCTATAGGCGATGCGGTTGCCGCTGAGCCAGAATTCGCAGCTCGCTTTGGAAGGACGCGCATTTATGAGGGCACGCCATTGATCTGCTTTCCAAACCCTCACCCTGAGGTGCCTGTGCCTCGCGAAGCTAAGCTTCGCCAATGCGAACATCCTCAATTTCCGTCATCCCGACGGAACCTATTCTTACATTCGTCATCCCGGCGAACGCCAGGACCCAGGCTTTCAACCAGTGCAAATGCGGAAAGTCTGGGTCCCGACTTTCGTCGGGATGACGGAAGGTAATGGGACGTTCGCTGGGATAACGTAAATAGGAAATGCGTTCATCGTGGCCCAACGAAACCTCGCCGACCTGGCGGTGATGTGGGGCCGCGCAACGTGGGAGCTGGTCAATGCGCTTCGAACTAATGTTGCCACACAAGATCAGAACAGCCATTGAGAAGAATTGGCCGGTGGTGCTGCCATTGGGCGTGCTTGAATATCATGGTGAGCATCTGGCCGTTGGCATGGACACGCTCGCCGTGGTCAAGACTTTGGATATTCTCGAACGCGAGATGGACATCGTGATACTGCCACCGTTTTACTATGGCGCCAGCAGTTATGTTGTCGAGCCGCCTGAAGGCAGAGGATCGCTCCATGTCGGCGCCCAGGCGCTTTTTCCGCTCGCTCAGGAGATGTTCACCGGGCTGCTGCGCATCGGCTTTCGCAACATTCATTTCTTCATTCATCACCAGACCGAGAATTTCACCGTTGGCATGCCGACCGACCTTGCCTTCAAGTTCGCGGCGCGGCAGGCAATCTTCGCTTTTCTGGAAAAAGAGCGGGGCGAGGGCTGGTGGGGCAAAGCTGAAATGGCGGACTACTACGCCCGGCAAAAAGGCGGCAAAGATCCCTTCAATTGGATCAAGGGCCATCCGCTGATGACCGATGAGACGATAAGGAACTATCCCTTCGATCATGCTGGCGTGGGCGAGACTTCGCTGATGCTGGCACTTTGCCCGGAGGCCGTGGACATGGAGCGTCTTTCGACGGAAACCTGGTACACGCGGGATGCCGCAGGCGCTTCAAGCGAACTGGGAATGAAGGGCCGCGATCACATACTTGCCCACATGCGAAAAGTTTTGGGGCCGGGGGCATAGCGCGCGCACGCACTTCTATTTTCGTCATCCCGGCGTTCGTCGCTATCAGATTCACACATCTTTATTGCGATCTTTGCAATTATCAACGCGTTGAATTCATTCTTTCTTCCGTCATCCCGACGTACGTCGGGAACCAGACTTTCCGCTTGTGTGCCGGTTGAAAGCCTGGGGCCGGCCGGGCGTTGGGGTGGAAGGGGAGCGGCTGGTGCTTCCAGACGACGCGCACCTGCCCGGGGAAGGCCTCCTCCAGCTCCTTCAGGGTCGGCTCGACGCGGGAGCAGAAGGGGCACTGGAAGTCGGAGAAGAGGACCACCGTGAGCTTGGCGTCGGCCGGGCCGCGCGCCGGGTCGTCGGGACGCAGCGTCACCTTGCGGTAGGCGGTCGGCGGCGGGGCCGGGGGCGCGGCCGGGCCCGCGGCGGCCTGGCCCGGGGCGCCCGCCACCATGACCGGCGCCTCGGCGCCCTTCTCGATGATGGCGGCGTAGAGCCCGGCGCGCGGCGTGCCGCCGGCCACCAGCGCCTCGGCCTTGCGGAGCTCCTCCTCGACCACCGCCTTGAAGCTCTCGAAGGGCTGGGCGCCGGAGAGCTTGCGGCCGTTGATGAAGAAGGCCGGGGTGCCGGTGGCGCCCAGGCCGGTGACCAGCTGCTGGTCCCGGCGGATGCGGGGCTCATGGGTCTTCTGCGAGAGCGCGCGGCGCAGCCTGGCCAGGTCGAGCCCGGCGGCGGTGGCGGCCCGCTCCAGCCCGGCCGCGTCGAGCGCCGGCGCGGCGTCGAAGAGGGCGTCGTGCATGGCCCAGAAGCCGGCGTCGCCCTTCTGGGCGCGCCCCTCCTCGGCGGCCAGCGCCGCGGGCAGCGCGTCCTTGTGGAAGGCGAGCGGGTTGTGCTTGAAGGCGAAGCGGAGCTTGCCCGGGTAGGCCTGCTCCAGCTGCTTCAGCGTCGGGCCGACCCGCTTGCAGAAGGGGCACTCGAAGTCCGACGACTCGACGATGGTGATCAGCGCGTCGGCCGGCCCCCGCACCGGCGAGTCGCCCAGCGGCACGCGGTAGACCGCCTTGGGGTCCTCCTGCGGGCGGGCCGGCCGCGGGGCGGCGGCGCCGGGCGCGGCGGCCTGGGGGCGCACCGACGGCGCGCCCCCTCCGACGAGCGAGCTCTTGGCGAAGAAGCCGATGGCCACGCCGACCACCAGCGCAAGGACCCAGCTGACCTGCTTCATGTGAGGTTCTCCTCCGCGGCCGCGGGGCCGGGTGCTCGAGATCTAGAAGACGAGGGTGGCGGTGGCCTGGCCGATGAACTGATCGGAGGACTCGCTCCCGCCCTGGCTCTCGGCGCTGCGGCGGGTGTAGCTCTCCCAGCGCATGGAGGCGCTGATGAGGACCGTCCGGTCCAGCACCGCCATGCCGGCGCTGGCCTCGGCGGCCGTGAGCTGGTCCACCGAGCCCCAGAACTTGAGGTAGTCGCCCTGCAGCGAGAGCAGGACCGACGGGGGGACGTTGAAGGTGACGCGGGCGCGGAAGGCGCTGGCGGCGCTGGGCTGGTTGGCCTCGCCGGTCCACCCCGGCTGGTCGATGTGGGCGCGGCCGTAGTAGTAGGCCCAGGCCATCTCCACCGGCGAGATGGCGTAGAAGAGCCGCACCTTGTCGCCGGCGAGGGGCACCGAGCCCTCGAAGCTCGGCATGGTGGCCACCTGGACCAGCGCCTGGAGCGCCAGGCCCGTGTAGCGGGCCACCTCGACGCGCCCCACCACGAAGCGGAACTCGCGCCGCCCCAGCGCATAGGCGGCCTCCACCTCGCCGTCGGAGGGGAGGAAGATGATCCCGTCACCGCCGGTGTAGAGCCGGAAGCGGAGCCGCGCGGCCCGGCCGTACCCCTCGGTCCAGAGCGCGTCGGCCTGGCCGCCGAAGTAGAGCAGCACGCTCGAGTTGGCCTGGTCGGTGTGGAGCTGGTAGCCGTTGAAGCGGCCGGCCACGCCGGAGGCGAGCGCCGTCTGCCAGCCGGTGGCCTGCTCGTCGGGGTCGAGCCCGGCCCCCATCGCGCCGGCGGCGGCCACCGGCCCGTCGCCGATGGTGCCCGTGGCCGGGGCCGGGCGCGCTTCGGCGCCGCGGGGCGTCGAGGCGGCGGGGCGGCGCGGCGCGGGGCGCGGCGGCG
>JANNKC010000360.1:0-14378 GCA_031396105.1 Anaeromyxobacter sp.
AAAAACCCCCGCCACTCGGACGAAGTGGCGGGGGCACGGTGTGACCCCTACGGGAATTGAACCCATGTCTTCGACGTGAGAGGCCGACGTCCTAACCGCTAGACTAAGGGGCCAACAGGCGGTGCTTCTCTACCCTCCGGCGCTGCGGCAGTCAACGCTTGGGAGGACGATTCGTGCGGATGTTGGGGGACAAGGATTCGAACCTTGATAGCCAGATCCAGAGACTGGCGTCCTGCCGTTAGACGATCCCCCAGAGAGGGTCTTACCGCTGCTTCACCAGGACGAAGACTCGTGTCTCGCCCTTGAGTTCGTAGACGTTCAGCCCTTCCCAGCTCCCCGGCCTGGCCTCCGGGTTCTCGATGTGCACGGCCTTCACGCCAGGTTGATCGGCGATGGGCCGCCTCGGGTGCCTCGCCGGTGGGTAGGTGGACCGGAAGTACTTGAGGACGTCCTCGTACTTCAAGTCGACCTGGTACCGGTTCTCGCCGATCTTCCTGGCCTCCTCCGGGAGCGTCGCGCCGGCCACCTTCTCGGCCAGGGCGAGGCCCGGAAGCGCCACCAGGAGCGCGGCGAGAGCGGCCTTATATCGGGGCGCAGCGGTCACGGTCAAGGGTCCGGTGTACCCTTGCCCGCTCCCCCCGTCAACGGCCCCGCCACCCGGCCGGAGGTCAACGCCAGACGCCGTAGGTCCGCCCCTTGTGACCGGGCTCCCGCAGCACCAGGGTGCCCTTCTTGACGGCGTCGCCCGCCTTGGGGCCGACCCAGTAGCCCTTGGGGTCGCTGCGCCGCCAGCTCTTGCGGAAGAAGTCGTGGAGCTCGTCGAAGACGAAGGTCAGGCCGCGCGGCTTGCCACGCATGTCCTCGGTGGCGCCGGAGACGATCAGCTCGGCCCAGAGCCGCCCGCCCACCAGCTCGTTGGCCTCGTTCCGCACCGAGCGCTCGTAGTGGAAGACCGGCGAGGGGATCTCCTCGATCTTGAGCATCCCCTTCTCCGGACCGCGCTTGATGGGGTGGAACACCACCGGCGCCAGCGCCTCGAAGGCCAGGTAGTAGGTGGTCTGGTCCAGCGCCCCCACGGTCTTGTCGCTGGCCAGCGGCGGCTTCCAGCCGGGCGGGAAGAGCGCGGGATAGATGGAGACCTTGTGCCGGTCGAGCAGGCGGAAGAGCGCCTTCTCGTCCTCGGGGAGCATGAAGAAGTACAGGGTGGCGGCCATCGCCGCGGGACTCTACACCGCCCGGCCGGCCAGGTCGTCGTAGCTCTGCGCGATGCGCGTGGCCAGGATGAGGAGCTCGCCCAGGTCGCCGGCGTCCACCTGCCGCCCGCGCCCGGCGTCGGCGTAGAGCACGTTGACCACCCGGCCGAGCGCCAGCAACGGCACCAGGAGCGCGCTCTTCGGCACCCCGCCGCCCAGCCCCTTGAGCAGCCGGATGTTGGACCAGGTCTTGGGGAGCGGGCCGATGAAGGGGGCGCGGGTGGTGACCACCGTGTCCACCACGCCGGGCACGCCGAGCGGCAGGCGCAGCTGGTGGACGGCCGCGGGGGTGAGGCCGGCGCCGAGCCCGGCCCAGCCGCGCGCCTCGCCGCCGTGGACGGTGAGGATGACGGCCCGCTCGAAGCGGGACCGGGCGTACCGGAGCACGGTGCGCGCGATGGTGTCGCGCTCCCCCACCCCCTCCAGGAAACGGACGGCGTCGGTGAAGCTGAGCGGCGAGGGCTCGGCCGCGTCGGGCCCGACCGGGCGAGCCTGCATGAGCGCGGGCACCTCCAGCGCCGCGGGAGGCCGATGGCCGCCGCCGGCGGTGAGCACCTCGAGGATCTCCAGCGTGAGCGGTGGAGCGTCGCCGTCGGGGCGGGGCGGCGGGGTGGCGGCCGGGGCCGACTCCGCCAGCGGGGCCGCGGGGCCGGCCGGGGCGCGGGGGGAGGAGGCCGGCGGACCGGGCGGCGCGTCCAGCCAGCCCGGGCCTGGCGTGGCCGTGAACCCGATCTGGCCATAGAGCTCGTGGAAGTCGGCCTCGTCGATGAGGTCGGACGACGGGTCGGCGCCCCTGACCGCCGCCATGGGTGGCGGCGACAGGCCGCGCCGCCCCATGTCGAGCCCGCGGTGCTCCCGGTCGATCCCGTAGGCCCGGCTGAGCGTGCGCCAGAGGCGCGCCTCCGGCACCACGAAGGCGTGCACGTTCTTGCCGGTGGCGAAGGCCACCTCGTCGAGCATCCGCAGGTCGCAGGGGTCGCGCGCCAGCACCGCCAGCCGCCGCTCGGCCACCAGGTAGGGGACCACGTCCCAGCGCTCGGCGAGGCGCCGGTCGAGGAGCCTGAGCGCCTTGGGGTCGGGCGGCAGGTCGCCGAAGAGGGCCGGCGCGCCGGTCTTCCGGCCGAGGGCGAAGGCCAGCACGTCCTCGGCCACGGCCCCCAGCTCCAGCAGGTTGGTGCCGAGCCGGCCGCCGAAGATGGCCTGGTTCTGCAGCGCCTGGCGCACCAGCTCCGGCGAGCAGGAGCCCTCCTGGACGAGGATCTCGCCGAGGCGCGGTTTCATGGGGGCCTTCAAGCACGCCCGGGTCGGGTGAGCCGCGCCGGATCGAGCAGCCGCCGCGCCTGAGCCGGGGAGAGCCCGCCCAGCTCCACCGCCAGCTCCACGATGGAGCGGCCGCTCGCCACCGAGCCCTTCACGATCTCGGCGGCGCGCGCGTAGCCCAGGCGGGGCGCCAGCGCGGTGGCCAGGCTGACGGTCCGCTCGGCGTAGTGGCGGGCCCGGGCGCGGTCCGGCTCGAGGCCACGGGCGCAGCGCCGGTCGAAGGCGCGCACCGCGGCGGCCTGGATCTGCAGGGCGTGGCACAGGTCCCAGGCCACCAGCGGCATCATCACGTTGAGCTCGAGCTGGCCTCCCGCGGCGGCGGCGGCGATGGCGGCGTCCAGCCCGATGACCTGGTAGCTCACCATGGCCAGCATCTCCGCCATGGAGGGGTTCACCTTGCCTGGCATGATGGAGGAGCCGGGCTGGACCGCCGGCAGCCGGAGCTCGCCGAGGCCGGAGGTGGGCCCGCTACCCAGGAGCCGCACGTCGCCGCCGAGGCGCAGGAGCTCCACCGCCGCGCCGCGCAGCGCGCCGGAGAGGGCCACGAAGGGGGCCAGGGACTGCATGGCGGCGGTCAGGCTGGGCGCGGGCGCCAGCGGCACGCCGGTGAGGCGCGAGAGCTCGGCCACCACCAGCGCCTGGTAGCGCGGATGGGCGTTCACGCCGGTCCCCACGGCGGTGCCGCCCAGGCCGAGCAGCGACAGCTCCGGCAGGGCGTCGCGGACGCGGCCGGCGCAGCCGCGCAGGGTGGCGGCCCACCCCGACACCTCCTGGCCGAGCCGGATGGGCGTGGCGTCCATCAGGTGGGTGCGCCCCGCCTTGACGATGCCGTCCCAGGCGCGCGCCTTCCGCTCGAAGGTGGCGGCCAGCCCGGAGAGCGCGTCGATGACCTCGGGCGCCAGCTCGAGCGCCGCCAGCCGGATGGCGGTGGGGACCACGTCGTTGGTGGACTGCGCCATGTTGACGTCGTCGTTGGGGTCGACCAGCGCGTGGTCGCCTCGCCGGCCCCCCAGCAGCTCGCAGGCGCGGCTGGCCAGCACCTCGTTGACGTTCATGTGGTGGGAGGTGCCGGCGCCCGCCTGGTAGGCGTCCACCACGAACTGCTCGCGCCAGCGGCCGGCCAGCACCTCGCGCGCCGCCCGCTCGATGGCCCGCGCCTTCTTCCTGGGCAGGAGCCCGAGGGCGGCGTTGGTGCGCGCCGCGGCCAGCTTGATGCGGACGGTGGCGTCCACGAAGGCCGGGTGGGCGGTCAGCCCGGAGATGGGGAAGTTCTGGACGGCGCGCGCCGTCTGGGCGCCCCAGAGCGCCGCGGCCGGGACGCGCACCTCGCCCATGGTGTCGTGCTCGATGCGAGTCCTGGGCCGGCGCGTGGTGGGCATACGCCCAGCCTAGCGCGGCGCCGGGGCGGCGGGCGCGGCCCCGATGAGGCTGGCGGTGGCCGGGCCCGCTACTCGGCCCCGATCTCGACGGCGCGGGCGCCCCCGTCCACCTGGTACCAGACCCGCACCTTCTGCCCGGCGGCCAGCGCCGCCGGCGAACCGACCGGCTTCCCGGCCGGGTCGAAGACCTGCACGTCGCCGCCGGCCTTGAAGGTCACCAGGCCGGCCGCGGTGCGCACCCGGAGCTCCGACCTGGCCGCCTCGGAGGAGACCACCACGCCGGTGTCGCACTTGGTGCGGTCGGTGACGGCGGCGAGCCGGGGTGCGGGGAACGGCATCGCGGCGAGCAGGAGGGCGGCGAGGAGGGCGTTCATGGGGCCTGAGTATGGCTCGCCCAGCGCACCGCTGGCTAGGCCATGACCCGCAGCTTGGCGGCGGCGGCCGCCGCCGGCTGGTACTCGGCCAGCTCGTCGAACTGCAGGTAGCGGTAGACCTTGTCGGCCCTGGGGGCGATCTTGCCGTTGAAGGCCTCGAAGTACTCCGCCACCGTGGGCAGCCTGCCCAGGTTGGCCGCCACCGCGCCGAGCTCGGCGGAGCCGAGGAAGACCTTGGCCCCGGTGCCCATGCGATCGTCGAAGTTCCGGGTCGAGGTGGAGAAGACCGTCACCGCGTCGGGCACGCGGGCCTGGTTGCCCATGCAGAGCGAGCAGCCGGCCGTCTCGATGCGGGCGCCGATGGCGGTGTAGATGTTGAAGTAGGCCTCGTCCTTGAGCTGCTGCTGGTCCATGCGGGTGGGCGGGCAGAGCCAGGTGCGGACCGCCGGGTTGAACTTCTGGCCCCGCCAGATCTCGCCGGCGGCGCGGAAGTGGCCGATGTTGGTCATGCAGGAACCGAGGAAGACGTCGTCGATCTTGGCGCCGGCCACCTCGGAGAGGCGCTTCACGTCGTCCGGGTCGTTGGGGCAGGCCACGATGGGCTCGGTGATGGTGGCCAGGTCGATCTCGATGACCTTGGCGTACTCGGCGTTCTTGTCGGCCTTGAGGAGGGCCGGCTTCTTGAGCCACCGCTGCACCGCGGCGATGCGCCCCTCGAAGGCGGCCCTGTCGCCGTAGCCGTCGGCGACCATCTTCTTCATGAGCGCCACGTTGGAGCGGAGGTACATGGCGATGGTCTTCTCGCCGAGCTGGACGCAGGCGGCGGCGGCGGAGCGCTCGGCGGCGGCGTCGGTGAGCTCGAAGGCCTGCTCCACGGTGAGGTCGGGCAGCCCCTCCATCTCCAGGATGCGGCCGTTGAAGACGTTCTTCTTGCCCTTCTTCGGCACGGTCAGGTCGCCCGACTTGATGGCGGCCAGCGGGATGGCGTTGACCACGTCGCGCAGCGTGATGCCGGGGGCCAGCTTGCCCGTGAAGCGGACCAGCACGCTCTCCGGCATGTCGAGCGGCATGAAGCCGAGCGCCGCGCCGAAGGCCACCAGGCCGGAGCCGGCCGGGAAGCTGATGCCGATGGGGAAGCGGGTGTGCGAGTCGCCGCCGGTGCCCACCGTGTCGGGGAGCAGCAGCCGGTTGAGCCAGGAGTGGATGACGCCGTCGCCCGGCCTGAGCGCCACGCCGCCGCGGGCCCGGATGAAGTCGGGCAGCGTGGCGTGCATCTTCACGTCGGCCGCCTTGGGGTAGGCCGCGGTGTGGCAGAAGGACTGCATCACCATGGGCGCCTGGAAGCGCAGGCAGGCCAGCTCCTTCAGCTCGTCGGCCGTCATGGGGCCGGTGGTGTCCTGCGAGCCCACCGTGGTCATGCGGGGCTCGACGTACCAGCCGGGCAGCACGCCGGTGGTGCCGCAGGCCTGGCCGACCATCTTCTGCGCCAGCGTGTAGCCCTGGCCCTTCGCGGGTGCCGGGTTGACCACCTCGGCGAAGAGCCCGGCGGGCGCCTTCTTGAGCGCCTTGCGGGCCCTGTCGGTGAGGGCGCGGCCGATGGTGAGCGGGATGCGGCCGCCGGCGCGGTACTCGTCGCCCACCGTGACCGGCGAGAGCTTGAAGGTGGCCAGCACCTCGCCGCCCTCGCCGCGGAGCTCGCCCTTCACGGTGTCGACGGTGATGACGTCGCCCGTCTTGAGCCTGGAGACGTCGGTCCGGATGGGCAGCGCGCCGGAGTCCTGGGCGGTGGCGAAGAAGATGGGGGCGATGACGCCGCCGATGATGACGCCGCCGCGCCGCTTGTTGGGCACGCAGGGGATGTCCTCGCCGATGGCCCACTGCACGCTGTTGCAGGCCGACTTGCGGGAGGAGCCGGTGCCCACCACGTCGCCCACGAACGCCACCTCGAAGCCGGCCGCGCGGTACCCGGCGATGGTCTCGAGGCCAGCCGGGAACTTGGTCCTGCCCATGGCCAGGGCGTGGAGCGGGATGTCCGGACGGGTGGCGGCGTCGCCGGCCGGCGAGAAGTCGTCGGTGTTGATCTCGCCGTCGACCTTGAAGACCTTCACCTTGATGGTCTCGGGCACGCCCTTCTTGGCGGTGAACCACTCGGCCTCGGCCCAGGACTCGATGACCTTCCTGGCGTCGGCGTTCTTGGCCTTGGCCAGCGCCAAGACCTCGTCGAAGGCGTCGTAGACGTAGGTGAGGCCGGAGAGCGCCTTGGCGGCCTCGGCGGCCAGCCCCTTCACCTTGAGCGCGGCCACCAGCGGCGGCACGTTGTAGCCCCCGCCCATGGTGCCGAGCAGCTCGACGGCCTGCTTCTTGTCGATGAGCGGGCACTTCACCTTGCCCTTCACCAGATCGGCCAGGAAGGCGGCCTTCACCTCGGCGGCGGCGTCCACGCCTGGAGAGACGCGGCGGGTGAGCAGGTCGAGGAGGAACGGCCCCTGCCCCTTGGGCGGCTTCACGAGGAGCTTCACCAGGTCGCGGGTCTGCTCGGGATCGAGCGGCTTGGCCGGGATGCCCTGCGACTTCCGCTCCTCGACGTGCTTCAGGTAGGCCTCGATCACGTGGGTGCTCCTTCGCTGGCGGTCAAAGGGTGCCCGGGGACGCGTGCCGACCGTGCTCCGGGTGGGGCCACGCTTTAGCACGCCGGGGGGGTGGGTGTCAGCCGCGCCCCAGGCCCGAAACCATCGTGAGAATCGCCGCTTGGAGGGACCGGAGCGGTCCACAATCGGGACGCTCGGAAGGTGGCGCTGAGGCTCGGGAAACCGGAGCTCGTCCGGCCGTCCCGAGCGTAGGGGAGCGTAGGGGCGCGCAGCGGCCCGGAGTCGAGGGACGCCCCACCATGGCGCCGCGCTCCCGGATGCTGCCTGCGGTGATCCCCTGAACGCTGGCCGGGCTGCGCGAGCGCGGCGCTGCTCGGCCCGACCCAGGTGGGGCCAGGTTTCTCGAGAGTCCTTTCGCGGGCGGCTGGACTCGTAGCAGGGGAACCCACGCCAGCTCGAACCGGCGCTCCCAAGGAGAGACACATGCTTCGCCGCGTCCTCATCGCTGCAGCCGCCCTCGCCGTCGCGCTCGTCGCCTTCCAGGTCCTGGCCATGCACCACGAGCTGCCGAAGGGCTACCGGACCTGGGGCCACGTGAAGTCGATGGTCATCACCGACAAGAGCCACGCCCTCTACGGCTTCCACAACACCTACGCGAACCCGGCCGCGCTCGCGGCGCTGCGCTCCGGCAAGGCCTTCCCCAAGGGCTCGGAGTTCGTCACCTCCTTCTACGAGGTCGGCGCGGAGGGGGCGATGCTGTCGCAGGGAAAGAAGATCATGGACGCGTACATGAAGAAGGACGAGGCGGCCACGCGGACCGGCGGGTGGTGGTTCAACGCCTTCGGCCCGGATGGCAAGGCGCTCGACCTCGACGTGGTGAAGGGCTGCTACGAGTGCCACGCCGGCGGCGCCAAGGGCACCGACCTGGTCTTCTCGAAGTTCGTCGACTGACGGCGCACCTGGAGAGGCCCCGGTCGCTCGCGCAACCGGGGCCCCGGGACTGCTGGATGCTGGACGGGACTACTTCAGCGTGGCCACGAGATCCGCCACGGCCTTGACCGACTTGTCCAGCATGGCCTGCTCCTCGGCGTTGAGCTTCAGCTCGAGGATCTTCTCGGCCCCGCCGGCGCCGATGACCACCGGCACGCCGACGTAGAGCCCCTTCACGCCGAACTCGCCGTTCAGGTAGACGCAGGTCGGCAGCACGCGCTTCGAGTCCTTGAGGAAGGACTCGGCCATGGCGATGGCCGACGCGGCGGGCGAGTAGAAGGCCGAGCCCGTCTTCAGGAGGGCCACCACCTCGCCGCCGGCGCCGCGGGTCCGCTTGACCATGGCGGCCATGACCTCGGCCGCCTTGGCGGCATCGCCGTACTTCTTCTCGAGCAGCTCCAGCACCGGCACGCCGCACACCGAGGTGTAGCGGACCAGCGGCACCATGTCGTCACCGTGGCCGCCCAGCGTGACCGCCGAGACGTCCTTGACCGACACGCCCAGCTCCCAGGCGATGAAGGCGGCGAAGCGGGCCGAGTCGAGCACGCCGGCCTGGCCGACCACGCGGTGGTGCGGGATGCCGGTGATGCGCTGGCAGAGCGTCACCATCGCGTCGAGCGGGTTGGAGATGACGATGACGAACGCGCCCGGGGCGTACTGCTTGATGCCCTCGGCCACCTTGGTCATGATCCCGGAGTTCACCGCGATCAGGTCGTCGCGGCTCATGCCCGGCTTGCGCGGCAGGCCGGCGGTGACGATGACGATGTCGGCGCCCTTGATGTCCTCGTAGCTGTTGGTGCCCTTGAGGCTCACGTCGAAGCCATCGACCGGCGCGGCCTCGGCGATGTCGAGCATCTTGCCCTGCGGCAGGCCCTCGACGATGTCGAACAGCACCACGTCACCGAGCTCGCGCAGCGCGCAGAGCTGGGCCAGCACGCCGCCGATCTGCCCGCCGCCGATCAACGCAATCTTCTTCCTTGCCATGGTCGTCTCCTTGGGTGGGATTGCTACGGGTCTACGCGTTACGCGATGCCGTCGATGATGGCGTTGAGGGTCGGGCTGGGACGCATGGCCTTCCCCGCCTTCGCCGCGTCCGGCTGGTAGTAGCCGCCCAGGTCAACGGGCTTCCCCTGGGCGCCGATCAGCTCGGCGTTGATCTTCGCCTCGTGCTCCTGGAGCTGCCTGGCCACCGTGGCGAACCTGACCTGCAGCGTGGCGTCCTTGGTCTGCGCCGCCAGCGCCTCGGCCCAGTACATGGCCAGGTAGAAGTGGCTGCCGCGGTTGTCGATCTCGCCGACCTTGCGGGCCGGGGACTTGTTGTTGTCGAGGAACTTGCCGATGGCGGCGTCGAGCGTCTCGGCCAGCAGGGTGGCCTTGGGGTTCTTGAAGGCCGCGCCGATGTGCTCCAGCGAGGCGCCCAGCGCCGAGAACTCACCCAGCGAGTCCCAGCGGAGGTAGCCCTCCTTGACGAACTGCTGCACGTGCTTGGGGGCCGAGCCGCCGGCCCCGGTCTCGAAGAGCCCGCCACCCGCCAGCAGCGGGACCACCGAGAGCATCTTGGCCGAGGTCCCGATCTCGAGGATGGGGAAGAGGTCGGTCAGGTAGTCGCGCAGCACGTTGCCGGTGACCGAGATGGTGTCCTGGCCCTTGCGGATGCGCTCCAGCGAGAACTTCATGGCCTCGACCGGCGCCAGGATGCGGATCTCCAGGCCGTTGGTGTCGTGGTCCTTCAGGTACTTCTCCACCTTGGCGATGACCTGGCGGTCGTGCGCCCGCTTGGCGTCGAGCCAGAAGACGGCCGGGCTGCCGGTGGCGCGGGCCCGGTTGACGGCCAGCTTGACCCAGTCGCGGATGGGGATGTCCTTCGCCTGGCACATGCGGAAGATGTCGCCCTCCTCGACCTTCTGCTCGAGCAGGGTGGCGCCGCTGGCGTCGTCGACGACGCGGATGGCGCCGGCGCCGGCGGCGAAGAAGGTCTTGTCGTGCGACCCGTACTCCTCCGCCTGCTGGGCCATCAGGCCCACGTTGGGCACGCCGCCCATGGTGGCCGGGTTGAAGGCGCCGTTGCGACGGCAGTCGTCCATGATCTCCCGGTACATGGTGGCGTAGCAGCGATCCGGGATCATGGCCTTGGTGGCGGCCAGCTTGCCGTCGGGACCCCACATCGAGCCGGAGTCGCGGACCACCACCGGCATCGAGGCGTCGACGATGACGTCGTTCGGCACGTGCAGGTTGGTGATGCCCTTGTCGGAGTCGACCATGGCCAGCGCCGGGCGGGTGGCGTAGACCGCCTTGATGTCGGCCTCGATCTCGGCCCGCTGGCCGGCCGGCAGCCCCTGGATCTTCTTGTAGAGGTCGCCCAGGCCCATGTTCGGGTTGACGCCGGCCTGCTTCAGCGCGGCCGCGTGCTTCTCGAAGACGTCCCTGTAGAAGACGGTGACGGCGTGGCCGAACATGACGGGGTCGGAGACCTTCATCATGGTGGCCTTGAGGTGCAGCGACAGCAGCACCCCGCTGGCCCTGGCGTCGTCGATCTGGTCCGCGTAGAACTTCCGCAGGGCCTTGACGCTCATCTTGGTGGTGTCGATGATCTCGCCGGCCAGCAGCGGCGCCTTCTTCTTCAGGACCGTCACCTTCCCGCCGGCGTCGACGTACTCGATGCGGTAGTCGGTGGCCTTCTCCAGCGTCAGGGCGTTCTCGTTGCCGTAGAAGTCACCCTCCGTCATGTGGGCCACGTGGGCCTTCGAGTCGGGCTTCCAGGCGCCGAGCCGGTGCGGGTGCTTCCTGGAGAAGTTCTTCACGGCCGGCGGCGAGCGGCGGTCGGAGTTGCCCTCGCGGAGCACCGGGTTGACGGCGCTGCCGAGGCACCTGGCGTAGCGCGCCTGGATGGCCCTCTCGGCGTCGTCCCTGGGGACCTCCGGGTAGTTCGGCACGTCGTAGCCGTGCGCCTGCAGCTCGGCGATGGCCTCCTTGAGCTGCGGGACCGAGGCCGAGACGTTGGGCAGCTTGATGATGTTGGCCTCGGGCGTCTTGGCCAGCTCGCCGAGCTGCGCCAGGAAGTCCGGGAGCCGCTGCTCCGGCTTCAGGTTCTCGGGGAAGTTGGCGAGGATGCGTCCGGCCACGGAGATGTCGCGCGTCTCGACCTCGACGCCGGTGCCCTTCACGAAGGCCTGGACGATGGGGAGGAGCGAGTAGGTCGCCAGCGCGGGCGCCTCGTCAATCTTCGTCCAGATGATCTTCGACGTCTTGGTCGTCATGCCTTACTCCTTGAGTGGTGCTTCGTTCCTGGTTGGCGGATTCCGGTGGCCGGCTTCGGATGCCGCTCCCCACCGCCCGAAGGAACTCTTCGGCGGGAGGAGGCGGCTCGCTTCGGCGGAGCCCTGGTAAACACCAAGTCTGGCCGGTGCTGTCAAGCCGGATTCCGGCCGCATAGTGGACTCGTCAGGTCTGAAAAACCCTCGACGAACCGGATATTTACGGCCGGTCAGGTGTTTGGCCCTGCGGCGTTCCGCGCGCCGGCTCCGCGCCAGGATCCGGCGCGGGCGCGGCGGCCGGAGCCGTGCCGGCGCGCGGCGCGACGCGAGCGGGCGGCGCCTGGTCCTCGTCGTCATCGAGCATCCGGTACTTGGGACCCTCCGGATCGTCGTACTGCCCGCTCCTCACGCTCCAGAGGAAGGCGAGCCAGGCGAGGACGCCGAGGGCCAGCGAGATGCCGATGAGGCCCAGGAGGTTCACGGCGCGCCCCCCGACCCGCCCGCGGCCGCCCGGGAGACCGCGGCGTCCACCCGGGCGAAGGTGCCGCGCAGGCGCAGCGAGTTGCCCACCACGAACGCCGAGGAGGCGGCCATGGCCGCCGCCCCGACGATGGGGTGGAGCAGCCCGGCCATGGCCAGCGGGATGGCCACCACGTTGTAGAAGAAGGCCCAGAAGACGTTCTGCTTCACCACCGCGGCGGTGCGCCGGCCCAGCAGCACCAGGTCGGGCAGCAGCCTGAGGTCGTCGCGCACCAGCACCGCGTCCGCGCTCTCCAGCGTCACGTCGGTGCCGCGCCCCATGGCCACGCCCACGTCGGCCTGGGTGAGCGCCGGGGCGTCGTTGAGCCCGTCGCCCACGAAGGCCACCTTCACGCCGCGCGCCTGGCGCGCCGCCACCAGCGCCCGCTTCTCCTGCGGGCTCACCTCGGCCGCCGCCTCCACGCCGAGCCGCGCCGCGATGGCCGCCGTGGTGGCGCGCGCGTCGCCGCTCACGATGGAGACCGAGAGGCCGAGGGCGCGCAGGCGGGCCAGCGCGGCGGGCGCCTCGTCACGCAGCGGATCCGAGATCACCAGCAGCGCCTCGACCCGCCCGCCGCGGGCCAGCCAGGCCACCGTGTCGCCGGCCGCCTCGAAGGGCGCGGCCCGTCCGTCCGCCCCGGGCGGCGGCAGGAGGCCGCGCTCCACCAGGAACCCGCGGCTCCCGATGAGCACCTCGGTCCCGTCGACCCGGGCCGAGACGCCGCGCCCCGGCACGGCCTGGAAGCCCTCCACCACCGGCTCGGGCGCGGCCGGCAGCGCGCGCGCCGCCTCCACCACCGCCCGCCCGACGTGGTGCTCCGAGCGGCGCTCCACGGCGGCGGCCAGGGCGAGGAGCGCGTCCCGGGCGGCGGCGCCGGGCGGGGCGTCGAGCGGCACCACCTGGCGCAGCGCGGGGCGGCCGCGGGTCACCGTGCCGGTCTTGTCGAGCAGCACCTGGCGCACCGCGCCGGCCGCCTCGAGCGCGTCGCCCCCCTTCACGAGCAGGCCGCGCGCCGAGGCGAGCCCGGTGGCGAGCAGCACCGCCACGGGCGTGGCCAGGCCGAGGGCGCAGGGGCAGGCGATGACCACCACGGCGATGCCGGTGAGGAGCGCCCGCTCCGCGCCCTCCCCGCGGGCCAGGTACCAGCCCACGGTGAGCGCGGCCAGCACCAGGACGCCCGGCACGAAGACGCCCACCGCCCGGTCGGCCAGCGCCTGCAGGCGCGGCTTCTGGTCCTGCGCCTCTTCCACCGCGCGGATGATGCCGGCCAGCACCGTCTCCCGGCCGACGCGGGTCACCTCGACCAGCAGGCTCCCGTGCAGGTTGATGGCGCCGCCGATGACCGGGTCGCCTGGCCCCTTCCACACCGGCGTGGACTCCCCGGTGACCAGCGCCTCGTCGGCCTCCGACTCGCCCGTGAGGACCCGGCCGTCGAGCGGGATTCGCTCGCCCGGGACCACGCGGATGAGGTCGCCGGCCCGCACCTCGTCCACGGGGACGAGCTGGTCGGCGGTCGAGGTCGGTCCCCGGGCGACGAGCCTCGCCTCCCTCGGCCTGAGCGTGGCCAGCCGGCCCACCGCCTCGGAGGCGGCGCGGCGGGCCCGCGCCTCCACGAAGCGGCCGGTCAGGACCAGGGTGGGGATCATGGCGGCGGTGTCGCTCCAGACCTCGCCGCCGTGGAGCGCCTGCCAGACCGAGAAGGCCAGCGCCGCGCCCGAGCCGAGCACCACCAGCGAGTCCATGTTGAAGCGGCCGTGGCGCAGGCCGTTCAGCGTGGAGCGCCAGAACGGCGCGCCCGCCGAGAAGAGCACCGGGGCGGCCAGGCCGATGGAGATCCACTCGAGGAGCGAGCGCGTCGAGCGGTCCATGCCCTGGAAGTAGCCGGCGTAGAGGGCCGCCGAGTAGATCATGAGCTGCGACGCGAGGAACCAGGCGGTGCCGAGCCGCACCAGCAGGTCCTTCACCTCCGCGTCGCGCGCCCTGGCCTGCGCCGACTCGCTCCAGGGACGCGGAACGTAGCCGGCCGCCTGGATGCGCGAGAGCACCCGCGTCAGGTCCACCGCGCGCGGGTCGAAGCGGACGCGAGCCCGGTGGGTGGCGTAGTTGACCCGCGCCGCCATCACGCCGGGGGTGCGCTGCAGCAGTCGCTCGTTGAGCCAGATGCAGGAGGCGCAGCGGATGCCGTCGATGGCCACCTCCACCTCGGCGGTCCCGCCGCCCGGCGAGGTCACCACCTGGTAGGCGGAGAGGTCGGCCGGCGCCGGCGGCGTGCCCACCGGCCGGCCCGGCTGCTCCCAGCGCCGCTCGGCGTAGAACCGCCCCAGCCCCTCCTCGGCGACCAGGAGCCAGACGCCCCGGCAGCCGGCGCAGCAGAAGACCTTCTCCCCGGCGGGCGCGGGCTCCCGCACCGCCTCCTTCTCCGGGAAGGAGAGCAGGCAGTGGTCACAGCGGAGCATGGAGGCCGAGGCCACGGAGCACGAAGAGGGCGCCCATCAGCGCGATGAGCAGTCCGCCGGCACGATACAGCAACCCGCGGATCCGCTGCCCCACCAGCGCGCCGAGCGCGCCCAGCAGCAGCAGCCCCGGCACGGTGCCGAGCCCGAAGGCGAGCGCCATGAGCAGCCCGGGCACCGGCCCGCCCGACGCGGCGGCGCCCAGGAAGACGGTCCAGGAGACGCCGCAGGGGAGGACGCCGAGGAC
>JANNKC010000379.1:0-2189 GCA_031396105.1 Anaeromyxobacter sp.
CAGGTGTGGCAGGCCACGCGCCCGCCCTCGAGGTGGGGCAGGTCCTTCACCGGCTGCTTCTGGACCACGTCCACCGGGTGGTTCCCGTGGCGCTGCGGGTGGCACTCCTTGCAGAGCGCGATGGCGCCCGCCCGGAGCGCCGGGGTCTCGCCCTGGTGGCAGCGCTGGCAGAGCGGCTTGCCCTGGTAGGCGTGGGCGTCCTTCACCCCGGCCACCTCGGCCTCGGGATAGGCGACCCAGGCCAGCCCGGGCCGCGGCGGTGGGGCCGGCCTGCGCGGCCCGAGCAGCGTGGCGCAGCCCCCCGAGGCGAGCAGCACGGCGGCCACGGCCAGGCCCCGCCGCCACCGGGCGCCCGGGGAGCCTCCTCCTTCCCCCGCCGTCGCGCTCACCCTACCCGGCCTTCTTGGAGGCCCCGAGGTCCACCGAGCTCGGGCCGGTCATGGGGCCGAGCTCGGCCAGCATCTTGCGGACCGACTCCGGCATCTCGGCGCCCTTGGCCATGTGGTGCATCTCGTGGCCCAGGTAGCTCTTCTCGATGAGGAGCTTCAGCACGCTCACCATGAAGGCCCGCTTCTCCGGGGAGAGCTTGTGCAGGTTCATGAACTTGTCGTGGAAGAAGTGGCCGGTGGCCCGGTGCAGCTCCTGCTGCATCTCCTGGAGCGTCATGTTGTCCGGCTTCATGACCGGCTCGACCAGGTTGTAGCGGCGGTAGTCGCGCGTCACCACGTGGCTGTCCATGCTGTCGGCGATCTCGGAGTAGGGCCACGGCGTGAGGGCCAGGAAGAAGGCCATGTCCGGCGCGTACCACTTGGCCAGCTCCACCGTCTTGCGGATGGAGGCGGCCGTCTCGTCCGGCGTGCCGAGCACGAAGGAGGTCTCGCTCACCATGCCGTGCTGGTTGATGAGGTCGATGGCCTTCTTCGACTCGTTGACCTTGATGTCCTTGTTGTAGAGGTCGAGCGTCGACTGCGACGTCGACTCCACGCCGACGTAGATGTGGCTCACGCCGGCCCTGGCGTAGCGGGCCAGGAGGTCCTCGTCGCGGATGACGTCGTCCACCCGCGTCTCCATGAGGATCTCCATGCCGGTGCCGCGCTCGATGAGCAGGTCGAGGACCTTCTCCCAGCGGGCGCGGTCGGAGGTGGGCGTCTCGTCGGAGAGCATGGTGACCCGCACGCCGTAGGCGTCGCGCAGGTGCTCCAGCTCGGCCACGAACTTCATGGGGTCGCGGCCGCGCCAGGTGCGGCCCCAGAACTTCTGCTGCGAGCAGAAGCTGCAGCGGGACGAGCAGCCGCGGGCGGAGCTGGCGATGGCCAGCCGCCCGTCCGGGCGGGGGCGGTAGTGGTAGAGCTTCCAGTCGACCAGGTCGAAGGCGGAGGGCAGCGTGTCGAGGTCGGCGGCCAGCGCCCGAGGGGCGTTGGAGACCGGGACGCCGTCCTTGCGCCAGGCCAGGCCGTCGATCTTCTCGTAGCCGGCGCCGGCCTCGACCGCCTGCACCAGCTCGGTCATGGTGAGCTCGCCCTCGCCGCGGACCACGAAGTCCACGTTCTGGTCCTCTCGGAGGATCTCCTCCCAGCAGAAGGTGGCGTGGACGTTGCCCACCACGGTCTTGACGGCCGGGTTCCAGCGCTTGGCGGTGGCGCAGATGACGCGCGCGTCGGGCTCGGTGGCGGTGATGGCCGTGGTGCCGACGATGTCCGGCTTGAACTCCGCGATCTTCTTCGCGATGTCGTCGTGCGTGGTGAAGAGGCTCATGGCGTCGTAGATCTCGACCTCGGCCCCGGCCTGGCGCGCGGCGCCGGCGACGTAGACCAGGGCGAGCGGCATCCAGACGCCGGCCGCCTCCACCACACCGGAGTGGTAGGGCGAGGTGACGAGCAGGACGCGGGGGCGGCGGGTCATCATGGGCTGGACTCCTCGAGCCGTGATTCGGCCTTTGCGAAGCGAGGAAGTCTACCACGAACGGGGGCGGCGAGGCGCCCCCGTGCTAGGGTTCGCGGTCATGCGCGAGAAGCTGACCATCCTCAACGCCTTCGTGCACGACGTGGCCACCGGGACCTGGATCGGCACGCTGGTGCTGCTCACCATCCTCCACCGGGAGACCGCCAAGCCAGTCTGGCTGCTGGCCGCGCCGCTCGTGCCGGGCCTGGAGCGGAAGTTCCTGATCCTCACCTGGGTGAGCCTCGGCA
>JANNKC010000381.1:0-29016 GCA_031396105.1 Anaeromyxobacter sp.
GGCGCAGCGGCTGGCGCGAGCCGCGGGGCTGGCCGAGCGCCCCGGCGAGGAGCCGGCGGCGCTGCTCTCGCGGCTCGCCGAGGAGCGGACCGGCGGGAGGACGCTGGCGCCGCCGCTCCTGGTGGTCGACGGCGTGGACCTCCCGCTCCCCGTCACCGCCGGGCTGCAGGCCCTGGCGGCCGCCTGCCTGCGCGGTCGCGCGGCTTCACTGCTCCTGTGCGGCGAGCCCGGGCTCGCCGAGGCGCTGGCCCGCCTGGGTGGCGAGCTGGGCGACCGGCGGCCCGCCGCGGGGGTCATCCCGCCGCTGGACCACGACCAGGTGGCCGACTACGTGCGCTCCTGGATGCGCGCGGTGCTGCCGCCGGGCGCCCCCTCGCTCATCATCACGCCCGACGCCCAGCTCCTGCTGGCCTGGCGCTCAGGCGGCGTGCTGGAGCGGATCAACATGCTGGCCGAGAACATGCTGCTGCTCGCCGCGGCGGAGCGGCGCCGCACCGTCACCTCCTGGGACGCCTGGGCGGCCACCGACCGGGAGCGCTGGTACGACGCCCCGCGGCCGGTGCTGCCGACGCGCGTCGCGGGGTGGCCCTGGGGCGACGCCGTGGCGGCGCTCGACGCCTGCCGGCGCGCCGCGGGGCTGCCGCCCTGGCCTCGCGGGAGGCCGGAATGAACGGGGCGAATGGGCTGGCAGGGACGGCCAGGCGGCCGTGGCGAGGGTCTAGGATGCTCCGGGCCGCCAGGACGGCGGCGTGGCAAGGCCCGGCGGTCACGGGCGGAGAGCGGGCTCGCGGGCGAGCCGGGGAGGTGATCGGATGGCGGATCTCGAGGTGATGGCGAAGCTCCAGGGGGTCAAGGGGGCCGTGCTCGGCGACCTGGACGGCGCCTTCCTGGACGCGGTGCGCGAGCCCAACGGCGAGGCCATCGCGGCGGAGATGGGCTTCCTGAGCAGCTCGCTGCTGGAGGTGGGCGAGGCGCTGGGCCTGGGCGCGCTCGGTACGGTGGCGCTGGCCGGGCCGCAGCGCGCCTCGCTGGTGGTGCTGCGCGGGCGGGCGGTGCTCACCGCGCGGGTGGAGCCGGTCAAGGCGCTCCCCCTGGTGGAGAAGTCGGTGGAGAACTCATTCCAGGAGTGGACCTGACATGGAGAACAGCCTGCAGAGCCTGCTCGATCTGGCCGGCGTCAACGCGGCCATGGTGTACGACGGCGCCGGGCGCCTGGTGGCGCAGCGGGGCAAGGCGGTCTACGACCGCGCCCTCTGCGAGCAGGTGGGCGGCCCGCTCTCCAGGGCCGTGGACTCGATCCAGCTGCAGCACCAGGACTGGGAGGTGGTGACGGCCCGCTTCGCCGACGGCACCATCCTCCTGCGCAACCTGGGCGACGTGGCTGGCGCCACCTACGTGCTGGCGGTGGTGGCCGACGCCACGCTCAACTCGGCCTTCGCGGCCGTGGCCATCCGCGTGGCGGCCACCAAGCTGAAGAAGCTGCTGGGGGGCGCCGGGGCGTCGGCGCTGGCCACCTCGCTCGGCTCCTCGGTCGGGCCGCTCGGCCCGGGCGGCTCGCAGGTGGGCGCCGGGCGCGGGCCGGGCTCGTCGCAGGTCTTCCCGCCGGGATCCCACCCGGCCTCCGGGTCGCGGCCGGTGCTGGCCAGCTCCGGCCTGAGCTGGTCCAAGACCGGCGGCTCGTCCTTCTCGGCGGTGGCGGCGGCGGACCCGGCGGCGGGGGCCTACCTCGGCCGCTGCGCCAAGGAGCTGGCGCGCCACGTCGGCCCCATGGCGAAGGTCTACGTGGAGGAGGCGGTGCGGCGGCTCTGCGCCGACGCCACCTTCACCATGGCGCAGGGGCCGGCCCTGGTCGAGGAGCTGGCCGGACAGGTCGAGGATCCTGCCGATCGGGCCGGCTTCCTGAAGGCCCTCGAGGCAGGCAAGTCGAAGTGACGCCGGCGCCGGGCGGCTCGGAAGCGCCCGGCGGTCCAGCGGCGGCGGCACCCCTCAACAGCAAGCCCGGAGGTCGGCGATGTCCATCGTTCTGGCGGTTCGTAGCAGGCTCAGCGTCAAGATCTCGCTGAAGCTGGCGGTCGTGCTGGTGGTGCTCACCGCGGGCGCCGCGGCCATCATCACCTCGGGGCAGACCAGCCAGATGGAGGAGCTGACGCTGGAGAAGGCGCGGCTGGCGGCGTCCAGCGGCGCGCGCCAGTACGGCGACATCTTCGACGCCGCCATCGACAGCGGCCAGCTCACCGTGACCGAGGTCTTCGACAAGAACTACCAGGAGATCAAGGGCTGGAACTGGGGCAAGAACCCCAAGTTCCACACCCGCTACGACAGCTTCACCGACAAGGCCGTGCTGGTCTTCCAGGACAAGTATCTCGACTCGGAGGACTTCATCTTCGCGGTGGGCGTGGACGAGACCGGCTACCTGCCGACGCACAACACCACCTTCCAGAAGGCGCTCACCGGCGTGCCGGAGCAGGACCTGGCCGGCAATCGGACCAAGCGCGTCTTCTCCGACCCGGTGGGGCTGGCGGCCGCCAAGAACCTCGAGCCCTCCCTGAAGCAGGTCTACAAGCGCGACACCGGCGAGACCATGTGGGACGTCTCCAGCCCCATCCTGGTGAAGGGGAAGCACTGGGGCGGCTTCCGCATCGGCGTCTCCATGACGCGCATCGAGGCGCGGCAGCGGGTGCTGCTGGCCACCCTGGTCACCATCTTCGCGGTCTTCGCCCTGATCACGGTCCTCACCGTCTTCGCGGTCGTGCAGAAGGCCATCCGGCCGGTGGTGCAGCTCACCGCGGCGGCCGAATCCATCAGCATGGGCGAGGGGCTCGACACCCCCATCAAATCCGACCACGTCGACGAGATCGGCCACCTCACCAAGGCGGTGGAGCGGCTCCGTGTCAGCATGCGGGCGGCCATGAGCCGCCTCACCGGCCAGTAGGCGAGCCAAGGAGACCCGACATGACGAACGACATCCGGCGGTACGTGGTGGTCCTGGCGCTGGCGGCGGCCCTCGCCCCGGCGGGCGCCCTGGCGCAGGCGAAGGGGCGGGGCGACGCCCTGGTGGAGGGGCTCTCCGCGCAGGAGCGCGACATGCTCGGGCTGGCGCAGGACTACGCCCGTCGCTGCACCGAGACGATGGAGTCCTGGATCGCCAACAAGGAGGTGACCCGGGAGAAGCTCTTCAGCTTCCTCTACTTCCCGGTCGCCAAGACCGACCCGCCCAAGTTCACCACCGACTGGGACCAGCTCTCCGACCGGGACATCCGGCCCATCCAGGAGCCGGTGCTGGCGAAGTCCCCCTCCATCGTCTACGCCGTGCTGGTGGACAAGTTCGGCTACCTGCCCACCCACAACGACCGCTACAGCCTGCCGCTCACCGGCAACCTGGCCAGCGACCTGGTCAACAACCGGACCAAGCGGATCTTCAACGACAAGACCGGCCTGGCGGCGGCCCGCAGCGAGGCGCCCTTCCTCATCCAGCGCTACCAGCGAGACACCGGCGAGAACATGGTGGACCTGTCGGTGCCGGTCATGGTGGGCGGCGCCCACTGGGGCGCGGTGCGCATCGGCTACCGCTTCGTGGAGGGGCGCTAGCGGCTCGCCGGGCCCGGCGGCGCGGCCTCCGGGGCTCAGGAGCGCGCGCCGGGGCGCGGGGCGGGGGGCAGGAGCCGCTCCACCACGCGCAGCAGGTCGGCCACGCCGAACGGCTTCCCCAGCACCGCGTCGACCGCCAGGTCGCCAGGCGGCGGCACCTGGCCCGAGACCAGGACCACCATCAGGCCCGCCAGCCGAGGGTCACTCCGCAGCCTGGCCACCAGCTCCGGGCCGCTCATGCCCGGCATCATCATGTCGATCAGGACCACCCCGGGGAGCCGCCCGCGCGCCAGCGCCTCCAGCGCGAGGTGGCCGGTACCGACCGCCTCGACCTCGTAGCCCTCCAGCTCCAGGGCCTCCGAGACGTTCTCGCGCAGCGCGTCATTGTCGTCGACGACCAGGATACGGTGGGGAAGGGGCACGGGCCCGGTTGCATAACGCCTCCCGGTCGGTCGGGGCAACCCGGACGTGGTCCATGATCCGGCGATCTGGACCGCGGCGGAGCGTCCACTTGCGCCCTGCTCGGAGCTGCTCCAGGGGGCTCGCCGGCGCTACATCCAGGCCTGAGGATGACGCCAACCGAGCGGGCCATCGACGCCTTGCCGCAGCACCTGCGCCGCTGGGCGGTGGCCCAGGACTACGCAGGCTACACGCCGGAGGACCAGTCCACCTGGCGCGAGGTCCTCGGCCGGCTCACGGCGCACCTCGCCAGCCGCGCGCACCCGCGGTTCCTGTCGGGGCTGGCCGAGACGGGCATCGCGGTCGACCGCATCCCCAGCCTCGACGAGATGAACGGCAAGCTGGCCCGGGTCGGCTGGTCGGCGGTGGGGGTGAGCGGCTTCATCCCTCCGGCGGTCTTCACCGAGCTGCAGCACCGGCGGGTGCTGGCCATCGCCACCGCCATCCGGCGGCCGGAGCACCTCGGCTACACGCCGGCGCCGGACATCGTCCACGAGAGCGCCGGCCACGCGCCGCTGCTCTGCGACCCGCGCTACGCCGAGTACCTGCAGCGCTGCGGCGAGGTGGGCTGGCGGGCCATCCCCGCCGTCGAGGACCGGGCGGTCTTCGAGGCGGTGCGCCACCTCTCCGAGGTGAAGGAGCGGCGCGCGGCCACGGCGGAGGAGGGGGCGCTGGCCGAGGCGCGCCTGGCGGCGGCGCTGCAGAGCGTGCCCTTCGCCTCCGAGGCGGCACGCGCCAGCCGGCTCTACTGGTGGACCGCGGAGTACGGCCTGGTGGGCCAGGCCGAGTCGCCGCGCATCTACGGCGCCGGGCTGCTCTCCTCGCTGGGCGAGTCGGCCCGCTGCCTGGGGCCCGAGGTGGCGCGCCGGCCGCTCGACGCCGGCTGCGCCGAGGTCTCCTTCGACATCACGCGCATGCAGCCGCAGCTCTTCCTGGCGCGCGACTTCGAGCAGCTCTTCGAGGTGCTGGAGGCCTTCGCCGTCACGCTCTCCTACCGGCGCGGCGGCGACCACGGTCTGGCGGTGGCGCGGCGCGCCGGCACGCTGGTCCAGCTGGCGCTGCCCGGGGGGCGGGAGCTCTCGGGGCGGGTGGCGGGCGTGGAGGCGGCGCCCGGCCCGGTGGCGCCTGGCCTGACCGCGGCGCTGGCGCGGCTCTCGGGTCCGGTGCTCCGGTCGCGCCGCGGGCGGGCCGGCGGCCCCTGGTTCGAGGGACCGGGGCTGGTGGCCTTCGGCGCCGGGACGCTCGCCGCGCCGGGCCCCTTCTCGCTGGAGCTCGCCTCCGGCCTCCGGCTGGAGGGGCTGCACGTCGGGGAGGGTGAGGTGCTGGCGCTGCGCGGTTCGCTGGCGGGTCGGCCGCTCGACCTGCCGCGCTGGGCGGTGCTCGAGGTGGCCGCGGCGCTGCCGTCGGTGGCGGCGGGCGCCGCCGATCCCGCCGCCATGCCAGGCGCGGCCTGAGGGGCGCCCCGGCCGGACGCCCCTCAGGAGGTGCGGCGGGCGTCGGCTCGGATCGAGGCGCGGGCCGGCGCCGCGGCGGCGGGGCGGTGGTGCGCCAGGTGGACGCCGAAGGGCGCGTCGTTGACCGCGATGTGGAAGCGCAGCCACTCCGGCAGCCGGACGCGGAGCCAGTCGCCCACCAGGGGCGTCAGGCCGGCGGACCGGAGCTCCGCCTGGAGCTGGAGCAGGTCGTTCAGGAAGACCTCGTGAGCGACCCGGTGGCGTCCGCGCTCGGGATAGCGGCTCTCCTCCATGAGGGCCTCCTCGGCGGCGGCGTGCGCCAGCATGGCGTCGGTGAAGGCCTCCACGGCGCGGCTCACCTCGGGCGCCGAGCGGGCCTCCAGCGCGGCGGCGCCGGCCGCGAGCAGGTGGAACAGGCCGGCGTGCTGCCGATCCAGCTCATCGTGGTGCAGCGCCAGCTCAGGTGACCAGGGCACGTGGAGACCCTCTCCGCAGGTTGGATCATCCTCTAGCCGTCCGGCGCGGCCGCTCAAGTCCCAGGAACGGGGGAGAGGCGCGAGTGCTGCCTCGCCGCCGAGGTGGGTGCGACGCGTACCCCGAGGCGCTCGCTCGAGACGCCTCGTGCGGCGCCCCGGCGCTCAGGGCGGCGTCAGGCCGCGGATCCGCTCCACGTCGCGGCAGCTGGCACCGTCGCCCACGGCGCAGGACTCCTCGAACCAGCGGAGCCCGACCTCCGGGTCCCTGGTGGCACCGTCGCCGGTGTAGCGCTGGTAGCCCAGGGTGCGCGTCACGCCGGCCAGCACGCGGCGCGCCTCGGCTCGAACGACGGGGGCACCGGCGCGGGCCACCGGGCGCAGCAGCCGCGCCGCGTCCTCGAGCCGCCCCGTCTGCGCCGCCAGGAGCCCGCGGTAGTAGGCCAGGTTGTCGCCCTCGAGTCCGGCCTGGTCGGCCTGGCGCAGCAGCGCGGCGGCGGAGGCCTGGTCCTGGTCGCGCAGCGCGCCGTGGATGCGCCGCTCCAGATCGCCGGCGCCGAAGCGCGTCAACCCAGGCCGCGGCCAGCAGGCGGCGCCGCCGAGCAGGAGCAGCGCCGCGCCGACCACCGCCCAGGCGGCCGGGCGCCGCGCCGGGCTGGTGAGGAGCCAGGCGGAGGCCCCGCCGGCCACCAGGCCGCCGGCGTGGGCGGCGTGGTCCAGCGGGAGCGACCCGGCCACCGCCACCGCGGTCCAGCCGCCCAGCTGCAGCACCACCTGCACCGTGGCCGGGCTTCGCAGGAAGGCGCGCCAGCCTCCCATGGCCCTCCGGTGGAGGACCAGCGCGGCCCCGATGACGCCGAAGAGGGCGCCCGAGGCGCCGGCCGAGACCACGTCCTGCCAGAGGAGCGAGGCGGCCGAGGCCGCCAGGCCGGCCAGGGCGTAGACCAGGAGGAAGCGGGCGGTGCCGAGCGTCCGCTCCACCATGCGGCACCAGCCGAGTCCGAAGGCGACGTTGAGGCCGAGGTGGATCCACCCGACGTGGAGCAGCACCGCGCTGCCGAGCCGCCACCACTCGCCGCTCCAGACGTGGCCGCGCTCCAGCGCGCCGGCCCGCACCAGGGTCGCCGCGGAGGTCGGATCACCCAGGGCCAGCGTCACCCAGCCGAGCAGCGCCAGCTGCAGCGCCACCAGGCCGAAGGTGGCGGGCGTCTCGGCGAGCCGGGCGGTCCAGGGGCGCACCGGCGCGGCCGGCGGCGGGCCTCCGGGCGCGGGCGGGTGGGGTGCTGGGCGCTCCTCCATGGCGCGAGCTTAGCGCCGTTGCCGGGCGGCTCGCCGCGGAGATCGCCACGGAGTTCGACGCGCCGGCGCAACGCGCTAGGATGCTCCTCCGTGACCGACTTCATCGTGAACCCGCGGCGCGCGCCGCGGGCCCCGTCCCGCTGCCGCGTACGCGTCCAGGCGGGCGGCGCGGCCTGGGACGCGGAGACCGAGGACGTCGGACCGCACGGCTGCCAGCTGGTGGCGCCGGCGCCGCTGCCGCGCGGCGCCGAGCTCCTCCTCGCGCTGGCCGGCCCGGGCGTCAAGGAGCCGCTCAGCACCCGCGGCAAGGTGGCCTGGGCGAGCTCGCAGCCGCCCTGGCGGCTCGGCGTGGCCTTCGAGGAGGCGGCGCGGCCGGTGGCGACCCGCTGGTTCGCCTTGCTGGTTGCGGCCCGTCCCGGCCTGGGCAACTTCAGGCGCGTCCCGGATCGGCTGCCGGTGGACGCCATGGTCTTCCTGGCGCCGCCGCCCCGCTTCGCCGACTTCAGCGAGGATGAGGTCGCGGTGATCCGGCACGTGGCGGGCGGCACCACCATCGCGGCGCTGCGCGCCAGGCTCGAGGCGAGCTGGCCGGTGCTGCAGCGGGCCCTCTTCGCGCTCCTCTCCCGCGGCGTCGTCACCGTGGCGCGCGGCGCCGCGGTCCACCCGGAGCTCTGGCGGACCACCATGATCGGACTGGGAGCCGAGTTCGTGGTCGAGGCGGCTGCACCGCAAGTGCCCGGCCTCGGCTACGCGCCGCCGCCGCCACCGCTGGTGCGCTCCGCGCCACCGCAACCCGCGGCGCTCGAGCCCATCGACCTGCCGCCGCTGGCGCCTCCACAGCAGGTCGCTCCCGCGGCGCCCCCGCTCGCGACCGCCGCGCCGTCCCCGCCCCCGCTCGCAACCGCCGCGCCGTCCCCGCTTCCCGAACCGCTGGGCACGGCCACCGCCGGCACCGGCTGGCGAGGCGCCGGACGGGCCCGCACGGCCGAGGCCCAGGAGGCCTTCGACCTCGGCCGGCAGGAGCTTCAGGCGGGCCGCAGCAAGGCCGCCTTGGCGCTCCTGCGCCGCGCCCTCCAGCTCGCGCCGGGCGACGCCGACGTGGCGGCCGAGCTGGGCAAGGCGATGAAGGGCTGAAGCGGGCGGTCCGGGTGCCCCGGAACCGACCTAAATTGTGGACCGGATTGGTCAATTCGGTCGGACCCCGGTCCTTGACGGGGCCCGCCCTAGATTGGTACTCCCCCCCATCTCTCACTGTCCCCCCAACCCCCTACGGAGGGTTCGCTCCCCGATGTATACGATCGTCCGCCGCGAGGCGTTTTCCGACACGACGTTCCTCTGGGAAGTCTCCGCCCCCGACGTGGCGAAGATGGCCGAGCCCGGCCACTTCGTCATGCTCCGCCTGGGGGACGGCTCCGAGCGCATCCCGCTCACCGTGGCCGACTACGACCGGGAGGCCGGCACCATCACCATGGTCATCCAGGCGCTGGGCAAGACCACGCGCCAGATGCTGACCGACTACAAGACGGGCGACACCTTCGAGGACTTCGTCGGGCCGCTCGGCCTGCCGCAGCACATCGAGAAGGTGGGCCACGTGGTGCTGGTGGGCGGCGGCCTGGGCGTCGCGCCGGTCTACCCGCAGCTCAAGGCCTTCAAGGAGGCGGGCAACCGGGTCACCGGCATCATCGGCTTCCGCAACAAGCAGCTGGTGTTCTGGGAGGAGAAGTTCGCCCAGTACTGCGACGAGCTCATCGTCTGCACCGACGACGGCAGCTACGGCAAGCCCGGCTTCGTGACGCAGGCGTTGAAGGAGGTCTGCGAGAAGGACAAGCCGGCGCTGGTGGTGGCCATCGGCCCGCTGCCCATGATGAACGCCTGCGTCGAGACCACCCGCCCGTTCGGCGTGAAGACCATGGTCTCGCTCAACGCCATCATGGTGGACGGCACCGGCATGTGCGGCTCCTGCCGCGTCACCGTCGACAAGGCGGTGAAGTTCGCCTGCGTGGACGGCCCGGACTTCGACGGCCACCTGGTCGACTTCAAGGAGCTGCTCTCCCGGCAGAAGCGCTTCAAGGCGCAGGAGACGCGGGCCACCGAGGACTACGCCCACGTCTGCAACCTCGAGAAGCAGCTCTTCGTGGAGAACAAGCACAACTACAAGAAGATCAAGGACCTGGCGCCGCACCAGACCAAGATGCCGGAGCGCGACCACGTGGAGCGCTCCCGCAACTTCAAGGAGGTCAATCTCGGCTACTCGCTGCAGGACGCGCTGGGCGAGGCGGAGCGCTGCATCCAGTGCGCCAAGCCGACCTGCATCTCCGGCTGCCCGGTGCAGATCGACATCCCGCGCTTCATCAAGCACCTGGTGGTGCGCGACATCGACGGGGCCCTCGAGGTGATCCGGGAGGCCTCCATCTTCCCGTCGGTGTGCGGCCGCGTCTGCCCGCAGGAGACGCAGTGCGAGGCCCAGTGCGTCATCGCCAAGAAGGTCGAGTCGGTCGGCATCGGCCGGCTGGAGCGCTTCGTCGGCGACCACGGCAAGCTCAAGCCGACGGTGCCGCCGAAGTTCGCCCCCGGCGACAAGCTCGGCAAGGTGGCGGTGTGCGGCTCCGGCCCGGCCGGCCTGGCGGTGGCGGCCGACCTGGTGAAGTTCGGCTGTGACGTGACGGTCTACGAGGCCCTCCACGTGGTGGGCGGCGTGCTCCGCTACGGCATCCCGTCCTTCCGGCTGCCGCGCGACATCATCGACCGCGAGGTGAACAGCCTGGTGGAGCTGGGCGTGAAGATCGAGACCAACAAGGTCATCGGCAAGACCTTCACGGTGCCCCAGCTCCTGACCGAGAAGGGGTACGACGCCGTCTTCCTGGGCGTGGGCGCCGGCGCCCCGGCCTTCCTCGGGATCCCGGGCGAGTTCGCCGGCCAGGTCTACTCGGCCAACGAGTTCCTCACCCGCGTCAACCTGATGGGCGGCGACAAGTTCCCCTACCAGGACACGCCGGTCTCCATCGGCAAGTCGGCCGTCGTCATCGGCGCCGGCAACACCGCCATGGACTGCCTGCGCGTCTCCAAGCGGCTGGGGGTCGAGACCGTCCGCTGCGTCTACCGGCGCACCGAGGCGGAGGCGCCGGCCCGCATCGAGGAGATCCGGCACGCCAAGGAGGAGGGCATCGAGTTCTTCTTCCTCCACTCGCCGGTCGAGATCTACGTCGACGCCGACGGCAACGTGAAGGGCATGAAGGTGGAGGAGATGGTGCTGGGCGAGCCGGACGAGAAGGGGCGCCGCAAGCCCATCGCCACCGGAAGGTACAAGGACCTCGAGTGCGACACGGTCATCTACGCGCTCGGCACCAAGGCCAACCCCATCATCACCCAGTCCACGCCGGGCCTGGCCCTCAACAAGTGGGGCAACATCGTGGCCGACGACGGCAAGACCCAGACCACCTCGCTGCAGGGGGTCTTCGCCGGCGGTGACATCGTCACCGGCGGCGCCACCGTCATCCTGGCCATGGGCGCCGGCCGTCGGGCCGCCCGCTCCATCGGCGCCTACCTGAAGAGCGGCAAGAAGAAGTGGCCCATCACCGAGGAGGACATGGTGGCCTTCACCCCCCCCACGCCGATCGCCCAGGGCGGCGGCGCCGTCGCCACCGGCCCGCAGCTCGCGGTGGCCGCCGGCAAGGTCTGCCCCAAGTGCCGCCAGCCGCTCGAGGGTGACGAGGAGTACCTCTGCTGCGCCACCGCGCAGCTCACCTGGAAGTGCCAGGACTGCGCCAAGGTGAGCGAGGGCTTCGCCTTCCCGTACGGGATGTGCCCGGCCTGCGGCGGCAAGCTGGCGGTGGCCGACCCGGCCAAGGCGGCCGGCGCGGCCGCGCTCGACGCGGTCCGCATCGCCTTCGAGATCGAGCTGGGCGGCCAGGCCTTCTACGGCCGCGCCGCCAAGGAGGCGCCGGACCCGCTGCTCCGCGACCTCTTCGGCCGCATGGCCGAGATGGAGAAGGAGCACATGGCCACGCTGTCCCGGCGCTACCACGCGCAGGTGCCGGCGCCGGGCGACTTCAAGGTGGACCGGGCCGCCGTCTACGCGGGCATCCCCAACCGGCCCGAGGACCCGGCCAACCTGTTCCGAATCGCCATCGCCTTCGAGGAGCGGGCCGTGAAGTTCTTCAGCGAGCGGGGCGCGGCGTCGGCGGAGGGCTCGCCGGAGAAGCAGCTCTACAAGGAGCTGGCGGCGGAGGAGCGGGAGCACGTGGCCCTGCTCACCACCGAGCTGGCGCGCTGGCAGGCCGGCAAGCCGGGCCTGATCTAGCCCGCCACCGCCTGGACGCACCGAGGGGCCCGGTCGACGCGACCGGGCCCCTCGTCGGTGGCTCGACCGCGGTGCCCGCCGCCTCGGCGGGCCGCCGGGTCAGGCGATCTCGACCAGCCCCGGCGCGTAGCAGGAGAGCGCCAGCAGGCTGGTGCGCTGCCACTTGCGCGCCGGGCTGGACACGAAGCGCAGCTTGTAGCGCTGCGCCTCGGGCAGCGCCTGCACCCGCTGGATCCAGTGGATGAAGGCCTTGAAGCCGGAGGAGTTGCAGAACTCCAGCTCGGTGAAGTCCACCCGGATCTCCTTCACGTTGGCGCCGGAGAGCTGGCCGTGCACCGCGTCCACGAACGGGTTGAGGACCGCCGCCGGGTTCACGGTGCTGATGGTGCCCCGGAAGGCCACCTTGAGGCCGGTGGCGTCGTTGGCGAAACCGGCGGAGTACTTCTCTTCGGAGACCTGCAGGGCCGCGCCGCGGCCGCCGATGACGCTAGACATGTGTGCCTCCAGGAAGCTTGAGCTGCGGGGCGTTGAGCAGGCCGCGAGCCAGCACGCAGACGCGCCGGCCCTCGCGCTGGACCGAGAGCTCGAGCTGGGCCTCGAAGCGGACGCGGGCCAGGCCGAGCCCGCCGCGTGTCGTGGCGGGCGCCTCCGACATGGCGCGCAGGTAGCTGCGCAGGGCGTCCGGCTCGCTGTTGAGCCGCTCCACCCGGGCGTGGAGGTCCTGGAACTGCTCCTCGCTGCACGGGTTGCTCACGGCCACCTCGATGCGGTTGGCCTGCGGGTCGACCTGCAGCGTCAGGTCGACGTCCTCCCCGCCCGCCTGCGGGATGGCGTTCTGCATGAGCTCGTGGACGGCCAGCGCCACCTGGGACTCCCGGCTCTGGCCGGGGCAGGCGCAGGAGCAGAAGGACTCCACGAAGCGGCGGATCTCGTCCACGAAGACCCAGGGCGGCTTCATTCTGAGCATCAGGTAGATGGGACGCCCCCCGGCGCTACTGGTCGTCGTCATGCTTGCGCCTCAGGATCACCGAAGTCATGTCGTCGGACTGCGAGGCCATGAAGGCCTCCGATCGCTCGAAGATGGTGGCCAGGACCTGCGAGGCCGTGCGCGGGCCCGGCTCGCACAGCAGCGCGGCCAGCCGCTCCTCGCCGAAGAGCTCGCCGCTGGCGGCGGTGGCCTCCACCACGCCGTCCGTGATGAGGCACAGGATGTCGCCGCGGCCCACATGGAACTCGCGCTCCACCACCGAGGGCGAGACGTCCTGGGTGATGCCCACCCACGGGCCGGCCGGCTCCAGGATGTCCAGCGCCCCGCCGACGCGGCCGATGAAGACCGGCTGGTGCGCGCCGGCGCAGACGAAGCGCCCGTCGCCCATGTGGCGCAGCGCCATCAGGGTCAGGTAGTCGTCCCGGCCCATGCGCATGCGCACGTTCTCGTGGATGACCCGGTTCACCGCCGAGATGACGTCGCGCGGGCGGCAGTGCGGGTCGTCGGCGATGGCGGAGTAGGCCGCCGCCTGGGCCATCATCATCACCAGGCCCGAGTTGATGCCGTGGCCGGACACGTCGCCGATGAGGATCCAGAAGGTGTCCGGGAAGGCCAGCACGTCGTAGAGGTCGCCGCCCACGTCCTCGGCCGGCTTCATGCGGGCCGCCACCTCGTAGCCCTCCACGGCGGGACTGTTGGGCAGGATGGCGGTCTGGATGCGGTGCGCGATCTGCACCTCCTTGCGGAGGGCCTCGGTGCGCTGCAGCTCGTCGCGCGAGCGGGCCACCTCGGCGACCATGGTGTTGAAGGAGCCGACCAGGTGGCCGAGCTCGCCCGTGTAGATCTCGGGCAGGCGGGTGGTGAGGTCGCCGTCCGCCACCCTGGACATGGAGCCGGCCACCTCGGCGAGAGGGCTGGCCGCGGCCTTGAGGGCCCAGACGCTGGCCAGCGCGGTGCCCACCAGCACCACGACGTAGAGGCCCCCCAGCAGCAGGCGCATGCGGGCGAGCTGGCCATAGGCCGCGCTCTCCGACTCGACCATGGCCGAGGACCACCCCGGTGAGCCGCTGGCCTCCGCGGTGCGCACGGCCAGGAGCGCCTGCCCGCCCGCGCCGGTGAAGGTCTCCAGCTGGCCTGGCGTGCCCTGGGCCAGGACCAGCGGATCGAAGGCCTTCTGGTCCACCCCGGGCGGCGTGAGCACCAGCGTGTGGCTTGCGTCGTGCACCACCGGCACCAGGGCCGCGTCGTTGCCGTTGATCTCGGCCAGCAGCCTGGCCACGGCCTTGGTGGAGAGCGCGCCCACCATGGCGCCCACCACGTCGGAGGCGAAGTCCTTGACCGGCACGGTCACCAGCACCACGGGCTCGTCGCCGCCCTCGGCGTCGAGCTGGGAGAGCACCCCGAGCTCCACCGAGAGCGGCTCGCCCTCCAGGGCGCGGTCGATGGAGGCGAGCCGGATGGTCCGGTGGCGCTGCGCCGCCAGCGCCACGCCGCGGCGCTCGCCGGCCGGTCCGGCCCGCACCCCCGCCGTCATGCCGGCCTCGGGCCCCACCAGCGCCGCCGCGGCGATGCTGCCGCCCTGCTCCTGGATGAGCCGTCGCAGGTAGTCCTCGGCGAACTTGGGGTCCCCGGAGTCGAGGGTCAGCTGCATGGCCTCGGCCTCCGCCCAGTTGCGGATGGTGAGGGCGCGCTCCTGCTGGAAGCGGAGCACCGCCTCGTGGACCTCGCGGGAGCGGGCCGAGAGGTGGTCCAGCACCGCGTGGGTGACCACGCCGTGGGCCACGCGCTCGAAGCCGAGCGCCGCCACGCCCAGCGCGAGCGCCACCAGGATCAGGGTGGCCGCCAGGAGGCGGAGCCGGAGCGAGCTGGTGAGGGCGGACACCGTCGGTTACCTTCTGCTCGCCTGCTTGCCGGAGTAGAACTTGAGGAACTCGTAGATGTCGGCGGCCTGCTCCTCGTTGATGCCGGAGTTGGGGCGGCGGATCATCTTCTTCATGTACCGCTTCCACTCGCTGGAGTCGAAGCGGGAGTTGATGGCGCGCGCCGATGGATGGCACTTGGCGCACTTCTGCATGAAGGTCGGGTAGCGGCCCTTCTGCTCGGCGGGGTAGGCGGACACGTCGATCTTGTCCGGCCCGTCGTCGCGCGGGTCGTGCTCCACCTTGTCGCCGGCGCCGAGCGCCAGGGCGAGGGCCAGGCTGGTGACGATGCCGATCATCTAGAAGGCCCCCCCGACGCCGACGTGGCCGGAGTGGAACTCCGGGTAGCCGCTCGGCATCCAGTACTCGTAGGACAGCTTGATGAAGAGCGAGGACGCGGGCGTCAGCAGGAGCCCGGCGGTGGCCCGCGCCAGCCGGCTCGAGGGCGCCATGGCGGGCGACGAGCCCGGCAGGGGGACGCCCAGGCGCTCCAGCATGTCGTAGCGGTACACCACGCTGAGGAAACGGCCCAGCGGGTGCTCCAGTTCAGCGTAGAAGCCCCGCTTGTCGAAGAACTCGTCCACCACGGCGTAGCCGTAGCCTGGCGCCTTGGGATCGATCTGGGTGCGCCGCAGCGCCGCCTCGCCGCGCAGCGTGATCTTCCAGATGGGGATGGCCAGATCGGCGGCCGCCGCGTCGTACTGCAGCGCGCCGGACTTGTCGAACCGGCCGCCGGTGTAGGACCCGCCCAGGCTGACGTCGCCGAAGAGGCCGCCCGGCTCGGTGGTGAGCGTGATGGCCACCCGGCCTCCGTAGGCGGGGGTGCGGTTGTTGTCACCGTATGGGATGGCGCGCAGCGACATCCAGTCCACGTCGCCGGAGCCCTTGAGACCGCCCACGCCGTAGGCGCCGTACCAGACCTGCACCGAGGAGCCGATGAAGAACTGGCCGTAGAGCATGAGGCCGGTGTCCACGTAGGGGAGCATCACCACCGGGCCGTTGAAGTTGGACCGGTCGCCGTAGGCCATGCGCCCCATGTCGTAGATGAGCGGGGCCGAGGCGGTCTTGTGGCCGGAGGGGTCGATGCGGTTGGAGTACTCGCCGAAGGGCACGGCGATGCGCCCCATCTGCACGTTGAACCAGGTCTTGGGCTGGTAGTCGAGGTTGGCGTGCTCGATCTCCACGCCGTGGCAGCTGATGCAGGCCTTGGCGGAGAAGGAGAGGTCGTCGTTGATGTCGACGCCGACCTTGAGCGATCCGTCGGGCGTGAGACCTTGCGGGGCGCGGATCGAGCTCCCGGGGATGATCCAGCTGTCGACGTAGAAGGAGCCCGAGACGGCCACGCCCGAGGAGGCCGAAGCGGCGCCCGCGCCCAGGAGGAGCGCGGTCACGGACAGCATGGCCATGCGCCGGCCCAGGCGCGGGGGTCGATCAGTCATTCGGTGCTCCGTTGGCGATCCAGTCCGCGATGGCCAGGAGGGCGTCGTCGCCCAGCGTGTCGCCGTCCGGCGGCATGATGGCGCCGGAGCCCGTGACGGCGTGGAGGCCCAGCATCTTGAGCAGGAGGTAGCTCCGCTCCGGCTCCTGCGGCGAGACGAGCGGCATCTCCTCGGTCTGGGTCGACGCCCCGTTGACCAGGGCCGCCCAGGCCGCCTCCGCCGTGAGGTCGAGCGGCGCGCTTCCAGTGCCGGCGTGGCAGGCCGAGCTGGTGCAGCGCGGCGTGAAGACGTTGGCGCTGATCGACGAATAGGTGGGCTCGATGGGGATGGCGCCGCCGCCGGGGATGGACGGCCCCACCACCGGCTCGGTACAGGCCGAGAGGAGCACGGCGAGCGCGAGCGCCAGGGGAGACCTCATGGAGCCCGCATGATACGGGTTCCCCCAATGTGGGTTCAATGTGGTTGATGTGGGCAAGGGTCCGAATTCCAACCGGTTTCGTCCCGGAGGGTCATTTCGTCCCCAGGGCAAGGGACGGCTGGGACGGGCGGACCCGGGGGCCGCGCGGTAAGGTGGCCGGCCGTGACCCACTTCTCCCGCCGGCTCCCCCACGTCGTGACCCGCGCCGACCTGGTGCGCATGCTCCTCGAGACCTACGTCGACGCCATGAATGTCGAGGACCAGGAGGCGCTCGACCGCCTGGCGCGGGCGCTCGAGAAGCCCGAGCTGCTCGAGGCGCTCTACGGCGGACTCTCGGTGGCGCTGGCCGAGGCCCAAGGGGAGCGGACCACCGAGGACCAGCTCATGGACAAGCTGGCCAAGGGCGTGCAGAAGCGCCGCTCCAGGGTCAAGGCGGCGCCCAGCCACCCGGCCATCGCCGCGGTGCTGGTGCGCATCAACCTCGAGCTCGGGCTGGCCCCCGAGCCGATGCGCGCGACGCTGCAGGCCGACAAGGGGCGCGCCCTGCTGGAGGACGGGCTGGCGCGGCTCGGGCGGCACCTGGTGACCGACCTGCTGCGCTAGCGGCCACCAGCACCAGCTTCTGGGCGCGGGAGAGCCGCTTCAAGGCCGCCTCGCGCCGCAGCGCCGCGCTCCGGCCGGCCGCCGGCTCGGCGTGCACCAGCGCCACCGGGAGGCGCGAGCGCGTGTAGCGGGCGCCGCGACCGGCGGCGTGCCGCGCCAGCCGCCGGGCCAGGTCGTTGGTGGCACCGGCGTAGAGCGAGCCGTCACGGCAGCGGAGCAGGTAGACGTGCCAGCCGGCCCGGCCTCGGGCCACCGGCGATCACCGGCCGCGCTGGGCGCTGCGGGCCATCCGCTTCGCCGTGAAGGGGTTGGTGGGCTTGCCCGTCTTGAGCGGTGGCGGGCCCGCCTTGGCCTCCGGGCCGTGGGCGTGCTCCTCGCCGATGGGCGCGGGCTCGCTCCGGTGGACTGGCTTGCCTTCCTTCTTCCGCTTCTTGCTCACTGGCATGGTGCTCGGCCTCCTGGGCTGCGCTGCGTCGGACTGCTCCACCAACCGTACCCGCAAGGCGGCCCGCGGTCACGCGCCCGGGCGGGGGCGTCAGCGGGCCAAGGTGACCCGCACGGTCACCAGGGCGTCGGCGCGGCAGCGCACCGTGCGCACCTGCGGGCGGAGCGGCCGCCGCTCGACTCGCACCTCCACCGGCTCGCCGGGCTGGCAGTTCACCGAGGTCAGGAGCGGCGTCTCCCCCAGGTCCTGACCCGCCACCCGCACCGTCGCGCCGGCGGGGGTGGACTCGATGGAGAGTCCGAAGCCCTGGAAGGGCGCCACCAGCTCGCCGTCGGGGCCGGCCTTGGCCTCGCGAGGCGCCAGCACCTCCACCTTCTGCCAGCCGCGCAGGGCGCGGGCCGCCGCCTCGTCGGCGGCGCGGGACGCCTCGATCTGCTCGATGGTCGGGCCGCTCCGACCCGACGGCGCAGGGGGATCGCCGGCCGCGGCGCCTCCCGCGCCAAGGTGGCGCCTCACGGAGGGGAAGGCCACCACCGCCAGGACCAGCGGCAGGACCAGGGTGGCGGCCCAGACGGCGAAGCGGCGCGGGGTGGGCTCTCCGCTCATGACGTCAACGGGCTCGGCGAGAGAAGGCGGAGGCCAGGAAGCCCGCCCCCAGCGCCAGCGCGCTGTAGAGGACCACCTGCTTCCAGTCGTCGGTGCTCATGGCCAGCCAGCCACAGGTGAAGACGGCGAAGGCGGCGGCCACCATGCCGGCCTTGGCGAGGGTGCGGTTCATGGTGGAGCGTTGTAGCGTGGTCCGGGCCGCCCGTCACGCCGGTCGCCCCCGCGCCTCCCTGATCCAGACCACCGCCCCGAGGTGCCAGTGTCCGCAGACGCCGTCCCCGCCGCCCAGGCCCACGATCGCAGCGTGGTCCACCAGGACCGGAGCTTCTTCGGCCACCCGCGCGGGCTCGGCCTGCTGTTCGTGGTCGAGATGTGGGAGCGCTTCTCCTACTACGGCATGCGCGCCCTGCTGGTGCTCTACCTGGTCAACGGGCTGCACTGGGACAAGGCCGAGGCGGCGCGCCTCTACGGCTCCTACACCAGCCTGGTCTACCTGACGCCGCTGGTGGGCGGGTACCTGGCCGACCGGCTCATCGGCACGCGCCGCTCCATGATCCTGGGGGGCGTGGTCATCGCGCTGGGCCACTTCGCGCTGGCGGTGCCCGGCCTGCCGTGGTTCTACGCCGGCCTGGGGCTCATCATCGTGGGCACCGGCTTCTTCAAGCCCAACGTCTCCACGCAGGTGGGCCAGCTGTACGCGCCGGGCGACTCGCGCCGCGACGCGGGCTTCACCATCTTCTACATGGGCGTCAACGCCGGGGCGGCCATCGGCCCGCTGGTGTGTGGATCGCTGGCCCAGAGCGAGCGCTTCGGCTGGCACTGGGGCTTCGCGGCGGCCGGCGTGGGCATGGTCATCGGCCTGCTCGTCTACCTGTGGGGGCGCGAGCGCTACCTGCCGGGCATCGGCCTGCGGCAGGTCCACGCCGCCCACGCCGGGGGGCCTGGCGCGGGGCCGGAGGCCGGGCGGGCGCTCTACCTGGAGGCGGCGGGCGGCGCGCTGGCGGGGGCCGTGCTGGGCGGGCTGGCCTCGACCTGGGGGCTGCAGCAGGTGGTCATGGGCGCGGTCATCGGCGCGGCGCTGGCGGTGACGGTGCTGGGGACCCACGGCGAGGAGCGGCGGCGGGTGCTGGCCATCTTCCTGGCCGCCTTCTTCGTGGTCTTCTTCTGGGCCGCCTACGAGCAGGCCGGCAGCTCGATGAACCTCTTCGCCGACAAGTTCACCGACCTCACCGTGGGCGGGTTCGAGATCCCGTCGTCCTGGTTCCAGTCGGTCAACCCGGTGATCATCCTCTGCTTCGGGCCCGTCTTCGCCATGCTGTGGGGCGCGCTGGCGCGTCGGGGCAAGGAGCCGTCCACGGCGCTCAAGATGGTGGCCGGCCTGGCCCTGCTCGGGGTCGGCTTCCTCTTCATGGTGGCCGGCGGGGCGCGGGCCGACGGCGGGGCCAGGGTGAGCCCGGTCTGGCTGCTGCTGGCCTACTCCTTCCACACCTTCGGCGAGCTCTGCCTCTCGCCGGTGGGGCTCTCCTACGTCACCAAGGTCGCGCCGGTCCGCTTCGCCGCGCTCCTCATGGGCGTCTGGTACCTGGCCAACGCCGCCGCCAACAAGCTGGCGGGCGCGCTGGCCGCCTACACGCCCGTGCCAGGCCAGGCCCCCGCCGCGGTCGAGACCGGGCTGGGCGGCTTCGTGCAGCGGGTCAGCCTGACCAACGAGGGGTTCTTCTCCATCTTCGTCGTCATGAGCTTCGTCGCCGCCGCCGCCATGTTCCTCTTCGTGCCGCTCTTGAAGCGGCTCACCGCCAGCGTCAAGGCGTGAGACGTCGTCCACCAGCCCGGGAGCTCACCGTGAACGCTCGACGCCTCGCCGCACTCGTCTCCGCGTCCCTGCTCTCCGCCGGGACCGCCGCGGCCGCGCCGACGCCGACCAACCCCCTCCTGGCCGAGTGGAAGACACCGTTCGGCCTGCCGCCCTTCGGCGACATCAAGGAGGAGCACTTCCTGCCGGCCCTCCAGGAGGGGATGGCGGCGGAGCGGCGCGAGGTCGACGCCATCACCGCCATCGCCGAGCCCCCCACCTTCGAGAACACCGTGGTGGCGCTCGACCTGGCGGGCGAGCTGCTCAACAGGGTCCAGGCGGTCTTCGGCGGGCTGGTCGGCGCCGACACCAACGACACGCTGCAGGCCATCAACCGGGAGGTCATGCCGCTCCTGACCGCCCACCGCGACGACATCTCGCTCGACGAGCGGCTCTTCCAGCGGGTCAAGGCGGTCTGGGCGGCGCGCGACACGCTGAAGCTCGAGGTGGACCAGCGGATGCTGCTGGAGCGGACCTGGAAGCGCTTCGTCCGGAACGGGGCCGAGCTGGACGCGTCCAGGAAGGAGCGGCTGCGGGCCGTCAACACCGAGCTCACCAGCGCGGGCGTGAAGTTCGGCGAGAACCTGCTGGCGGAGACCAACGGCTACCGGCTGGTGCTGCAGCGGAAGGCGCAGCTGGCCGGCCTGCCCGAGCGCGTGGTGGCCGCCGCCGCCGAGGCGGCCAGGAAGGCGGGGCTGGAGGGCCAGTGGCTCTTCACGCTCCACTTCCCGTCCGTCTGGCCCTTCCTGCAGTACGCCGACGATCGCGAGCTTCGCCGGCAGATCTTCACGGCCTACACCACCAAGGCCGATCACGGCGGCGCCACCGACAACAAGGCGCTGGCCTCGCGCATGGCCGCGCTGCGGGTCGAGAAGGCCCGGCTGCTCGGCTACCCGACCTGGGCCGACTACGTGCTCGACGACGCCATGGCCGCCACGCCGGCCCGGGTCTACGGCCTGCTCAACCAGCTGTGGGAGCCGGCCAAGGCGGCGGCGGCCAGGGAGGCCACGGCGCTGGCGGCCGCCATCAAGGCCGACGGCAAGAGCCACCCGGTCGAGCCGTGGGATTGGTTCTACTACACGGAGAAGGTCCGCAAGGCGAAGTACGACCTGGACGACTCGGCGCTGCGCCCCTACTTCTCGCTGGAGAAGGTCCGCGACGGGGCCTTCCACACGGCCACCAGGCTCTACGGCCTCACCTTCACCGAGCTGAAGGACGTGCCGGTCTACAACCCGGAGGTGAAGGCCTTCGAGGTGAAGGACCGCGACGGCGCGCACCTGGCCGTCTTCCTGGTGGACTTCCACCCGCGGCCGGGCAAGCGCTCGGGTGCCTGGGCCAGCGGCTTCCGCGGCCAGTACGTCCGCGACGGCCGGGAGATCCGGCCGCTGGTCATCAACGTCTGCAACTTCTCCCGGCCGGTGGGCGACGCCCCGGCGCTCCTCTCGCTGGAGGAGGTGGAGACCCTCTTCCACGAGTTCGGCCACGGGCTCCACGCCATCCTCTCGAGGAAGCGCTACCAGGGCGTCGGGCAGGTGCCGCGCGACTTCGTGGAGCTCCCCTCGCAGATCATGGAGAACTGGGCCACCGAGCCCGAGGTGCTGAAGGTCTACGCGCGCCACTGGAAGACCGGGCAGGTCATCCCGGCCGCGCTGGTGAGGAAGATCGAGGCGGCCGCCCGCTTCAACCAGGGCTTCAAGAACGTGGAGTACCTGGCCGCCGCGCTGCTCGACCTGGAGTGGCACACGCTCTCCACCACCGACGAGGTGGACGCCGGGGCGCTGGAGCGGATCGCGCAGGCGCGCATGTCGATGCCGGCCACCATCGTTCCGCGCTACCGCACCACCTCCTACCAGCACATCTTCGGCCCGGGCGGCGGATACTCCGCCGGCTACTACAGCTACAAGTGGGCCGAGGTGCTGGACGCCGACGCCTTCGCGGCCTTCCAGGAGAAGGGGCTCTTCGACCAGGCCACGGCGCGCAGGTTCCGCACGCTGCTGGAGAAGGGGCGCTCCGAGGACCCCATGAAGCTCTACCAGGACTTCCGAGGGCGGCCGCCGGTGGTGCAGCCGCTCCTCAGGCGGCTCGGCTTCGACGCCGCGGCCCGCTGACGCCGGCGCCGGGAGGCCACCGTCCCGTTGGCGCTCGCCCGGGAGCACGGCAGGCTAGAGCCCCGACGCCTCCAGGTCCCGGATCAACTCGACGTAGAAGGGCCCCGCGTCGAAGTGCTTCGACCACCCGATCTGGGCCCAGTGGTCGGCCTCGATCTCGGCGAGCACGTCGCCCCAGCGCTGGGAGGCGGCGGGGACGACGCCGTCGTTGGCCCCCTCGCGCTGGGCCAGCCACAGGTGGGTCGGCAGGAGCAGCGGGTTGGTGCGCCGCCGGTGCTTCACGGCGCCGACCACGCTGGCATAGAGGACCGACCGGTCGTCGGGCGCCTCCGCGTTGAAGCGCTCCATCCTGGCGCGGGTGAGGCCGTGCAGCGCCTCGAGCCCCACGCCGGCGAACGCCAGCGCCCTGGCGATGCCCAGCCTGGTGGCGAGATCCGTGGTCAGGTCCGCCACGGGCGTGCCGAGGTGGGGCGTACCCACGGTGACCAGGGCCGCCACGTTCCGGGCCAGGCCGTGCCTGGCGATGGCGAGGCGGGCGTCGAGCCCGCCCATGCTGTGGGCCAGGGCGATGACGCGCTTCCCATCGACGGCCCGGACGCAGAGCGCCAGCTCCCGCGCGCGGTCCTCGATGGAGCCCGCGGCCGGCAGGCGGGCGTGGACCACCCTTCGGCCCGCCTTCTCGAGCAGCGGGCCGATGCCCCTGAAGTAGGCATGACGGTACTTCCCGACGGCGATCTCGTCGAAGCCGAAGAGCCCGTGCACCAGCACCACGGGGAGCGGCGGCCTGGCCCGCGCCCTCCGCCGGCGGCGCGGGAGCCGCCACCGGCGGCGTCGCCACAGCCAGACCCCGATCGCCAGGAGGGCGACGAGGACCGCAAGCACCGCTCCGGCGACGAGGTCGTGTGGCACGGCCGGGACCATAGGCGCGGCCCGGCGCCGCGCTCAACCGGAGGTGGCGGTGCTGGACGCCTAGCAGGCGCTCGCGGCCGGTCCGGAGGCCGACGGCGCGGCCCGCAGCCTGGGCACCAGCATGAGCGCCGCGCCGGTGAAGGCGAAGGAGAGGATCAGCGTGGCGGGCCGGCCGCGCGGCAGGTCCTCGAGCAGGAGCTTCACGCCCAGCACCGCGATGAGCGGCCAGGCGAGCCAGCCGGCCTCCTTCCCGGCTTCGCGCCGACCCAGCCACGCCGCCAGGACGGCCCCGCCGGCCAGCACCGCCGTGCGCGCCGTGCCGACGACGCCGAGGTCGGCCTCCGGTCCCGGTGGCCCGAGCGCGCCGGCCAGCCAGCCGGCCAGCACGCCGGCGGCCGCGAAGGCGACCATGCCGTCGAGGAGAAGCTGAGGCGCCCGCTCCAGCCAGGTGGCGCGGGCGGCCGTGAGCCCCGAGAGCACGGTGGCGGCCAGGAGGCAGGCCAGCACGCCCAGCGCCGTCAACGGCAACGGCGGCCAGGGCACGGCGGCCGAGCTGAAGAGGGTCTGGTCGGAGTGCCGGAGCAGGCCGGAGGCGGCCACCCCGGACAGGGCGAAGAGCGCGGCGTGCAACGCGAGCGTGCGGCGCGCCCGGACCTTGGCCAGCGCCGCCGCCACCAGGGCCAGGAGGGCGACCGCCACGCCCCGGGCCGCGCCGGGCAGCGCGAGCCAGGTGCCGGACAGGGCGAAGGCCAGCGCCACCGACGAGTAGAAGTAGAAGTTGGCGCTCCCCCGCTGCCGCCGCTCCACGAAGACGAAGGCCACTCCGTAGGCCGCGGCGGCCATCACCAGCGTGCCGACGCCGAGCGCCGTGGTGCCGGCGCCGGAGCGGGCCGCCACGTAGGCCGCGCCGCCGAGGCCCGCCAGGAGCACCCCGGCCGTCTGCGCCACCTCGAAGGCGACCACGCTCCGACCGAGGTAGAGGGTGCGGGCGGCGAAGCTGCCCAGGTAGGCCACCACCAGGATGGCGGCGGTCACCAGCGCCAGCCCCGGTCCCTCGGCGGTGGAGGGCGCCACGGCGCGCACGGCCACCAGCACGAAGGCCAGGTCCGCGGCCGCGGCCGCCGGCCAGCGCAGCCCATGCCAGTCGACGACGTAGCCGATCCAGAGCGTGATCATCCCGAGCGCCACCAGCGCCAGCGTCGCCGGCACCATCCGACCGGTGCCCATCATCAGGCCCACCGCCGTGGCCACCACGCCGGCGGTCCCGAGCCAGGCCACCCACGGCAGCCTTCGCCAGGCCGCCACGCCCAGCACGGAGCCGCCCAGGGCCACCAGCAGGAGCGCCGAGAGCTCGGGGCCGAGGAGGTGGAAGCGGGTGGTGGCCTCGAGGATGAGGGGAAAGCCGATGAGCACGGCCGTCAGGCCGTGGAAGCCGGCCGCCACCGGGCGGGCGGCGCGCGCCGCCATCGCGTGGACGCCGCCGGCATAGAGGAATCCGAGCGTCACGCCCACGGGGGCGGGGAGGCTGCCGGCGTCGGTGAGGGCGCGCAGCACGAAGGCGCCGGCCAGCACCAGGAGCATCCTGCCGACCAGCGGCGCGGTCGCCTGGACCGTGGCGGCGTCCGCGGCGACGTGCGCCGCGACCTGCGCGGTGGCACCGGCGGTGGAGGGCGTGGACGTCTCCGGGAAGGCGGCCCGGCGCCTGCCGGGGGTCGCGGCCTCGGCGGACGAGGCGCCCCGGGCCTCCAGCGCGCCGACCCGGCCCCGCAGCAGCCCGAGCTCGCCGGTGAGTGAACTCACCTGCGCTTCCAGCTCTTCCAGGCGGTCCGGCACGGTGACCTCGTCCAGTGGCGGGAGACTGCGTGGTGTGCGCTCGGGATGACCGCATCACACCTGCCGGGCAGGGGTGTGGCAAGCGGCCACACGGGCCCGCACTCCTGGGTGGGTACCGGGACCGGCGCGCAGGAGCGGCGCTCTTGCGCCTGTTTCTCGGTAGAGAACGCACTTGCGACAGAGTCTCCGGAGCAAACCAAATGTGCCCCTACGTCCGACGGGGGGGGACGGAATGCCGCGCCCTGTGGAATCGTCGCTCCGGGAGGTGGACATGGGCAGGTTGGCTGCCGGCGTAGTCGAGGCGCTGCGGGTGACCTTCACCCGGGAGGCGCTCCCGCCACCACCGCCGGACCCGCTGCGCGCAGCGGCTCCCGGCCTCCTGGCGCGTCTCTTCGCGAGCGAGCGGCTCCCTCCTCCGCCCGAGCGGACGCCCTCCGCGACGCAGGCGGGCGGGCTGCTCTCGCTCTTCGCCCCCGAGCCGCTCCCGCCGGACCTGCCCCCGGCCCCCCGCCGCTCCGGCCGCTGGCTCGCATGGATCTTCGCCGCCGAGCCGCTCGACCCCTGACCCGTCGCACCGGAGATCCTCGATGGAGCATGCGCGTCACGTCTTCCGAGCCATCCTCGTGCTGGTGGTGGTCGTCGCCGCCGTCTCCATCGGCCGCGGCTTCCTGGTGCCCAAGTCCTACGGGCTCCACGGGCCCTACCGATACGACAACGTGCAGGAGCAGATGAACGTACGGGCGCCGCGCCACGGCGGAGAGGCCTCCTGCGCCGCCTGCCACGCCGCGCAGGCTGGCACGCGCGCCGCGGGAGGCCACCGCGCGGTGAGCTGCGAGGTCTGCCATGGCCCGCTGTCGCGCCACGTGGCGGAAGGGAAGCGCACCGCCGCCATGCCGGTGGACCGCTCCTATCTCCTGTGCGCCCGCTGCCACCGCAAGGTGCTGGCCCGCCCCGACGAGTTCCCGCAGGTGGTGCTGGAGCAGCACCTGAAGGAGCAGCAGGCTGCCGGCCCGGTCGAGGGGAAGATCTGCCTCGACTGCCACGATCCCCACTCGCCCAAGCCGTGAACGGAGGCCGGACCATGGACCCCAGCAACTCCACCAGCCCGTCCCCCGCCATCACGCCAGGCGCCCCCACGCCAGACGCCACGCTGGCCACGGCGGCCACCCCCGGCACCGCGTCCGGGTGCGAGGCCTCCCGTCGCGATTTCCTCCAGGGCGCGCTGCGCCTCGCCGGCGGCGCCGTCGTCCTCTTCTCCGGCGGCGCCCTCGCCGAGGGGCTGGGCAAGGCCGGCGCGTCCGCCGAGGGGTACGACTGGACCGAGCACCGCTACGCCTACGTCATCGACACCACCAAGTGCATCGGCTGCGGCTCCTGCGCGCGCGCCTGCTCCGCCGAGAACGACGTGCCGGACGGCTTCTTCCGCACCTGGATCGAGCGCTACGCGGTCGGGGAGGAGAGCTCCCACGTCGACTCGCCCAACGGCGGCAAGGACGGCTTCCCTCCGGTGCGGGTGGGCTTCGAGGTCACCAAGTCCTTCTTCGTGCCCAAGCTCTGCAACCACTGCAAGGAGACCCCCTGCATCCAGGTCTGCCCGGTCGGCGCGAGCTATCGCACCAAGGACGGCGTGGTGCTGGTGGACGACCAGCGGTGCATCGGCTGCGGCTACTGCGTCCAGGCCTGCCCCTATGGAAGCCGCTTCATCCTGCCGGCCACCCACACCGCCTCCAAGTGCACCTGGTGCTACCACCGCGTCACCAAGGGGCTGAAGCCGGCCTGCGTGGAGGTCTGCCCCACGGCCACCCGCCTGTTCGGCGACATGAAGCGCGACGGCGACCCGGTGCGCCACGCCATCGAGCACGAGCGCGTGGCCATCCTGCAGGGCCATCTGCTCACCGAGCCGCAGTGCTTCTACCTGCACCTGGACAAGGAGGTGAGGTGATGCCCGAGATCCAGGGGTTCTCCTTCCCCAACGACATCCACGTCCCGTGGAGCCTGATGATCGTGATGTACCCGTACGTCACGGGCTTCGTGGCCGGGTCCTTCATCGTCACCTCGCTCTACCACCTGTTCGGCTACCAGGCCTTCCGGCCCATCGCCCGCCTCGCCATGGCCACCTCCTTCGCCTTCCTGCTGGTGGCGGCCCTGCCGCTGCAGCTCCACCTGGGCCACCCGGAGCGCGGCCCGCTGGTGATCGTCACGCCCAACTTCAGGTCGGCCATGGCGGGCTTCGGCATCCTCTACTCCAGCTACCTGGCGGTGCTGGTGCTGGAGGTCTGGTTCGTCTGGCGGCCGGCCATCATCGAGCGGGCCCGGCGCAGCAGAGGCGCGGCGCGGGCCTTCTACAAGCTCCTGTCCCTCTACACCTACGACACGTCGCCGGCGGCGCTGGAGATCGACCACCGCGCCATCGGGCTGCTGGCCGGCATCGGCCTCCCCATGGCCTGCATGCTCCACGGCTACGTGGGGTTCATCTTCGGCGCCATCAAGGCCAACCCCTGGTGGTCCACCCCGCTCATGCCGGTCATCTTCCTGCTCTCGGCGGCGGTCTCCGGCATCGCGCTCCTCATCGTCATCTACCAGGTCATCTCCAAGGTGAAGGGGAGGCCGGCCGACCAGCCCTGCGTGGCCGCCCTGGCCCGCTGGCTCTGGTTCTTCCTGATCCTCACCCTCACGCTGGAGCTGCTCGAGATCGTCGTGATGGCCTACGAGCGCTCGGAGAGCTGGCTCATCGTCTCCCAGCTGCTCACCACCCGGCTGCAGTTCAGCTACATCACCATGCAGATGATCGTGGGCGGCCTCATCCCCCTCATCCTGCTCGGCATCGTGGTGCTGATGAACCGCTACCTCCACGAGCGGCTGCGCAACACGCTCTCCACCGTGGCGGCGGTGCTGTGCCTGCTGCAGGTCTTCTCCATGCGCTGGAACATCGTGGTGGGCGGCCAGCTCCTCTCCAAGTCGCTGCGCGGGCTGCGCTCCACCGTGGAGCTGGAGGTCTTCGGTCGCGAGGGGGTGCTCATGGCCATCGTGCTGGTCATCGTCCCCTTCGTCTTCCTGTGGGTCTTCGACCGGTTCATCGGCATCGACGCGACCGGCGGCGTGGCGGAGACCGCGGGCCACGGGGGCGGTGAGGGTGACGCGCCCGCCGAGGCGACCGGGTCGACGGCGCACTGAGGTCACGAGACGCTCAGCAGGTCCGGTGCGAGGCCCATCGCCGTGAGTGCGGAGCGGATCTCCTGGCTGTAGAGCGGGTTGAGCACGATCACGGCGTCGGGCGCAGCCTCGAGGAGCGCCTCGGGAGCGAGGATCTCGTGGCCGGTGCCGGCGAGGAAGGTGCCCTGCTTGCCGGGGTTGACGTCGACCACGGTGGCGATCGCGGAGACATCGCCGACCAGCGCGCAGAAGCCGACCGCCTTGCCCCCGGCTCCCCACAGCGCGACGCGCCGGCCCCGGGCCTGGAGATCGGCCAGGCGAGCGCGCCACTCCGCGCGCACGCGCTCGAAGTGGGCCCCGAAGGCCGTCACGTCGGCGCCGAGTCGGGTCAGCTCGGCAACGTCGAGCGCGGGCGCCGGGGCGCCGGCGCCGACGCGCGCCTCCAGGCCGACGAACTGGCCGCCGTAGGCTTCCCGGACGTGGAGGACCTCGAAGCCCTGCGCCGCGAAGAGGGTGGCGAGGGAGCCGCGCACGAAGTAGCTGCAGTGCTCGTACATCAGGTCCCAGATCGAGAGCTGGCGCAGCGCGAGCAGGGCGTTGGGCACCTCGCAGTACGCCACGCCCCCAGGGGAGGACTCCAGCACCCGCCGGACCACCGAGAGGAACGGGCGAGGGTCGGCGATGTGTTCCAGGACGTGACGGAAGCAGAGGAGATCCGCCCGGTGACCGATGGCTCGATCCGAGAATGGCTCGCGACGGATCTCGACACGGCCCCGGGCCAGCGGGTCGAGGCGCCCCGGGTCGTGGCTCGGGTCGAAGCCCATCCCTCGGCCACCGGCCCGTTCGCACAGCAGCCCCAGGAAGTGCCCGCTTCCGCAGCCGAGCTCCATCACCTGCGCCGCGCCCGCGCGCAGGTACCGGTCGACCAGGTGCTCGACGAGGCGGAGCTCGTAGGCCCGGAAGAATTCCGAGAAGTGGAGCGCGTTGTCGTAGGCCAGCGAGTAGTCGACCCTCGCCGGGTCGAAGGCGACGTTGTAGATGAGGCCGCAGCAGCGACAGAAGGCGAGCCGCATCTGCCCACGCGGGCAGTCCCGGGCGGCCTCCCGGGTGGGCCACTGGGTCCCGACCTGGGTAGGGACGTGACCAGCGTCCAGGAACGGCTCGAGAACG
>JANNKC010000435.1:0-10063 GCA_031396105.1 Anaeromyxobacter sp.
GCCCCGGAGGAAGGCGGTCCCGCCCAGGAGCTTGCCGGTGAGCCCGAGCGCCTGGCCGGCCCAGCGGTGGAAGTCGAAGGCGTCGACGTGGCGGACGATGAGCCCGTCCTTGAACTCGAAGGTGGCCTCGATGACGTTGTGCACGGGACGGCCGGTGGCCGCGAAGGCGTAACGCGCCTCCCAGTGGGCCCGGCCGCGGCCGCCATCGGCCTCGATGCCGGAGGCCTCGACGCGGAGGTCCTTGCCGCGCCGGCAGAGCATGCGCCACATGCGCCCCACCTCGGCCCCGCGCAAGAGCGGGAAGACCGGGTCGGAGAAGGTGGCGTCGGCGTGGTAGCAGGCGGTCATGCCGGCGCCGTCGCGGGCCGCGAGGGCGCGGTAGAAGCGCTCCAGGAGGGCGCCGTGCGCGGCGGGTGCGGACCCTTCCGGAGCCGGCATGTCCCGGGTCCTAACGGTTGCTCCGGGGCAGTTCAAGCTGGCCCCGACATCCGCGAGCAGCGCCAGCAACGTGGCCGCGCACCCCGAGCGTAGGGCCCAAGGCCCGGAGTCGAGGGGGACCCCGACCCCGACCCCGACCCCATGAAACGAAGAGGGCGGGCCCTCTCGCGGGCCCGCCCCCGTCACGCCCGCGCGGCGCGGCCGGGCTTACTCGGCGCCGACGCCGAGGTAGGTGCGGAGCTTCTCGTCCTCGAACTTCAGCTGCGCGTCGGGCTCGGGCGTCAGCAGCGACACCAGGATCCCCGCCGCGAAGGCCGCCGTCATCGAGAAGATGGCGGGATTCCTGTACGGGAAGATGGCGCTCTCGAACTTGAAGACGCCCACCCAGACGGTCGGGGAGAGGATGATCATCGTCGAGGAGGCGAGGGCGCCCACCACGATGGACCAGACCGCGCCCATGGTGGTGAAGGGCTTCCAGAGGACCGAGAGGAGCAGGGCCGGGAAGTTGGCGCTGGCCGCGATGGCGAAGGCCAGGCCCACCATGAAGGCCACGTTCTCGTCCTTGAAGAGGATGCCCAGGCCCACGGCCATGACGCCGAAGACCACCGTGGCCATCTTGGCCACCTTGACCTGCTCCTCCTCGGTGGCGCGCCCGTTCTTGATGACCGAGACGTAGATGTCGTGGCTGTAGGCCGAGGCGCCGGCCAGGGTGAGGCCGGCCACCACCGCCAGGATGGTGGCGAAGGCCACCGCGGCGATGAAGCCCAGGAAGGCCTGGCCGCCCAGGAGCTCTCCCAGCAGCGGCGCCGCCATGTTGCCGCCCTTGTCGAAGTAGGTGATGAGCCCGCGGCCGGCCAGCGAGGTGGTCACGCCGTCCTTCACGACGTTGGCCCTGAGCAGCACGGCCGCGCCGAAGCCGACGATGGGGATGATGACGTAGAAGTAGCCGATGAGGCCGGTGGCGTAGAGCACCGACTTCCGGGCCGCCTTGGCGTCCGGCACCGTGTAGAAGCGCATCAGGATGTGCGGCAGGCCGAGCAGGCCGAACATGAGCGCCAGGCCCAGCGAGACCGCCTCGATGGGGCTCCTGGTGAGCAGGCCGGGGGCCAGCGGGCTCTGCAGCGGATCGCCGCCGGCGGCCGGGTAGAGCTCCAGCACGCGGCGGTAGAGGTTGACCGGGTTGAAGCCGAACTGGTTGAGCGTGAGGATGGTGAGCACCGTCACGCCGCAGAGCAGCAGCACCGCCTTGATGATCTGCACCCAGGTGGTGGCCAGCATGCCGCCGAAGAGCACGTAGGCCAGCATGACGATGCCCACCAGGATCTCGGCGAGCTCGTAGGGCATGCCGAACATGAGGCGGATGAGGTGCCCGGAGCCCACCATCTGGGCGATGGTGTAGAAGAGCACGGTGAGGATGCCGCCGATGGCCGCCGCGATGCGGACGGGCTTCTGGCGCAGGCGGAAGGCCACCACGTCGGCGAAGGTGAACTTGCCCAGGTTGCGCAGCGGCTCGGCCACCAGGAACATGAGCGCCGGCCAGCCCATCAGCCAGCCGGTGGCGTAGATCATGCCATCGTAGCCCGACAGCGCCACCATGCCCGCGATGCCCAGGAAGGAGGCGGCCGACATGTAGTCGCCGGCCAGGGCGAAGCCGTTCTGCAGCGCCGAGACGCTGCGTCCGGCCGCGTAGTACTCGGAGGAGGTCTTGGTCTTGCGCGCGGCCCAGTAGGTGATGACGAGCGTGATGGCCACGATGAGGAAGAAGAAGAAGACGGCCGACATCGAGGTCGTGCCGAGGGAGGAGGTCATGGCGTCGCTGGCCGCCGTCGCCGCGCCGGTGCTGGGAGGCATGTGGGTGGTCTCCGTGAGGTTCGGTTCGGGATGGCGGATCAGTGCTTCAGCTGGTCCTTGAGCCGCTTGACCTCTGGGTCATAGCTGGCGTTGGCCCAGTAGACGTAGATGGCCACCAGCACCCAGGCGAGCACGATGGCGGCGATGCCGAGCGGGATGGCGCGCGTCACCACCGCGCCGGGCTCGGAGGAGACGGTCCCCGACACCCACTCCTTGTTGGTCGCCACCAGCAGGATGTAGCCGTAGTAGCCGACGAAGAGCACGGCCAGCAGGGAGAAGCTGACGGTCCAGCGCTTCTTCACGAGCGCCTTGAAGTCGGGCGACTCGATCAGCTCCTTGGCGGACTTCTTCCCGGTCATGTCGGGCTCCTGGGTCATCGGTGCAGCCGTCATCGCGAACTCCTCCGTGGGTGCGTCGGTGGCCAGTCCCGGCGCGCGCCGCGCGGCGCCCCGCTGCGCGGTCGGGTCGGGAGGACCCAATAACAGAAACATTGCGACAGGGATAGCGCGCAGCAATTGTGGATTGAACGAGTCTGCGACCTGGGCAATCGAATATCGCCTGGGAGGCCGACGGAGTGCCTCAGCGCAGACTCTGCGCGCAGCCCATGCGTGCAGGGCGCAGGGCGCGCGCGAACGGCGTGCCGCGGCCCCCACGGGAAGTGACCGGGTCGCGGCACGGCGGCCCGTGGCGTATCCTTCCGCCGGCATGGCCTCCCTCGACCCCATCGCCTACGTCCGCTCCACGCCGCCCTTCAACGCCTTGCCGCAGCCGCTCTTCGACCTGGCGGCCAGCGCGCTCGAGGTGGGCTACTACCCGGCCGGCAGCCGCCTGGTCGCCGTGGGCGGTGAGCCGCTGCAGCACCTCTACGTCATCCGCAAGGGCTCGGTCCGGCTGGAGCGCGACGGGCAGACGCTGCAGGTGCTCGAGGAGGGCGAGACCTTCGGCTACACCTCGCTCATCACCGGCAAGGCCACGCTCGACGTCCTGGTGGAGGACGACCTGCTGGCCTATCGGCTGCCGGGCGCCGACTTCAGCCGCCTGCTCGGCGACGCGCAGTTCGCCGGCCACTTCGCGGTGGGGCTCTCGCAGCGGCTCAGGAGCAGCCTGGAGCACTCGCCGGTCACGACCTTCAAGGCCGACCTGCACCTCGAGGTGGTCCAGCTGCTGCGCCGCCCGGCCGTCTGGGTGGAGCCCTCCGCCACCGTGGGCGAGGCGGCCAAGGTGATGCGCGACCAGCGCATCAGCTCGGTGCTGGTGCGCACCGACCCGCCCGGCATCGTCACCGACCGTGACTTCCGAAACCGGGTGCTGGCCGAGGGGCTGGGGCCCGAGACCCCGGTGCTCGCCATCGTGACCCGCCCGCTGCGCATGGTGGACGCGGCCACGCCCATCTCGGCGGCCTGGACGTCGCTCCTCGACTTCGGGGGCCACCACCTGCCGGTCCGCCGCGGCGACGCCATCGTGGGCGTCCTCACCTCCACCGACCTCCTGAAGTGCCACGCCCCCGGCCCGGTGGCGGTGCTGCGCCGGGTGGAGCGGCTGGCCGACCGCTCGGCGCTGCCCGGCTACGGCACCAAGGTGGCGGAGATGGCGTCGGCGCTGCTGGCGGGCGGCCTGGAGGCGGACGTCATCGCCGGCTACGTCGCGCGGCTCAACGACGCCCTGGTGCGCCGCGTGCTGGCCTTCGCCGAGGCCGACCTGGGCGAGCCGCCCGCCCCCTACGCCTGGCTGACCATGGGGTCGGAGGGGCGCATGGAGCAGACCCTGCTGACGGACCAGGACAACGGGCTGGTCTTCGCCGACGAGGGCGAGCCGCACCGCGCCTGGTTCCAGCGGCTGGCCGAGCTGGCCATCGGCGACCTGGTGGCGGCCGGCTTTCCGCGCTGCACCGGCGGCTACATGGCCACCCAGTGGAATGGCACGGTCTCGGAGTGGGTGCAGCGGTTCGCCGGCTGGTTCGAGGCGCGCCAGCCGCAGGAGCTGCTGGTGGCCTCCACCTTCTTCGACTTCCGCCGCGTGGGCGGGACGCTGGACCTCGGGCCGCTGGAGGAGGCGCTCTCCTCCACGGCGCAGCACCCGGTCTTCCTGCGCTACCTGGCGCACGCCGCGCTGGATCTCAGGCCGCCCGGCTCCCTCATGATGCGCCTGCGCGAGTCGGCCGAGGTCGACCTCAAGATGCAGGGGCTCTCACCCATCACCTACCTGGCGCGCTGCTACGGCCTGGAGGTCGGTTCGCCCGAGCGCAACACCCGGGCCCGCCTGGAGGCGGCGGTCAAGGCCGGGCTGATGAGCCAGGAGGTCTTCGGCTCGATCTCCGAGGCCTACCGCTTCCTGCTCGGCCTCCGGCTGCGCCTGCAGCTCCGCCTCCTCTCGGCCGGCAAGCCCGTGGTCAACAAGGTGGCCCTCTCGGAGCTCTCCGGCATCGAGCGGAGCCGCCTCAAGGACTCCTTCCGCGCCGTCAAGTCGTGGCAGGAGATGGCGGCCTACCACTACCAGGCCAGCTTCTGATCCCCGGCCGCGGGGTAGACTGACGCCGTGCTCTTCCACTCCCCAGCCTGGGACACCGTCGTCTACTGGGCCCTCGACATCGAGACCGGCGGGCTGGACGCCAAGCGCGACCCCATCATCTCGGTGGGCATGCTCCCGGTGCGCGGCGGCATCATCAAGCTGGGCGAGGCCTACCGGACCCTGGTGCGGCCCGAGGACGGGCGCGAGATCCGACCCGAGTCGGTGCGGGCCCACCAGCTCCTCAAGGGCGAGGTGGACGCCGCCCCGCTGCTCGGCGACGTGTTGCTGGAGGTGGACCGGCGCCTCCGCGAGGGGGCGCTGCTGGTCCACTTCCAGGCCATCGACGTCCAGTTCCTCAAGCGAGCCTACCAGCGGCTGGGCCGCGCCTGGCCCAAGCCGCCGGTGGTGGACACCGTCGAGCTGATCCTCAAGCTCGACCGCAAGACCCGCTTCGTGCGCCCGGCCGACGCGCCGCCCGACGTGCCCTCCACCAACCTCACCGAGACCCGGCGCCGGCTCGGCCTGCCCGACTACCAGGCCCACGACGCGCTCACCGACGCCATCGCCACCGCCGAGCTCTTCCTGGTGCTGCGCAAGCTGCTCGCCGCCAGGACCCTGAGGGACCTCTAGCCGGCCCGCCGCCCATGAAGCTCGCCCTCCTCGCCGACATCCACAGCAACCTGGAGGGGCTGACCGCCTGCCTGGAGCACGCCCGCGAGCAGGGGGCCGACGCCCACGCCTTCGTGGGGGACCTGGTGGGCTATGGCGCCGACCCGGTGGCGGTGCTCGACCTGGTGGAGCGCCACGTGGAGGGCGGGGCGCTGGTGGTGCGCGGCAACCACGACGCCGCCATCCTGGACGACGGCGCCGACACCATGAACAAGTCGGCCGAGGCGGCGGTGGAGTGGACCCGCGCCCAGCTCGGCGCGCGCCACCTGGCCTTCCTGGCCGGCCTTCCCTTCACGGCGCGGCGCGACGACGTCTACCTGGTGCACGCCAGCGCCGACCGCCCCGGCGACTGGACCTACGTCTCCGACCCGCTGCGGGCCGGCCAGAGCCTGGCCATGGCGCGAGGCACCTGGGTCTTCTCCGGCCACGTCCACGAGCAGATGCTCTACTACCAGGGGGCGGCCGGCCGGCCCCTGCAGTTCCGGCCCGAGCCGGGCGTGGCCATCCCGGTGCCGGCGCACCGCCGCTGGCTGGCCATCGTGGGCTCGGCCGGCCAGCCGCGCGACGGCAACACCGCCGCGGCCTATGCGCTGCTGGACACGGCGCGCCCCACCCTGACCTTCTTCCGCGTGCCCTACCAGTGGGCCAGGGCGGCCGCCAAGATCCGCGCCGCCGGCCTGCCGGAGAGCCTGGCACGCCGCCTGGAGCGAGGGGAGTGAGCGCGTGAGCACCGGCCTGCACCCGGGCGACCTCGTCGACGGCTTCACCGTGGGCGAGCGGCTCCACGCCGGCGGCATGGGGGTCCTGTACCGCTGCGCGCCGCCGCCGGACCGGCCGGACCTCGACGTCCCGCTCCTCATCAAGGTGCCGCGCCTGGGCCCGGGCGAACCCTCGGAGAGCGTGGTCACCTACGAGGTCGAGGTGACGGTCCACTCGGCGCTCCAGGGGCCCCACGTGCCCCGCTTCGTGGCGGCCGGCGACCTGGCCCGGCAGCCCTACCTGGTGATGGAGCGCATCGAGGGGCGGTCGCTCAAGGACTGGGTTGACCGGGCGCCCATCCCGCCGGAGGAGGTGGCGGTGCTGGGCGCCTCCATCGCCACCGCCATCCACTCGCTCCACGCGCAGGAGGTCGTCCACCTCGACGTCAAGCCGTCCAATGTCATCATCCGGCCCGACGGCACGGCGGTCATGGTGGACTTCGGCCTGGCCCGCCACGGCCACTTCCCGGACCTGCTGGCCGAGGAGTTCCACCACCCCATGGGCTCGGGGCCCTACATCTCGCCGGAGCAGGTGCTGGGCGTTCGCTGGGACCCGCGCAGCGACCTCTTCGCCCTCGGGGTGATCCTCTACCAGCTCGCGGTGGGCGAGTACCCCCACGGCGCCCCCACCTCGCAGGGCGGCTTGCGCCGCCGGCTCTGGCACCTGCCGCGCTCGCCGCGCCGCATCCGCCCGGAGGTCCCGGAGTGGCTGCAGGAGGTCATCATGCGCTGCCTGGAGGCGCAGGCCGCCAGTCGCTACGCCTCGGCGGCGCAGGTGGCGAGCGATCTCACCAACCCGGACCAGGTGACGGTGACCGAGCGCGGCCGGCGGCTCAGGCGGCCCGGGGTGGGGGCCCTCCTGAAGCGCTGGATCATGGCGGCTGGCTACGAGCCGTCGCCGCTGGACCGCCCCAGCCAGCACCTCGTCTCCGCCGCCATCGTGCTGGCGGCGGTGGCCACCCAGCACAAGAGCGAGCCGCGCTTCCAGGCGCTGCGCGAGGTGGTGCGGCGGCTCATGGCGGTGGACCCGGACCGGCGGCTCACCTGCGTCACCGTCATCCGCCCATCCTCGGACCTGGGCGGCGGCCCCGAGGCGGAGGCGGGGACGAGCCAGCGCATCAAGCACCTGGTGCTGCTCCGCAACTGGGCCGAGCCGCTGGGCCTGCCCCCCGAGCGGCTCAGCTACCACGTCATCGAGTCGAACGACCCGGCCGGCGCCCTGCTGGAGTACGCCAGGCTGAACCAGGTGGAGCACCTGGTCATCGGCGCGCCGCCGGCCGACGTCCCGCTCAAGGGGACCTTCGTCTCGACGCGGGTGGCGGCCGAGGCGGCCTGTTCGGTGACGGTGGTCCGGCCTCGGCCGCAGGTCGGCTAGCCCTTGCGGTTCATGAACTTGAGCATCAGCCAGATCACCACGCCCATGGCGGAGACCCCGCCCAGGAGGTAGACGAGCGCGGCGCCCCCCTGCAGGTCGCCCTGCCCCTCGACGGCGGCCTCCGAGGCGACGGCCAGGGTGGAGGCGACGGAGAGGGCGGCGGCGACGGCGGCGCGGACGGCGGCAGACTTCGACATTTCGGTGCTCCTGACGGAGGCGGCGTGGGTCGGAGATCCGAGCCGCCGCGCTTGGATGGTGGGGAAACTAGCACGAGACGGAGCGGCCCCCGGCACCGGAGGTGCCGAGGGCCGCGGAGAGGCGGTGCGGCGGGGCTCAGTCGACGTGCGCGATCGACGCCTGCGTGTCGGTGTCCTTCATGAAGAGCGAGCCGACCACGAAGGTCATGAGGGCGATGACGATGGGGTACCAGAGGCCGTAGTAGATGTCGCCGGTGGCGGCCACCAGGGCGAAGGCGATGGTCGGCAGGAAGCCGCCGAACCAGCCGTTGCCGATGTGGTACGGCAGCGACATCGACGTGTAGCGGATGCGAGCCGGGAAGAGCTCGACCAGCCAGGCGCCGATGGGCGCGTACACCATGGTCACGTAGATGACCAGGATGACGAGCAGCAGCACCACCATGGGGGTGTTGACGCGGCTCATGTCGGCCTTGGCCGGGTACATCTTGGTGGCGTCGGTGAGCGCCGCCGCCAGCTCCTTGTTCCTGGCCTTGTAGTCGACGCCCGGCTCGTTGCCGTTGAAGCTGGTCACCACCACGGCACCCACCTTCACGGAGGCGAGCGTGCCGGCCGGAGCGGCCTCGTTGAGGTACGGGATGGCCTTCTTGGCGAGGATGCTCTTCACCTGGTCGCAGGAAGACTTGAAGGTCTTCTTGCCGATGGGGTCGAACTGGAAAGCGCAGTCGGCCGGATCGGCCACCACCACCACCGGGTTGCTGATCTGCGCCTCCTCGAGGCCCGGGTTGGCGTAGTGGGTCAGCGCCTTGAAGATGGGGAAGTAGGTCAGGGCGGCGATGAGGCAGCCGGCCATGATGATCCACTTGCGGCCGATCTTGTCGGAGAGCGCGCCGAAGACGATGAAGAACGGCGTGCCGATGATCAGCGAGAAGGCCACGATGAGGTTGGCGGCCTGGCTCTCGAGCTTGAGGATCTGGAGCAGGAAGAAGAGCTCGTAGAACATGCCCGTGTACCAGACCACGCCCTGGCCGGCCACGCCGCCGAAGAGGACGAGGAGCACGGTCTTGAGGTTGCCCCAGCGGAGGAACGACTCCGTCAGCGGCGCCCGGGTGATCTTGCCCTCCTCCTTCATCTTCTTGAAGATCGGCGACTCGTTCAGCTGGAGCCGGATCCAGACCGAGACGCCGACCAGGATGAGGGAGAGCAGGAACGGGATGCGCCAGCCCCATTCCTCGAAGGCCGCCGTGCCGAGCGCCAGGCGGCAGGTGAGGATCACGATCAGCGACAGGAAGAGGCCGAGCGTGGCGGTGGTCTGGATGAAGGAGGTGAAGAAGCCGCGCTTGCCGTTGGGGGCGTGCTCGGCCACGTAGGTGGCGGCGCCGCCGTACTCACCGCCCAGGGCGAGGCCCTGGAGGATGCGCATGGTGATGAGGATGATCGGCGCGGCGATGCCGATGGAGTTGAAGTTGGGCAGGACGCCGACGATGAACGTGGCGCCGCCCATCAGGACGATGGTGACGAGGAAGGTGTACTTGCGGCCGATGAGATCGCCGATGCGGCCGAACACGATGGCGCCGAAGGGGCGGACGAAGAAGCCGGCGGCGAAGGCGAGCAGCGCGAAGATGAACGAGGTGGTCTCGTTCACCGCCACGAAGAACTGCTTCGAGATGATGGCCGCCAGGGACCCGTAGAGATAGAAGTCGTACCACTCGAAGACGGTGCCCAGCGAGGAGGCGAAGATGACCATCTTCTCCTCTTTGGTGATGCCGGTTCCCTTTCCAGGGATCTGCGCCACGTTCGACTCAGCCATGCTTATTCCTCCGGGGGGGGGGTGAATTCGGGGGGTCCGCGGGTGATCCGGTGAAAATTCCCTACCACGGGCTACACGGCCGGCACAAGAGAAGCGCGCAAGGTCAGCGCACCTCGTGCAGTCGATGCGTGCAAACAATGCGAATTCGTCAGGTCGGCTCAACGCTCTTGTCCAGATGAGCCCTTGAACTGAAAGCGCACAAACTTTCTGAGTAATTAGTCACTTACTCAAGGCGGACCAGGCCCCGTTCCGACCTCGATGGCGGGCGATCAGGACCCCCGTCAGCGGCACGACCTCGATGAGGCCTGCCCACCAGAAAAGGGGGGCGGCTGCGCCGTAGTGGTCATACCCGAGCCCCGCAAGTTGGTACCCAAGTGCGTTCCCTCCTCCGAAGACCACGGCCGAGAAGAGGGCCTGCCCCGTGGAGCGGAGGCGCGGTGGAACGACCCGGCCGAGCGCG
>JANNKC010000437.1:0-2095 GCA_031396105.1 Anaeromyxobacter sp.
GACCTCGGTGAGCTGCGGCGGCGTGAACGGCTTCGGCAGGTACGCCGCCACGCCGGCACCGAGCAGCGCGCCGGCCCGCCCGTCCCGATCGAGACCGGAGGTGAGCACCACCTGGACGGACGGATCGAGCTCCCGCAGGGCCGCGTAGCAGGCGACACCGTCCATCCCGGGCATGGCCAGGTCGAGCAGCACGGCGGCGACCTCCCTCCTGCGAACGCGGAAGATGCGCAGGGCCTCCGCGCCCCCTGGGGCGGTGACGACCTCGTAGCCTGCGTGGCGGAGGATCCGCTCCGCGGCGGAGCGCGGCGCATCATCGTCGTCGATGACCAGGACGAGCCCTGATCCGCGCATGACCCCTGAGCTTGCCTCGACCGGGGGCGCATCTTGCGTGGGGCAGGCCAACGGCAGGTTGATGGTGAAGCGGGCGCCGCGCCCGGGAACGCTGGCGACGGTCACGCTGCCCCCGTGCCCCCTGGCGAACCCGTACACCATGGCCAGCCCCATCCCAGTGCCCTGGCCGACCTCCTTGGTCGTGAAGAAGGGCTCGAAGATCCGCTCCTGGAGGTCGGGCGGGATGCCGTGACCCGTGTCGGCCACCGTGATGGCCAGGTACTTCCCGGACTTCATCCCAGCCGGACCCGGCGTGGCCTCCGGGCCGAGGTCGATCACCTGGGTCTGAAAGGTCAGCTCCCCGCCCTCGGCCATCGCGTCGCGCGCGTTGACGGCGAGGTTCAGCAGCGCCTGCTGGAGCTGGCCGCCGTCGCCGATCAGCGTGCTGGGGCGGGCCTCGAGCCGCTCCACGATGCGGATGCGCTTGTCGAGCGTCCGCCCGAGCAGCCTGGTGACCTCGCGCAGCACGGCGTGGGTGTCGAGCGGCAGCATGGCGAGCTGATGGCGTCGCGCGAACCCGAGCAGGCCCCTGGTGAGCTCCGCGCCCCTGCGCGCCGCCGAGGTGATGGTCTCGGCGGCGTCGTGAGCCTCGCTGCCGGGCTCGGAGTCCTCGGTGAGTACGGAGGCGTGCCCGAGGATGCCGGTCAGGAGGTTGTTGAAGTCGTGGGCGATGCCCCCGGCGAGCTGGCCGATGGCGTCCAGCTTCTGGGCCTGGCGGAGCTGCTCCTCGCCGCGGCGCTCGGCCGTGACGTCGCGCGCGAAGAGCACCACGAGTTCCCGGCCGTGGACCCTCAGCCGCTCCAGCGTGACGATGGCGTGCCGAGGCAGTCGTCCGCCTGTGAGCGCCACGTCCCGGGTGGTGCTCGAGGCCCGCTCGACGTTGAGCCGGATGGATTCCCAGGCGTCGCTCGAGATGGGTGGGAACGCCTCCCAGAGGGGGAGGCCGCGGGTCTCCCCGACGGCCCCGCCCAGCAGGCCGAAGGCTTCGTTGGCATAGACGACCCGGTCGTCTGGTCCGACCCAGGCGATGGCGATGACTGCCCTGTCGACAACCTTCTGCGTCAAGGTGAGGGCCTCCTCGGCGCGGCGCCGCTGCGCCACGTCCTCCGCCAGGTCTGCGGTCCGGGCCGCCACCTCACGCCGCAGGATCTCGGGCTGGCGCAGCACCGCGAAGGCGAAGAGCGCGATGACGGCGGCGCCGCCGAGGGCCACGGCGTACTGCAAGGTGAGCCACGGGTTGACGCGGCCGCCGCCAGCCGGGGCGATGCCGAGGGTCCACTCGCCATTCGGCACCTTGATCTGGATGGAGGCCGCCACGGCGGTGAGCGTGTCGCCCGCGATGCGCAGGCGACGGCCCGTCTCGGGATCCCGTCGCGTCAGCTCGTAGGCATACCCCGCGTCGGCGAGCCGCCCGAGCTGCGCGGCCTCCAGCAGCTCGGGGACGCGGATCACCGCGGTCACCAGCCCCCACAGGCGATCGCGGCCTGGCGTCGACCCATCCTCGAGGAAGACTGCCAGTCGGCCGACGAGGCCGATGCCTCCTTGCAGCAGCTCGAACGGGCCAGCCACGGTGAGCTGGCGGGACTCGATGGCCGCCCGCGCCTGGAAGCGGCGGTCCGGGTCGCGAAGGAGATCGTGGCCGAGTGCAGGCTCGTTCCCGCGGAGCGGGAAGACCTGTCGGACCACGGCGCCCGGCGCGAGCTGC
>JANNKC010000446.1:0-6213 GCA_031396105.1 Anaeromyxobacter sp.
GCCCGGCTGGCCGGCTACGCCCTCTCGGCCCTGCGCGGCACGGCCCATGACGTGCCCTGGCAGCGGGTGCTGGGCGCGCGCGGGCGCGGCCTGGCGGGCATCTCGCTCAAGGATCCCATGGGCGCCGGCGTGCAGCGCGACCTCCTCGAGCGCGAGGGGGTGGTGCTCGACGCGCGCGGGCGGGTGGAGCTCGCCCGCTTCGGCTGGCGGCCGCGCCGCTGAACGACGGGCGGCCGCCGGCACCGCCCGCGCCGACCGGAAGGCCGGCCGGGCCGTGCCGGCCGCCCTACACCACCGGCGTGGACTTCACCTTCCAGATCTCGTCGGCGTACTGGCGGATGGTCCGGTCGGAGGAGAACATGCCGGAGCGCGCCGTGTTGAGGATGGCCCTGCGCGTCCAGTCCTCCTGGTCGAGCCAGGCCTTCGACACCTTGTCCTGGCAGGCGCAGTAGGCCGCGAAGTCGGCCAGGCACAGGTAGGGGTCGCCGCCGTTGAGCAGCGAGTCCACGATGGGCCGGAAGAGGCCGGGCTCGCCGGGGGAGAAGACCCCGCCGCCGATGGCGTCGAGCACCGCCTTCAGGTTCCGGTCGCTGCGGTACCACTCCCAGGGCTGGTAGCCGCGCGTGCGGAGCGCCTGCACCCCGTCCACGGTCAGGCCGAAGAGGAAGAAGTTCTCCGCCCCCACCTCCTCGCGGATCTCGACGTTGGCGCCGTCGAGCGTGCCGATGGTGAGGGCCCCGTTGAGGGTGAACTTCATGTTGCCGGTGCCGGAGGCCTCCTTGCCGGCGGTGGAGATCTGCTCGGAGAGGTCGGCCGCGGGGTAGACCCGCTCGCCCAGGCTGACGCGGAAGTTGCGCAGGAAGGCCACCGCGATGCGCCCCTGCACGTCCACGTCGTGGTTGATCACGTCGCCCACCGAGTTGATGAGCTTGATGATCTGCTTGGCCATGTGGTAGCCGGGGGCCGCCTTGCCGCCGAACAGGTAGCTGCGCGGCACCGGCCGGTAGCCCGGATCGGCCTTCATGCGCAGGTACTCGTGGGCCACCCGCAGGATGGCGAGGAGCTGCCGCTTGTACTCGTGGATGCGCTTGACCTGGACGTCGAAGATGGAGTCGAGGTCCAGCGTGATGCCGTTCTCGGCCTTCACGATCGCGGCCAGGCGCGCCTTGTTGTCGCGCTTCACCTCGCGGAAGAGGCGGCGGAAGCCGGCGTCGGCGGCCAGCGGCTCGAGCTTCCTCAGCTCGGCGCCGTCGGTGATCCAGCCCGGGCCGATGACCTCGGTGAGGGCGCGGGCCAGCTCCGGGTTGGAGGCCAGCAGCCAGCGGCGCGGCGTCACGCCGTTGGTCTTGTTGTTGAACTTGCCCGGCCAGAGCTGGTCGAAGTCGTGGAAGAGGTGGCGCTTCAGCAGGTCGGTGTGGAGCGCGGCCACGCCGTTGACGGAGTGGGAGCCCACCACCGCCAGGTTGGCCATGCGCACCTGCTTGACGCCGCCCTCCTCGATGATCGACATGCGGCCGATGGCCCCCTCGTCGACCCGCCCGGAGGCGCGGCACTCGGCCAGGAAGCGGGCGTTGATCTCGTAGATGAGCTCCAGGTGGCGCGGCAGCACCCGCCCGAAGAGGTCCACGCTCCAGCGCTCCAGCGCCTCCGGCAGCAGCGTGTGGTTGGTGTAGCCGAAGGTGGCGCGGCACAGCGTCCAGGACTGGTCCCACTCCAGCCCCTGCTCGTCCACCAGCACCCGCATCAGCTCGGCGATGGCGATGGCCGGGTGGGTGTCGTTGAGCTGGATGGCCACCTTGTCGGCGAAGTCGCCGAAGCCCTGGTGGACCTTGAGGTGGCGGGTCACGATGTCGTGGATGGAGCAGGCCACGAAGAAGTACTGCTGCTGCAGGCGCAGCTCCTTGCCCATGACCGTGACGTCGTTGGGGTAGAGCACCTTGGAGATGTTCTCCGAGATGTCCTTCTCCTCCACGGCGCGCAGGTAGTCGCCGGCGTTGAAGTCGGCCAGGTCGATCTCCTGCGAGGCGCGGGCGCGCCAGAGCCTGAGCGTGTTGACGGTGCCGGCGCCATACCCCGCCACGGGAACGTCGTAGGGCATCCCCATGACGCGCCGCCCATCCACCCAGCGCACCCGCGCCAGGCCGTGCTCGTCCTTGAAGTGCTCGGTCCGGCCGTAGAGCCGGATGGGCACCTGCGCCTCGGGGCGCGGGATCTCCCAGGCGCAGCCGAAGCGGAGCCACTCCTCCGGCCGCTCCACCTGGTAGCCGTTGCGGATCTCCTGGTCGAAGATGCCGAACTCGTAGCGGATGCCGTAGCCGTAGGCCGGCAGCTGCAGCGTGGCCATGGAGTCGAGGAAGCAGGCGGCCAGGCGCCCCAGGCCGCCGTTGCCCAGGCCGGCGTCCGGCTCCTGCGCCAGCAGGTCGGTCAGGTCCAGCCCCAGCTCGGAGAGGGCCGCCTTCATGTTGGCCTGGAGCCCCAGGTTGATGAGGTTGTTCTCCATGAGCCGTCCCATGAGGAACTCCAGGGACAGGTAGTAGACCCGCTTGGCGTCGCGCTTGTAGTAGGTCTGCTGCGTCTGGATCCACCGGCGCATCATGTGGTCGCGCACCGTGTGGGCGGCGGCGAAGTAGCGGTCCAGCGGGGTGGCGGTGTGCTCGTCCTTGCCCTGTGAGTACTGCAGGTGGTCGGCGAAGGACCGCTTCAGCGCGTCGGCGTCGGCCGCCGTGCGCGAGTTGGGCAGGTCGCGCGACCGCTCCAGCGCCTTGGCCTCCTCGGTGCGGCTCCCGGACCCCTTCATCATGCCTGCCATCCGTCCTCCTCCGTCACCGCGGGTGTGGCGCGCGGCACCGCCGGAAAAGGGCAGAGTCTACCCCGGGCCCGGCACGGGCGCCCGTGGTGACGGCCTGGTCGTGGCGGGTCGGCCCTGGGCCGCTCACCCCTTCCGCAGCACCGCCGCCAGCTCGGCGTACAGGTGGATGGCGCTGCGGATGCCTCGCTGGAAGTCGCCCAGGTGCAGGCTCTCGTTCTCGGAGTGGGCGTTGGAGTACGGGTCCTCCACCCCGATGAGGATGGCGGGGGCGCCACCCAGCGCCTTGGCGAAGGGCTCCACGAAGCCGATGGAGCCGCCGCAGCCGATGGCCAGGCCAGGCCGGCCGAACCCCTTCTCCAGCGCCCGGAACGAGGCCGCGAAGGCGGGGTGGTCGAGGTCGGTCATCCAGGGGGGGCCGGCGGTCTCGGTGCGGACCTTGAGCTCCAGCCCCCAGGGCACCGCCCGCTGCAGCGCCGCCACCAGCCGCTCGCGCACGTCGGTGGGGTCCATGTCCGCCACCAGCCGGACTCCGACGCGCGCCCAGGCCACGTCGTTGATGATGTTGCGGGCGTCCTTGCGGGTGGAGGCCTGGATGGCGTTCACCGCCAGCGAGGGCTGCCACCAGTTCTCCTCCAGCGGGTGGCGGCCGCCCAGCAGCTTCACGCCGGGGCGCATCCTGGCCTGGCGCCGGAAGGACTCCTCGGTGACCGGGAGGGCCGCGATGGCGTCGGACTGGGCCTTGGTGAGCGGCCGCACCCGGTCGTAGATCCCCGGGATGGCGATGCGCCCGTCGGCCTCCACCAGCGTGGCCAGCATGCGGCAGAGCGCCATGGCCGGATCGGGCACGGGACCGCCCCACATGCCGGAGTGGACCGACTGCTCCAGCGCCCGCACCTCCACGTCCACCGTCACCAGGCCGCGCAGCGCCACCGTGATGGACGGGACGCCCGTGTCCACGTTGCCGGTGTCGGTCAGGATCATGGCGTCGGCGTCGAGGCGGGCCCGGTACTTCTGCAGGAAGGCCACCAGGTGCTCGGAGCCGGTCTCCTCCTCCCCCTCGATGACGATCTTGACGTTGAGCGGGAGGTGCTTGGCGCCGCGCACCCAGGCGTCCACGGCGGCGGCGTGGGTCAGGATGCCGGCCTTGTCGTCGGCGGCGCCGCGGCCGAAGAGGCGGCCGTCGCGCTCGGTGGGCTCGAAGGGCGGGCTCTTCCAGGCCTCCGCCTCGCCGGCCGGCTGCACGTCGTGGTGGGCGTAGAGCAGCAAGGTCGGCGCGGCCGGGTCCTCGATGCGCTCGCCGTAGACGTAGGGGTGCGCCCCCTCCACCTCCAGGATCTCCACCTTCTCGAAGCCGCGCCGCTTGAGCAGCTCGCCCACCGCGGTGGCGCTGCGGTGCACCTCGATGGCCGGGAAGCCGGCGAAGGAGACCGAGGGGATGCGGACGAGCCGCTTCAGCTCGTCGAGGTAGATGGCGGCGTTCTTCTCGTAGTGGGCCAGGGCGAGGTCGACGGGCTGTTCGGGCATGCCGCAGGATATAAGGGCCTTCGATGCCCGGCCCTCGACCCCATCGGGAGCGTCCGCTCGCCGCGCTGCAGGACGCGCTGGGGGTGACCCGCCTGGCCCGCCTGACCGGCCTCGACCGGGCGGGCGTGGAGGTGGTGGCGGCCGTCCGGCCAGGGGGCCACGTGCTCCAGGTCACCAACGGCAAGGGAGAGAGCTACGCCCAGGCGGCCGCGGGGGCGCTCGGCGAGGCGGCCGAGCTCTGGAGCGCCGAGCGGCCGCTGTCCCTGGTGAACGGGACCGTGGCGGAGCTGCGCGCGCGGTTCGGAGCCCGCCGCGTCCTGGGCCCCGCCGAGCTCGCCCCCGGGGAGGCCACACCGGGCTGGGAGGCGGCTCGGCTGGCCTGGCGGACCGGCCAGGACCTCCTCTCCGGCCACCCCTGCCTGGTGCCGGCCCACGCCGTCCACTGCCCGCCGGCCGGCACCGAGCCGCTGGGGCCGGCGCTGGTGCCCTGGACCTCCAACGGCATGGGGGCGCACGCGGTCCGCGAGGCGGCGCTGCTCCACGCGCTCCTCGAGGCCTGCGAGCGGGACCAGCTGGCGCGGGCGCTGGCAGGCGGCTTCACGCCGGCCGAGGTGCGGCGCCGGCTCCTCGCTCCGGCCTCGCTCGCCAGGGGCGCGCCGCGCACGGCGGACCGGGCGAAGCGGCTCTCGGCCCGCGGCTTCGCGGTCCACCTCCTCGACGTCACCGCCGGCCTCGGCCTCCCGACCGCGGCGGCCCTGCTGGTGGACCTGGAGCGCGGCCCGGTGCCCGTGGCGGCCGGCTACGCCTGCCGCCTCCGGCGCGACGAGGCGCTGCTGGCGGCGCTGCTCGAGGCGGCCCAGTCGCGCCTCACCGAGATCCACGGCGCGCGCGAGGACGTGCTCCACGGGGCGCGCCTGGCGGGCCTGCCGCTCGTCGCCCTGTGTGACCGGGCCCGTCCGACGCGCCGCGCCGCCGCGCTGCCGGATCACGGCGCCCTCGCCCCGCGCGCCGCGGTGCGGCTGGTCCTCTCGCGGCTCGCCGCCGCCGGCCACCGGCGGGTGGTGGTCACCGACCTCGCCGGCCCGCCCGGCCTCCACGTGGTGAAGGTGCTGGTGCCCGGCCTGCGCCGCTCGGAGCTGCTCGGATGAGCGCGCCGCCCCGCCGCGCGCCGCGCGCGCTCCGAGCCTCCAGCCCCGCCGCCGGAGCCCGCCCGTCCTCCGCCGACCTGGTGGTCTTCCTCGGCCCCTCGCTCCCGGCCACCGAGGCGCGGCGGCTGACCCCTTGCCGCGTGCTGCCGCCGGCGCAGGCCGGGGACCTCTTCGCCGTCTTGCCGGAGCGGCCGCTGGCGGTGGCGCTGGTGGACGGGCTCTTCGAGGCGGTCCCCTCGGTCTGGCACCACGAGGTGCTGGCGGCGCAGGCGGCCGGCGTGCAGGTCTTCGGCGGCGCCTCCATGGGCGCGCTCCGGGCCGCCGAGCTCCAGCCCTTCGGCGTGGTGGGCGTGGGGCGCATCTTCGGCTGGTACCGGGACGGCGTGGTGGACGACGACGGCGAGGTGGCGCTGCTCCACGCCGGCCGCGAACACGGCTTCCGCCCGCTCACCGTGCCGCTGGTGGACGTGCGCGGCGCGGCCCTGGCGGCCATGGCGGGCGGCCTGTGCACCGGGCGTGAAGGGCGGGCGCTGGTGGCCGCGGCGGCCGGCCTCTTCTACCAGTCCCGGACCTGGCCCGCGGTGCTGGCGGCGGCCCGCCTCTCGGGCGCGGCGCGGGCCCGGCTCACCGCCTTCCTCCCCGGCGCCCCGTCGCAGAAGGCCGAGGACGCCCGCGCCACCATCGCCGCCGCCGCGGCGTTCGCGCGGGCCCGGCGCGCCGGCGCCCCGCCGC
>JANNKC010000016.1:0-17782 GCA_031396105.1 Anaeromyxobacter sp.
GAAGGGGATCAAGCCGCGTGACACCCACGCGTAGAGGGTTCCGACCTTCACATCGAGTAGGACGGAGGCGTCGCTGTACTTGAGATAGGTCGAGACGTTCGGCTGCTTCCCTGGGTCCATTTTCTCTCCTTCGCGGGCCTACTGGGCCACGTCGATCACTAGGAGAAGAACAGTCCTGACAGGGAGAAGCCCCTCCAGCGATTGGAGGGATCGCTGGAGGGAGCCGGCAGGACCTATGTCGCTGCGCCCGCGGGGAACGGGACGATCTGGGCGTCGTCCAGCCTAAGCGCCTCGCCGAATCGGCCGTAGTCAGCCGCGAAAGCTGCTGGCGCGAAGTGCGCGTACCGCATCGTCATCTGCGGCGAGGCGTGGCCGAGGATCTGCTGGAGCGTGAAGAAGTTCCCGCCGGTCATCATCCATTGCGTCGCGAAGGTGTGCCGCAAGTCGTGGAACCGGATGTACCGGCAAGTCCTGCCGTTGCGCTCAACCCTGGGGAAGCCCGCTCGGTCGAGGATGGCGTGCAGCGTCTCCTGGAAGATGCGAGCGCTCTTGCAGAACATGCCGCCGTCGCGGTTCGGGAAGACGAACTTGCCGGCGGACTGGAGGCGCCAGGCGGCCAGGACTGGCAGCAAGGCGTCCACGAGGGGAACCGGGCGGTCCTTCTCGCTCTTGGGCGGACCATCCCAGCTGTGCGCGACGATGATGAGCCGCTTCTCCAGGTCCACCTCGTTCCACATCAGGCCGGCCACCTCGCCCTGGCGCATGCCGGTGTAGACGGTCGTGGCGTACAAGGCGAACTCCAGGTCGCCTTCCTCGCGAGCCGACCGGAGGAGCCGAAGGATTTCCTCGTTGGTGCGGAGGTAGTGGAAGTCCCGGCTGAAGAGCTTGATCTTCGGCTTCTCGATCTCGGGAAGCACCCGGAGCCAGCCGAGGCCCTTTGCCGTTCGGAGCAGTGAGACGAGGAGGGTGAGGATGTGGTGCTGGGTGTTCTTGTGGAGGTGGGCCTTCGAGGCGCAGAAGCCGTCCAGAACCAACTTGCCGATGGCGGCGAGCTGCATGCCCGTGAAAGCCGGCCGGAGGTGCGCTCGGATGATCGACTCGTCGCAGGCCCGGCTGCGCTTGGTGGCCGCCCTGGTCTTCAGCCAGTGGTCGGCGACGTCGTCGAAGGACTTGGGTGGGGGGTCCGGCAGCCGGTGGCCGCGCTTGATTTCGGCGACCCGCTGCTCGTGCTCCCGCAGCTTGAAGACCGCGTCCTCGCGCTTCTCATAGACCTCGCTGTGCCGGCCGCGATTCTCGTCGACCCAGCGGATCCGCCACATCCCGTAGTGCTTCGTCGGCTTGGCCACGGCTCCACCCCTACGTCGGGGCAAGCTGCATGACCCCTCCAGGCCCCAGCCGGATCGCTGGAGGTGCTGGAGTCCGAACCCGTGGCCCGAGAAGTGGCCCGACAAAAAGAGACGGGAGCCTGGGGGTTACCCAAGCTCCCGTCTTTACTGGTGGGCCCTACTGGATTCGAACCAGTGGCCTTCGGATTCGTAGTCCGACGCTCTATCCATCTGAGCTAAGGGCCCAACTCTTCATGTCGTTCCGCACCCGCTCGACGCGGGCTCACTGGCGGAAAGGGAGGGATTCGAACCCTCGATACAGGTCACCCCGTATACTGGTTTAGCAAACCAGCGCCTTCGGCCTCTCGGCCACCTTTCCAGAACCTCTTCGCGCCCTCGTCACTGGCGGAGGAGGAAGGATTCGAACCTTCGGAGGGCGTGAACCCTCAGCGGTTTTCAAGACCGCCGCCTTAAACCGCTCGGCCACTCCTCCGAACCCCTCGTCTCGTCAACCTGCCGCCGTCCCGGGGAAAAGCGCCCAGGAGGGCCTAGGAGCCGCCCTGTATAGAGGATGGGCGTGATGGGATCAAGCCCGTTGACGCGGGCGGGGGTCAGCGCTCCACGCCCCGCGGGAAGGCGGTCTTCTCGATCCGGTCCAGCCCGCCCATGTACGGCCGCAGCGGCTCGGGCACCAGCACCGAGCCGTCGGCCTGCTGGTACTGCTCGAGGACGGCCACCACGGTCCGCCCCACCGCCACGCCCGAGCCGTTGAGGGTGTGGGCCAGGCGGGGCTTCCCGTCCGGCCCGCGGTAGCGCACGCGGATGCGGCGCGCCTGGAAGTCCTCGCAGTTGGAGACCGAGCTGATCTCGCGGAACTGGTCCTGGCCCGGGCACCAGACCTCGAGGTCGTAGGTCTTGGCGGCGCTGAAGCCCATGTCGCCCGCGCAGAGCAGCACCACCCGGTGGTGCAGGCCGAGGCGGCGCAGGACCTCGCAGGCGTCGTCCACCATCCGCTCGTGCTCGGCGTAGGACGCCTCGGCGGCGGCGAACTTGACCAGCTCCACCTTGTGGAACTGGTGCTGCCGGATGAGGCCGCGCGTGTCGCGCCCCGCGGCGCCGGCCTCGGCGCGGAAGCACGGGGTCCAGGCGCAGTAGGAGATGGGCAGCGCCCCCGCGTCGAAGACCTCGTCCCGGTGCATGTTGGTGACCGGGACCTCGGCGGTGGGGATGAGGTAGAGCGGCGTCTCCCCGCCGGTCTTGAAGAGGTCCTCCTCGAACTTGGGCAGCTGCCCGGTGCCGGTCATGGTCTCGCCCGTCACCAGGTAGGGCGGCAGGATCTCGGTGTAGCCACGCGACACGTGCACGTCGAGGAAGAAGCTGGCGATGGCCCGCTCCAGCCGCGCCGCCGCCCCCTTGTAGATGGTGAAGCGCGAGCCGGAGAGCTTGGCCGCCTGCTGCCACTCCAGCACGCCGAGCGCCTCGCCCAGCTCCCAGTGCGGCTTCGGGGTGAAGGCGTAGCTCGGCTTCTCGCCCCAGCGCTTCACCTCCACGTTGCCCCTCTCGTCGGCGCCGGCCGGCACCGACGCATGGGGCGGGTTGGGCACCAGGAGCAGCAGGCGCGAGATCTCGGCCTCCAGCTCGCCGAGCTCGGCCTCGCTCGCCTTGACGGCGTCGCCCATGACCCTGAGCTCGCCGCGCGCCTTCTCGCCGGCGGCCTTGTCGATCCTCATGAGCTCGCGGATCCTGCCGTTGGCCTCGCTCTGCTCCTTCTTCTGCCCCTCCATGAGCACGTTGAGCTCGCGGCGGCGCGCGGCCAGCGGGCGGACCGGCGCGAGCGCGGCGGCGGCGGCCTCACCCCTCCGGGCCAGGCGGGCGGCGAACCCGTCGAAGTCGGCGACCACGGCCTTGAGATCGAGCATTCGGGAGACTCTCCGGGTAGAACGAGAACGGGTGGGGCGCGCCAGTATCCGCGCCGGACCTCCCGGCGGGCAAGTGCGCCGCCTCGACGCGACGGACGACATGGGCGACCAGCGACAGGATCGGCGGCCAGCCTTGAAGGTCCTCCAGGGAGGGGGCCAGGCGGAGGAGCGCGCGCTCCAGCGGCTCCTCCGCCAGCCCCACGCCTGGCTCCTCAAGCTGGGCGCCATCCTCGCGGTCCTGGCGGCCGCCGCCTTCCTCATGATCCCGGCCTTCAGCCGCCACGCCCCGCACCTCACCGCCGAGGAGGTGGCCGCCGCCATGGCGGCGGCCGAGGGGCTGGGGCCGGTGGTGGCCGGGCTGGTCGAGGTGCTCGACCTCGACGGCGCGCAGGCCGCCGCGCTGAAGAGGACGCTGGAGCGCTTCGACGAGGAGGCGGTGGCGCCCAGGCGGGCGCGGGACGCGGCCCTGGCGGTCCTGCGCGGCGCGGCCAGCGGCACCGGGGCGGAGGCCGCGGCGGTGGACCTGGCGCTGGCGCAGCTCCGCGAGGCGCAAGCGCGGCTTCAGCGGCTCGACGCAGGCCTGGTGGAGGCGGTGTCGGCGGGGCTGACGCCCTCGCAGAAGGCGCGGGCGGCCATCGTGCTCGGTCACACCCACCAGCGCGGCGGGCCCGCCCTTCCTACGACGGCTCCCGCAGCGCCTCCGTGAGCGCGGCCAGCAGCGTGGCCACCACCTTCTCCACCTGAGCCCGCGCCGGCTCGTCGAAGGCCTCGTCCTCGGCGGCCAGCGTGTCGAGCGCCTCCGCGGCGTAGGCCGCCACCGCCGGCTGGGTGGCCTCGGCGGGCGGTGGCTCCTGCTCCAGCCGCTTCAGCGCCTTCCACTCCACCAGGGGCAGCCGCTCGCCGAAGGCCTGGTCGAACATGGCCCAGGCCTCGAAGGCGAGGTCGGTGGCCGCCAGCGCGCCGGACCCGGGCAGCGGCACGCCGTCGAGCCAGGCCACCACGTCGGCCTGCACGTTCATGTAGCGGTCCCGCTTGCGGTCGAGCTCGCGCGGCGGCGCGGCGGCCAGGTGCTTCCAGACCGCCTCCACCAGGTCGAGCGGCACCTGCCGGCCCGGCGTGAGTCCGCGCTCCGGCAGCGGCGGTGGCGGCGGCGGCTCGGGCACCACGTCGGGCGCGTCGTCGTGCGCGCCCAGGCCGGCCTCGAGCCGGGCCCACAGGCCGAAGAGGTTGCCGTAGAGCCGGCGCGCCTCATCGGGCGAGGCGAAGCGCGGCTCGGCGGTGAAGAGGCAGGGGATGACGGCGCTGCGCGGCTCCTTGGCGGCCACGGCGCGAGTGAAGCGCTCGATGACCTCCTCGGCCGTCACCTCGGCGCCGGCGCGGAGGAGCAGCGCCCTCAGCGCCTCCGGCCCTTCGTAGATGGGGGGCAGCCCCTCGGCCGCGCCCGTCCCGCCTCGCTCGCGGCGCCTGGGCCGCCGGCTCACGCGGGCAGCCCTCTCACGAAGGCCTCGAGCGCGGCCGTGAAGGCCGCCGGGTTCTCCAGGCACGAGAGGTGGCCAGCGCCCGGGATGCGGACCAGCGCGGCGCCCTTGATACCCGCCGCCACCTTCTCGGCGTCGGCCGGCGGGGTGAGGCCATCCTCCTCGCCCACCAGCACCAGCGTGGGGACCTTGACGGTGGCCAGCGTGGTGGTCGAGTCGGGCCGCACCGCCATGCCTCGCTGCGCCGCCGCCACCCCGGCCGGCGTGCCAGCGCCGATGAGGAGGCGCACCTGCTTCACCACCGCGGGGTCTGGAGTGGGCTTGAGGAGCTTCGGCACCATGGCGTCGGCCACCCAGGCCAGGCCGTGCTCCAGCGCGTTCTTCGCGAAGGCCTCGCGCCCGGCCGCCCCCTCGGCCGTATCGGCGCCCGCCTTGGTGTCGCAGAGCGCCAGCCCTCGCACCAGCCCGGGCGCCCGGCGCCACACCTCGAAGGCCAGGTAGCCGCCCATGGAGAGACCGGCCACCGCGGCCCGCTCGACGCGCAGGTGGGCCAGCAGGGCGCGCACGTCCTCGGCCAGCACCTCCATGGTGGAGGCGACCGGCGGCGGGCCGCTCTGCCCCAGGCCGCGGAAGTCGGGCACCACCACCCGGTGGTGGCTTTCGAGCGCCTTCACCTGGGCCGCCCACATCCCGCCGTGGAGCGGAAAGGCGTGGAGGAGGACCACGACGCTGGGGCCGTGGCCCACGTCCTGGTAGTGGAGGTCGCAGCCGTTCAAGGTGATGGTGGGCATGGGGTGGATCGTTACCACTTCTCGGGATCCCGGAGCGAGGCAGGGCCCGGCCCGAGAAGTGGGAGGTGGTCGGCGCCCCTCGGCCGTCGCGCCCCATCGAATTGAGGGAGCACCTACCTCGGCCTGATTGAGCCCGCCACGATCCGGCGGGAGGGACGCCGCCAAGCGCCCGTGATGCTTGTGTTCGTCCTGTTGGCCCGGGCGGTGCTTGGGGGTTGCCCAGGGCGCTCCGCTGCCAGCGGGACACGCCATCTGAAATCGCACGCTGTTCACGCAGGGGGAGCGCCGATGATGAGCTCGAAGTCGTATCTACCTGGACGCTGTGCAGCCGTTCTGCTGCTCGCCTTCGCCGCCGCCTGCGGTACCTCCGGCGGTGGCGCCTCGACCACGCCGCCGGGTGCACCGACGGTCACGTCCAACACGCCCCTCACCGACGCCATCGACGTCCCCCTCGACGGGAACGCCAGCGTCACCTTCAACAAGGCGATGGATCCAGCCACGCTCACCGCGAGCACGTTCACGCTGACCACCGGGGCGGAGGCCACTCCGGTCCAGGGCACGGTGACCTACGCCAACTCGACGGCGGTCTTCTCGCCGGCCGCCGCGCTCGACAGCGACAGTGAGTACACCGCGACCATCAAGACCGAGGCCAGGAGCACCACCGGCGAGCGCCTCGAGTCGGAGCGCCGCTGGCACTTCAAGACTGGCAAGAGGTTCACGGCTCCGAGGGTCATCGCGACCACCCCCCTCGCTGGCGCCACCGGCGTCTCGCTCGGCCAGAACGCCAGCGCCACCTTCAGCAAGGCGATGGATCCCGCCACGCTCACCGCGAGCACGTTCACGCTGACCCTCGGCGCGGCGTCGGTCCCGGTCCAGGGCACGGTGAGCTACGCCAACTTCAAGGCGGTGTTCTCGCCGGCCGCGCCGCTGGAGGCCAACGGCTCGTACACCGCGACCATCACCCCCGGGGCCAAGAGCCTGGCCGGCGTGGGCCTCACCGGGAGGTTCGCCTGGACCTTCACCACGGGCGGCGGGAGCCCGACGACGCCGACGGTGGTCTCCAGCACCCCCCTCGACGCCGCCACCGGCGTGGCCCTCGACGGGAACGCCAGCGCCCGCTTCAGCGAGTCGATGGATCCCGCCACGCTCACCGCCAGCACGTTCACGCTGACCTCCGGGGCCGCGGCGACCCCGGTCCAGGGCACGGTGACCTACGCGAACTCGACCGCGTTGTTCCTGCCCGACGCCCAGCTCGAAGGCAACGCCTCGTACACCGCCACCATCACCACGGGCGCCAGGAGCGCCCTCGGCGTGGCCATGGCGGCCAGCTACGTCTGGAGCTTCACCACCGGGATGTCCACGCCGGTGCGGCTCCCCGTCAACCTGGGGGCGGCCGGGAGCTTCGTGATCCTCGCCAAGAGCGGGATCTCCACCGTTCCGGACTCCGCCGTGGTCGGAGACGTCGGGGTCAGCCCCGCCGCGGCCACCTACATCACGGGGTTCTCCCTGATCGCGGACGCCACCAACGTGTTCTCGACCTCCACGCAGATCGTCGGGAAGGTGTACGCGGCCGACTACGCGCCGCCCACTCCGTCCAACCTGACCACGGCCGTCGGTGACATGGAGCTTGCCTTCACCGAGGCTGCGGGGCGCGCACCCGGCGTCACCGAGCTGGGCGCCGGCAACGTCGGAGGGATGACCCTCGCCCCGGGCGTCTACAAGTGGGGCACCGGCGTCCTGATCCCGACGGATGTCACGCTCGCCGGCAGCGCCACGGACGTCTGGATCTTCCAGATCGCCCAGGACCTGACCCTGAGCAGCGCCGCCAATGTCTTCCTGGCCGGCGGCGCCCTGCCGAAGAACGTCTTCTGGCAGGTCAGCGGCATGGTCGTGCTCGGCACGACGGCGCACCTCGAAGGTGTCGTCCTGTCCCAGACGGCCATCACGCTGGCGACCGGCGCCTCGGTCAACGGCAGGCTGCTGGCCCAGACGGCCGTCACGCTCGACGGCAGCGTCGTGGTCGCACCGGCACCGTAGGCGAGCGCTAAGGAGGTCCCTGGACCTCCCGCTAAAACGAGGGCCCCGCAGCCGCGTCTGGCTGCGGGGCCTTCTCTTGTCGCCAGCGGCTCTCGCATCCGGCCTCGATGACCCTTATGAATGGTGGATGACCTCCTTCGACCGCTTCGGGGTGACCGAGCGGATGATCCGCGAGACCCTGGTCGCCGCCCTCTCCCGGGGCGGTGACTTCGCCGACGTCTTCTTCGAGCACTCCATCGGCTCCGACCTGGGGCTGGAGGACGGCGAGGTGAACCGGGCCTACGCCTCGGTCTCCCTCGGCGTGGGCGTCAGGGTGGTGCGGGGCGACCAGACCGGCTACGGCTACACTGAGGACCTCTCGCTGCCGGCCCTGCTGGAGTGCGCCCGCACTGCCGCCGCCATCGCCGACGGGCCGGCGCGCGAGGTGCCCGGCGTCTTCCACGTGCGGCGCGACCTCCCCAGCCGCTACCCGCTGCTCCGCCCCTGGGACGAGGTGCGCCCGCAGGAGCGGCTGCCGCTGCTGGCCGGCCTGAACGAGCGGGCCTTCGCCGCCGACCCGCGGGTCCGCAAGGTGAACGTCCACCTCCGCTCCGAGGCCACCTCCGTGCTGGTGGCCGACTCCACCGGCCGCATGGCCGAGGACTCGCAGCCCATGACGGTGCTCTCGCTCTCGGTGCTGGCCGAGGACGGCGGGCGGCGCGAGCAGAACGGCTACAACGTGGCGGGGCGCGCCGGCTTCGAGTTCTACACGCCGGAGCGGCTGGGCCGGGTCGTGAGGGAGGCGGTGGCCCGCACCGCCATCCTCTTCGAGGCGAGCGCGCCGCCGGCCGGCGAGCTGCCGGTGGTGCTGGCGGCCGGCTCCTCCGGCATCCTGCTCCACGAGGCCATCGGCCACGGCATGGAGGCCGACTTCAACCGCAAGGGGACCAGCATCTACGCCGACAAGATCGGCAAGGCCATCGCCCGCCCCTTCGTCAACATCGTGGACGACGCCGCTGGCGCGGGGGCCCGCGGCGCCATCAACGTGGACGACGAGGGGAACGCCGCCGGCACGACCCACCTGGTGCAGGACGGCGTGCTCACCACCTACCTGCACGACGCCATCTCGGCGCGCCACTACGGCGTGGCCCCCACCGGCAATGGGCGGCGCGAGAGCTACCGCCACCCGCCGCTGCCGCGCATGCGCTCCACCTACATGCTGCCCGGGCCGCACCGGAAGGAGGAGATCATCGCCAGCGTGAAGCGGGGCATCTACTGCCAGAACTTCACCAACGGGCAGGTCAACATCGGCGCCGGCGACTTCACCTTCTACGTGAAGAACGGCTGGCTCATCGAGGACGGCAAGCTGACCCGGCCGGTCAAGGACGTCAACATCATCGGCAACGGGCCCAAGGCCCTGGAGCAGGTGGACATGGTGGCGGACGATCTCGAGATCGACGAAGGGGGCTGGACCTGCGGCAAGGACGGTCAGTCGGTGCCAGTCTCGCAGGGGCTCCCCACCGTGCGAGTGGCCAGGATGACCGTGGGCGGGAGGGGCGCATGAACCTGCTCGAGATCGCGCGGATGGCGGCCGGGCTGGCCACGCGGCACGGGGCCAGCGAGGCCTCGGCCGGCGCCTGGCGGGCGCGCCAGGTGGAGGTGGCCTGGCGGGACGGACAGCTCGAGAAGATCGCCGAGGCCACCACCCGCGGCCTGGGGCTGGACCTCTACGTGGACGGCCGCTACGCCGCCGTCTCCACCAGCGACCTGCGCCCCGAGGCGCTGGAGCGCTTCGTGGTCGAGTCGGTGGCGCTGGCCCGCGCGCTCTCGCCCGACCCGCACCGGCGGCTGCCCGACCCGGCGCTCTACCGCGGGCAGGCCGCCGTGGACCTGGAGCTCGAGGATCCGGCCTACGCGCAGCTGGACGCGCCCACGCGGCGCCGCCTGGCCGAGGCCATCGAGGTGGCGGCGCGCGCCGTCCCGGGCCCGGGGAAGGTGCTCTCGGTCTCCACCTCGGTCTCCGACACGCAGGCGGAGGGGGCCCTCTTCCACAGCAACGGCTTCGAGGGCTCGCGCCGCAGCACCGACTTCTGGATGGGCGCGGAGGTGGCGGTGCAGGACCCGGACGGCCGGCGCCCGGAGGAGCACGGCGCCACCGGCAGCCGCTTCCTCGCCGCGCTGGAGTCGCCCGAGGCGGTGGGGCGGCGCGCCGCCGAGCGGGCCCACGCGCGGCTGGGCACGCTGAAAGGGGCGTCCGGCCTCACCACCATGGTGGTGGAGGCGCGTGCGGCCGGCCGGCTGGCCGGCTATCTGCTCGGCCCCATGACGGCGGGCTCGCTGCAGCAGAAGCGCTCCTACCTGGAGGGCAAGGTTGGTCAGGTCATCGGCAGCCCGCTCCTCGACCTCACCGACGACCCGCTCATCCCGCGCGCCTTCGGCTCGCGCACCTACGACGGCGAGGGGCTGGCGGCCCATCCGCGCCGCATGGTGGAGGGCGGCGTGCTGCGCGAGTACTACGTCGATTGCTACTATGGCCGGAAGCTGGGCCTGCCGCCCACCACCGGCCGCCCCTCCAACCTCGCCTGGCGGCTCGGCGTGAAGCCCGCGGCGGCGCTCCACTCCGACGTGGGACAAGGTGTGCTGGTGACGGGCTTTCTGGGGGGCAACTCCAACGGCACCACCGGCGACTTCTCGCTGGGCGTGCGCGGCTTCGCCATCCGCGGCGGCCGGCTGGCCGAGCCCATCGGCGAGATGAACGTCTCCGGCAACCACCTGGAGCTCTGGAAGCGGCTCACCGCGGTGGGCGACGACCCCTACCCATACTCCGCCCTGCGCACACCGACCCTGGTGTTCGAAGGCGTCCAGCTGGCCGGGACCTAGCCTCGAGGCGGCCCGGATGGAGCATCCGGCTCCCGGAGGGGCGTGGCGTCCGCGCGACGCCCTGGGTACTTTCAATGGGTGGCGCGAGTCCTGGTCATCGACGACGACTCAGACATCCGTGACGCGGTGACCGAGGTCCTGGCGTTCGAGGGGCACGAGGTCTTCACCGCGGCCGAGGGGGAGCAGGGGCTGGTTCGCTGCCGCCTGGTGAAGCCCGACCTCGTGCTGCTCGACCTCATGATGCCGGGCATGAACGGCTGGGACTTCCTGCGCGCGCTGCGGCGCGACGAGGCCATCGCCGGCACGCCGGTGGTGGTGGTCTCGGCGCTGGGCCGGGTGCCCGAGCTGCCGGTGGCCGGCTTCCTGCCCAAGCCCTTTGGCCTCGACGCCCTGGTGGCGCTGGTGCGCAGCGCCACCCACCGCGCCGGCGCGAGCAAGAGCGCCGGCTCGCACGCCTGATCAGCGCCCCGCGGCCGTCAGCAGCCAGCGCGCCGCCCCCTCCGCCGCCGCCTGCAGCTCGTCGAGCCGCCCTTCGAAGAGGTGCGACGCCCCCTCGATGGGCAGGAGCCGCCGCTCCCCCGCCGAGCCGAGGAGCGCCTGGCGCACCGAGTCCGGCGAGCCGAACTGGTCGTGCTCCGCCTGCACCACCGCCGCCGGGCGCGGCGTGGCCACGAGCGACGCGAGGTCGCGGGGCACGTCGTCGAGCGCCGCCACCACCAGCCCGGCCAGCAGCAGCCCGGCCACGCCCTCGTCGCGCAGCCCCGCCTCGATGGCGGCGTGGGCGCCGAAGGAGAAGCCGCAGGCGAGGCGTGGCAGCCCGGGGTACCGCACCGAGAGCAGCGCGAGCCCCGCCGCCGCGTCGTCTGCCTCACCGCGCCCGTGGTCGTAGGCGCCGGCGCTCCGCCCCACGCCCCGGTAGTTGAGCCGGAGCGAGACGCCGCCCGCCGCGCGCACCGCGCGCGCCAGCCGGTAGGTGGCGTGGTTGTGCATGCTCCCGCCGTGCAGCGGGTGCGGGTGGCAGACCAGCGCGGCGAAGCGCGGCGCGGCCACCTCCTCGAGGAGCGCGTCGAGCCGGCCGGCTGGCCCCGCGATGTCGATGGCGCCCATCCGCTCCTCCACCGTAGCCCCTTTCTGCTACCGTTTCACCGCTCATGGACCCCCAGCTCCGGTACGCGCTCGAGGCGCTGGCCGCCGTGGTGGCGCTCCTCCTGCTGCGGGCCCTGGCGGCCGCGGCCGAGGCGGCGCTGGTGGCGGTGGGGCAGCCGCGCGCCCTCGAGCTCGGGGCGCCGCCGGGGGCGGGCCGGCGCGAGCGCTGCCTGGCGGCGCTGGCGCGCGATCCCGAGGGCACCGGCGCCACCATCCGCGTGGTGGAGACGCTCACCGTGCTGCTGGCCGGCCTCATGTCGGGCACGGCCGGCGTGATCCTCTTCCCGGACCGGGCCGCCTTCGTGGCCGGGCTGCTGGCGGCGCTGCTGGCCGCCACCGCCTCGCTGCTCCTGGCGGCGGTGGGGCGCGGCGTGGGCGCGGCGAACGGCGAGCCGGTGGCGCTCTTCCTGGCGGTGCCGGTGCGCGGCCTGCGGATCCTGGCCCGGCCGCTGGGGCGGCTGGTGGCGGCGCTCGGGGCCGGCCAGGCCCGCTTCACGCTGCCCCGCCCCCCGCTGGCCGAGATGGAGCGGGCGCTCGCCGAGTACGCCAAGGCGCAGGGGCAGGGGGCGGCCACCAGCGAGCTCATCCACGCCATCTTCGAGTTCCGCGAGAAGGTGGCCCGCGACGTCATGGTGCCGCGCACCGAGGTGCTGGCGGTGGACATCGCCACGCCGGTGCCGGAGATCCTGCGACTGCTCGCCGAGGAGGGCCACTCGCGCCTGCCGGTCTACCGCGACCACCTCGACCAGATCGTGGGCATCCTGCACGCCCGGGACCTGGTGCCCTTGCTGGCCAGCCCGGAGCTCATCCTGCTGGGCGACCTCCTGCGCCCGGCCCACTTCGTCCCCTGGTCCAAGCCGGTGGAGCAGCTGCTGCGCGAGCTGCAGCGCAAGAAGCTCCACATGGCGCTGGTGGTGGACGAGTACGGCGGAGTCATGGGGCTGTGCACGCTGGAGGACGTGCTGGAGCAGATCGTGGGGGAGATCCACGACGAGTTCGACGTCGAGGAGGGGCGGGCGGTGGAGCCGCACGCCGACGGCTCCTTCTCGGTGGCCGGCGCCACGCCCATCGCCGAGTTCAACCGGGCCACCGCCGCGGACCTTCCCGAGGACGACGGGGTGGAGACGGTGGCCGGCTTCCTCAACGCCGTGGCCGGGGCCATCCCGGCGCGCGGCGACCGCTTCTTCTGGCGCGGCTGGGTCTTCACGGTGAGTGAGGCGAGCCCGCGCCAGGTCACCCGCGTCCGGGCGGCCCGCGCCGTCCGGACGCCCACCGAGCCCAAGGGGCCCTGAGGAGCCGACCCATGTACGTCATCGCCATCATCCGCTACCGCAAGCCGATCGAGGAGGTGCTGAAGGTGATCGAGGCGCACCGCGCCTACCTCGGCTCGCTCAAGGCCGCCGGCACGCTGGTGGCCTCCGGGCCGTTCGAGCCCCGCTTCGGCGGCGGCCTGCTGCTCCGGCTGCCCGACGACGGGTACGACGCCGCGGCGCTGGCGGTGCGCGACGGCGACCCCTTCGTGAAGGCGGGCCTGGCGCAGTACGAGCTGCTCCCCTGGCTGCCCGTCATCGGCAAGGAGGACCTGGACAGGGCGTAGCCGCGGACCGGGCCCGACGATCCAGGGCTCGGAACCAGACCGGTCGCCTCGAGCGCAGGCCCATCGGGCCGGAGTCGAGAGGCGCCCCGCGAGGACCTCATGGAGCTGGCCTACCGTCTCCTCAACGTCTTCACCGTGGCCGGCGACCGGCTCTCGGGCAACCCGCTCTGCGTCTTCGAGGACGGGAGGGGCCTGGAGCCCGCCCGGATGCAGGCCCTGGCTCGCCAGTTCAACCTCTCCGAGACCACCTTCGTCCTGCCGCCCTCGCTCCCCGGCGCCACGGCGCGGGTGCGCATCTTCACGCCCGACTTCGAGATGCCCTTCGCCGGCCACCCCACGCTGGGTACGGCCCAGGTGGTGCGCCAGCTCACCGGCGCGGGCGATCGGGTGGCGCTGGAGATGAAGGCCGGGCTGGTGGAGGTGCGCGCCGAGGGGAACCGCTGGACGCTGCGCGCCGCCAGGCCGCCGGCCACGCGCGCGCCCGGCGCCAGCCCGGACGAGCTGGCCGCCATGCTGGGGCTGCCGTCCGGCGCGGTGTCGCGGCCGCTCTGGGTGGATACGGGCGTGGAGCAGCTCGTCCTGCCGGTGCGGAGCGCCGCCGACGTGGAGCGCGCGCGGGCCGACCCGGCGCTGCTGGCGCGCCACGGCCGCGGCCCGGGAGGCGGCGAGGCCATGGCCTACCTCTGGGCCGAGGTGGCGCCCGGCCAGGTGGTGGCGCGCTTCTTCTTCATGGCCGGCGGCGGCGTGGTGGAGGATCCGGCCACCGGCTCGGCCTGCGCCAACCTGGGCGGCTGGCGCCTCGCCACCGGGGCGCCGCGGCCGGCGCGACTCGCGGTCGAGCAGGGCCGAGCCGTGGGGCGGCCCTCCCGGCTCGAGCTGGAGGTGGACGCGGCCGGCACCATCTTCGTCTCGGGCGAGGTGGTGGAGCTGGGGCGGGGGACGCTGCGGCTGTGAGGTCGAGGGCCGCACCGGGGCCTGCGGCCGATTGCCCGGTCACATCGGCCGGGCCCGAGCGTCCAACAGGGCGGGGAGGCTCGGCCACGCGCCCGCCCTGGCGGGCATACGGCGCGTGAATTAGGCTGGCGCGCTCCCCGCGCCACGCCCCGACCTCCCCCGCCCCGGAGCTCCCATGCGCCGCACCGCCGCCCCGCTCCTGCTGGCCGCCTCCCTCCTCGCCGCCGCCGGGGCCGCGGCCCACGCCGCCGAGAAGCGCGCCGCCCCGGCCTCCCCGACCGGCCTGGCCCGCTTCACCAACCACTCGCGCATGGTCTCCGCCAAGATCTCGCCCAAGGGGACCTACCTGGCGGCTGTCACCATGCAGGGCGGGCGCCCCGCGCTCCTCTTCGTGAACCTGGCCACCCGGGCGCTGGTCTCCACCTTCAACCCCTCAGGCGCCACCACCGTCGGCCGGTTCTACTGGATCATCGACGAGCGGGTGATCATCGAGCTGGTGGACCTGGACGGCACCTTGGCGGGGCCGGTCACGCGCGGCGAGCTCCTCGCCGTCAACGCCCGCGACGGCGGCCAGCGCTTCCTCTTCGGGTACCGCACCGGCGGGGGCCGGGGCTCCCGGACCAGGGGCGCCGAGCCGGAGGCGGCCTGGGGAAGGGTGGTGGATACCCTGCGACATGACGACCGGTACGTCCTCATCGCGAGCCGTTCAATGCAGGAGGCGGGCGACCGGCAGGTGCGCCTCTGGCGGCTCGACACGGTGACGGGCGCGAGGGAGCAGGTGGCCATCAGCCCCATCCCCGAGGCCTCCTTCTTCACCGACGAGGAGGGAGAGCTGCGCCTGGCGGCCGGCTGGGACACCGAATTCAACCCTCGATACTTCCTGCGGGAGGGGAAGCTCGACTGGCGCGAGCTCACGCAGCTGAAGGGCTTCTCGAAGGCCAGCGATCCGGTGGCCTACATCGCCAAGGACCAGGCCATCGAGGTCGTGGAGCCGCTCGGCACCGGCTTCGGCCTCTTCTCGGTCTCGGTGGAGACCGGCGAGCGCAAGCTGCTCGCCAGGACCGAGGTGGCGCCGCCCGGCTGCTACGACCGCGACAAGGACACGCTCCGCACCGTGGCCCTCGAGTCGGCGCCCGACCTGCCGGTCTACGACATCCTCGACGCGCAGCACCCCATCGCCAGGCTGGTGGACGGGCTGCTGGCGGCCTACCCGGGGCAGCACGTGCGCATCCTCGGTCGGACCGAGGACGACCGGCTCGCCGTGGCCCACGTCTACGGTGACCGCAACCCCGGCGAGTTCCTGCTGGTCGACGTGGCCAGGCACTCCGCCGAGCCGCTGGGCTCGACCCGCCCCTGGATCGCGCCGGAGGAGATGGCGGAGATGGAGGCCTTCCACATCGCCGCCTCCGACGGCCTGCGCATCCACGGGTACCTGACGCTGCCGCGCGGCCTGGCGGCCGGGGCGAAGCCGCCGCTGGTGGTGCTGCCCCACGGCGGCCCGCACGGCGTGCGCGACCACTGGGGCTTCGACTGGGAGGTACAGCTCCTGGCCAGCCGCGGCTTCGCGGTGCTGCAGGTCAACTACCGCGGCTCGGGTGGCTACGGCGATGCCTATGAGGAGGCCGGCTACCGCCGCTGGGGCGACCGGGTGGTGCAGGACGTGGTGGACGCCACCCGCTGGGCCATCCGCAAGGGCAAGGTGGACGGCGCGCGGGTCTGCGCCGTGGGTGCCAGCTTCGGCGCCTACGCGGCCATGCAGGCCAGCATCCTGGCGCCCGACCTGTTCCGCTGCGCGGCGGGCATCGCCGGGATCTACGACCTGACCACCATGGGGAGCGAGGGGGACATCTCCTGGTCTGGCATCGGGCGCGGCTACGTGAAGAAGGCCGTCGGCGATGACGAGGCGAAGCTCCGGGCCGCCTCGCCGGTCTACAACGCCGCCAAGCTGGGCGTCCCGGTCTTCCTGGCCCACGGCGGCCGCGACGACCGCACCCCCATCGAGCACGCCGAGAAGCTCAAGGAGGCACTCACGGCGCTTGGGCGCCCGCCCGGGTGGCTGGTGGAGCGGACCGAGGGGCACGGCTTCTTCGACGAGGCGGCGCGCCTGCGGCTCTACACGCGGCTGGTGGACTTCCTGGAGGCCCACACCGGGCCAACCGCCGGGGCCATGCCGGCGCCCGGCGCGGCAACCCCTGCCCTGAAGCCCTGAGGCGGGCCGGCCGGCCCGGCCAGGGCCCGTTCTCGCCCCTGGTCCGCATGCGGGGCCCTGACGAGCGGGGGCGCGGCCGCGCCCTTCCCGCCGCGCCTCGTCCGCAGTATTCACCCCGGATGCCCGAGCCGACCGCCCCCGCCTACGTCGCGCCCGCCTCCAGGCGCGAGCTCTTCGGCCACCCCTTCGGCCTCTGGACGCTCTCGCTCACCGAGATGTGGGAGCGCTTCAGCTACTACGGGATGCGCACGCTGCTCGTCTACTACATGACGAAGCAGCTGCTCCTGCCGGGCCAGGTGGAGCAGGTGGCGGCCTTCGCCGGGCTCCGCGGGGTGCTGGAGTGGGCCTTCGGCCCCATGTCCTCGCAGCAGCTCGCCTCGCAGATCTACGGCCTCTACACCGGCTTCGTCTACCTGACGCCCATCCTGGGCGGCTGGCTGGCCGACCGCTTCTGGGGGCAGCGACGGTCCGTCTTCGCCGGCGGCGTCATCATGGCCATCGGCGAGTTCGTGCTCATGGTGCCGAGCCTGTTCCTGCTCGGGCTCCTGCTCCTCATCCTCGGCAACGGGCTCTTCAAGCCCAACATCTCGACGCAGGTGGGCGGCCTCTATCCGCCCGGCGATCCCCGGCGCGACGGCGCGTTCAACTGGTTCTACGTGGGCGTCAACCTGGGCGCCTTCGCCTCCGGCATCGTCTGCGGCTACATCGGCGAGACCTGGGGCTGGAACTGGGGCTTCGGCGCGGCCGGCCTGGGCATGCTGGTCGGACTGGTGCAGTACTGGTTCGGCCAGAAGTACCTGGCGCCAGACAACCGGATGAAGGAGCGGGCCAGCACGGCGGCGGTGGAGCGCCGCCCCTTCACCCGCGCCGAGTGGAGCCGCGTCCTGGCGCTGGTGGTCCTGTGCGTCCTCAACATCTCCTTCTGGGCGACCTACGAGCAGCAGGGGAACACGCTGGCGCTCTGGGCCGACTCCAACTCCGACCGGCACGTCCTGTCGTTCCTGGGGCTCGGCTGGGAGATGCCGGCCACCTGGTTCCAGTCGGTCAACCCGTTCTTCATCGCCGCCTTCACGCCCTTCATCAACCTGCTCTGGACCCGGCAGGCCCGGGCCGGCACCGAGCCCAACTCGGTGGTGAAGATGGCCATCGGCTGCGTCGTGCTGGGGGTCTCCTACCTGGTCATGATGCTGCCGGCGCGGGTGGTGGACGCGCCGGTCGCGGCGGGCGGGGCGGCCCAGCTCGTCAGCATGTGGTGGCTCATCGGCTCGACCGCCCTGCTCACGCTGGGCGAGCTCTACCTCTCGCCGGTGGGGCTCTCGCTGGTCACCAAGATCTCCCCGCCGCGCATCGTCTCCATGATGATGGGCTTCTGGTTCATCTCCAGCTTCTTCGGCAACTACCTGTCCGGCTACCTGGGGACCTTCTGGGAAACCATGACCAAGGGGGCCTTCTTCCTCATGCTGGCCG
>JANNKC010000022.1:0-2848 GCA_031396105.1 Anaeromyxobacter sp.
TCCAGCACGTCCAGCTTCTGCTGCAGCGCCAGCTGCTGCTCCTTGATGTTGCGGACCTCGCCGATGATGCGCTCGAGCTGGGCGATGTCGTCGCGGGTTCGGGCCAGCTTCGCCTGGCGCGCCTTCAGGTCGGCGGCGCGGCTGCTCTGCCAGAGGAAGTTGCCCAGCAGGCCGACCAGCAGGATGACGGCGAAGAGCGCGAGCTGCTGCTTGCCCGCCTCCTTCTTCTTCGAGACCCGGACTGGGAGTAGGTTGATCCGGACCATGGTCACTTGTCCCCGGGGCGGCGCAGCGCGAGCCCGACCCCGACCGCCACGCTGGGCGCGGCGGCCAGGATGACCGCCGGGTCGAACTTGCGGTGGTCGACCTCGATGTTCTTGAACGGGTTCAGGATCTCCACCGGGACCCCGGCCCGCGCCTCGATCACCTTGAAGAGCGCCGGGATGCGCGCCGTGCCTCCGGAGAGGAAGATCCGGGCGATGCGGGCGTCGGCGGCGGTGGCGGCGTAGAAGTCGAGCGAGCGCTGGATCTCGCCGGCCATCTGCTCGGCCACGCCCTGGATGACCCGCTCCACCTCCTGGGGCACCACCGCGTCGGTCTCGCCCTGCCCGCCCACCTTCAAGGCCTCGGCCTCGTCGTAGGAGATGTTGAGCTGCTTCTGGATCTCCTCGGTGAAGGCGTTGCCGCCCATGGTGATGTCGCGGGTGAAGGTGGTGACGCCCCTGGCCAGGATGTTGATGTTGGCCACCGCGGCGCCCACGTTGATGAGCACGATGGTCTCGCCGGAGCCGCCCTCGTAGTTGGCCTCGTAGGCGTTCTGCACCGCGAAGGCGTCCACGTCGACCACCGTGGCGGTCAGCCCGGCTTCGGCGCAGACCGAGGTGTAGTCGTTGATCATGTCCTTCTTGGCGGCCACCAGGAGGACGTCCATCTGGCCGGCGGCGTCTCCCTCCGGGGTGAGGATCTGCGTGTCGATGTTGACGTCCTTCACGTCGAAGGGGATGTACTGCTCCGCCTCCCACTGGATGGACTCGTCGAGCTCCTCCTGCGTCATGCGCGGGAGCGAGATCTTCTTGATGATGACCGAGTGGCCGCGCACGCCGATGGCCACCTCCCGGGTCTTGACCTTCTGCTGCGCCACCAGCTCCTGGATGGCCGAGACGATGGCCGCGGAGTTCATGAGCGCGCCGTCCACGATGGCCTCCGGCGGCAGCGGCGCCGTGCCGAAGGCCAGCAAGGCGAAGCCGCCCTTGCGCTCCTTCAGCTGGACGAGCTTGACCCCTGAGGAGCCGATGTCCAGGCCGACGGCGAGCTTGCTCTTCGCCATTTAAGGACGCCCCCCCTTCTTCCCGTTGCCGAACACCTTGGCCCGGTCGATGGGGGTGAGCCCCAGCGCCAGGATGATCTTCCGCTTGGTGTCCACCCGGCACGCCTGCCCCGACTCGATGCGCGCCACGGTCAGCGGCGAGAGGCCCGCCTTGCGGGCCAGCTCGGCCTTGGTGAGGAGCTGGTCCTCGCGGAGCCGCTGCACGTTGTTGGGCGCACGGCGCGAGGCCTCGACGCTGGTGGCGCTCTTCGAAGGGTGGGGAGCCATGCGGGGGTCAGGCTACGCGATCGTTCCAGATCGGATCAAGAAAGCGGCCGGCCGCGATATCGGCGGATGTGGGTGAGTGATGCGTCCGAGATAGCTCGTTACGCGTCGTGGACCTCACTCCACCCCGTAGTCCTTGATCTTGTAGAGGAGCGCCCGGTAGCTGAGGTCCAGCAGCTCGGCGGCCCGGGTGCGGTTGCCCATGGTGCGGGCCAGCGCCTCCCGGATGAGCCGCTCCTCCAGCGCGCGGAGGCCGCGCTTCACCGAGAGGTCGCCGCCGGGCGGCGCCTCCCCGGGCTGGCGTGGCGCCGGGGCGCGCACCGCGTCCGGCAGCGCCTCCTCGCCGATGGCCGGTCCGTCGGCCAGCACCACGGCCCGCTCCACCGCGTGCATGAGCTCGCGCACGTTGCCCGGCCAGCCGTGGCCCCTCAGCACCTCCAGCGCCTCCGGGGTGAAGCGCAGCCCGGGCAGCTCCGGCCGGAGCGGGGCGAAGCGGGCCAGGAAGTGGAGCGCCAGCGGCTCCACGTCCTCCAGCCGCTCCCGCAGCGGCGGCAGCCGCACCCCCACCACCGCGAGCCGCCAGTAGAGGTCCTCCCTGAACTGGCCGGCCTTGACCGCCTCCGGGAGGTCGCGCGCCGTGGCGGCCACCACCCGCACGTCCACCCGCTGGGCGCGGTTGTCGCCCACCGGCCGCACCTCCTCCTCCTGGAGGAGGCGCAGCAGCTTCACCTGCATGGGCAGCGGCAGCTCGCCGAGCTCGTCGAGGAACAGGGTGCCGCCGTCGGCCTCGACCGCCAGCCCCTTCCTGGCCCGCACCGCGTCGGTGAAGGCCCCGCGGGCGTGGCCGAAGAGCTCCGACTCGAGCAGCTCGCCGGGGATGGCGCCGCAGTTGACCGCCACGAAGGGGGCCGCGGCGCGCGGCGAGAGGTCGTGGAGCGCCCGCGCCACCAGCTCCTTGCCGGTGCCCGACTCGCCGGTCAGCAGGACGGTGGTCTTCTGCGGCGCCACCTTGCGCACCTGCCGCAGCACCGCCTGCACGGCCTCCGAGGACCCCACGATGGCGTCCACGCCCACGCCGCCGCGCAGCTCGGCGCGGAGCCGGCGGTTCTCCTCGGCCAGCCGCTGGCGCTCCTCGGCCTTGCGCAGGCAGAGCAGCACGTCGTCCGGCTTGAAGGGCTTGGGCAGGAAGTCGTAGGCGCCGGCCTTCATGGCCTCGATGGCCGCCTCGTGCGAGCCGTAGGCGCTCATGACGATGAC
>JANNKC010000098.1:0-12415 GCA_031396105.1 Anaeromyxobacter sp.
GGGCGCTCCGGCCCGCGCCCAGGAGGTGGTGCGGCTCGGCAACCTCAAGTTCGCCCACTACGGCGCCGTCTCATCCATGAAGGAGCACTGCAGGAAGTTCGGCCTGGAGGTGCAGGAGACCGTCTTCCCCAAGGGCATCGACATCTTCCCAGCCCTCGTGAAGGGCGAGGTGGATCTCGCCGCCAGCGCCGCCGACGCGGCCATCGCCAACCGGGCCGCCGGCGGCCTGGTCTACGTGGTGGCCGGCTTCGCCAAGGGCGGCGCCCGGCTCGTCTCGCGCACCGACCTCGCCATGAAGGCGGTGGCGGAGCTCAAGGGCAGGAAGGTGGGCGTGGCCCGCGGCGGCGCGCAGGAGCTGCTGCTGCTGGCCGAGCTGGCCAAGGCCGGCCTGACCTGGTCGGACAAGGAGGGCAAGGACGTGCAGCTCGTCTACCTGCCCTTCGCGGATCTCAACCAGGCGCTGCTGCAGAAGCAGATCGACGCCATGTGCCAGTCGGAGCCGCAGTCGTCGCAGGCCCTCAACAAGGGGTTCGGCGTGGAGATGCTGAAGCCCTACGACACGCCGCTGGGCGAGCCGGTGCGGGTCCTGGTCATGACCGAGAAGCTCTACCGGGAGCGGCCGGCCGTGGCGCAGAAGGTGCTGGAGTGCTTCGTCGACGCCACGCGCCACTTCATCCAGAACCCCAAGGTGGCCGAGAAGTTCGTGGTGGAGCAGATGTTCAAGGGGCAGATCACGTCCCAGGACTTCCAGGACGCCATCGCCAACTCGCCCTACACCTACGACGTCTCGGTGGAGCACATCCAGGTCACCACCGATCTCATGGTGAAGTACGGCGTGGGCAAGATGACGGCGCCGCCCAGGGCCGCCGACTGGGTGAAGCTGGAGCTGCTGCAGCAGGCCAAGGCCAAGCTGGGCGTCAAGTAGTGGGCGGCGCGGGGCGCCTGGCCTCCCTGGCGCGGTCGGTGGCCGTGCCGGCCGCGCTGCTGCTCGCCTGGGAGGCGGTCTCGCGGCTCGGCTGGGTCACGCCGCTCATCCTCCCTTCGCCCTCGGCGGTGGCGCTGCGCTGGTGGGCCTACCTCACGCCGTACCAGGCCTACGACCCGGCCGCGGGAGGGCGCCTGGCCTGGGCCCTCTCCGGCGAGCTGCCGCACGACGCCTTCACCTCGCTCATGCGCATCGCGGTGGGCTTCGGCGTGGGAGCCGGGCTGGCGCTGCCGCTCGGGCTGGTCATGGGGGCGCGGCCCCTGGCCTACGAGCTCTTCAACCCGGTGCTGCAGCTGCTCCGCCCCATCCCGCCCATCGCCTACATCCCCCTGGCCATCCTCTGGTTCGGCCTGGGCAACCCGCCCGCCTTCTTCCTCATCGCGCTGGGCGCCTTCTTCCCGGTGCTCATGAACACCATCGCCGGCGTGCGCGCGGTGGACGCCATCTACCTCCGGGCGGCGCGCAACCTGGGGGCGGGGGAGTGGACCCTCTTCTGGCGCATCATGATCCCGGCCGCCATGCCCTACATCCTGACCGGCGTGCGGGTGGGCATCGGGGTGGCCTTCATCGTGGTCATCGTGGCCGAGATGATCGCGGTGAACTCCGGCCTGGGCTACCGCATCCTGGAGGCGCGCGAGTACTTCTGGTCGGACAAGGTCATCGCCGGCATGGCCACCATCGGGCTGTGCGGCCTGGGCATCGATCTCGGCATGAGCCGGCTCAACGGCTGGCTGCTGCGCTGGCACCGCGGGGTGGAGGGGTGAGCGCGGCCGCCACCGAGGGCGCGGCCGGGGCCGGGCACGGCGGGGCCCCTCCGGGACCGCCCGCCATCCGCTGCCGCGGCGTGCGCAAGGTCTTCAGCGCCGGCGGGCGGGACGTGACGGCCCTGGACGGCATCGACCTCGACGTGGCGGCGGGCGAGTTCGTCTGCCTGCTCGGACCATCGGGCTGCGGCAAGTCCACGCTGCTCAACGCCGTGGCCGGCTTCTCGCCGCCCACCGCGGGTGAGCTCACCGCGCTGGGCCGGCCGGTGACGGGGCCCGGGCCGGAGCGGGCCATGGTCTTCCAGGAGTACGCCCTCTTCCCCTGGATGACGGTGGAGCGGAACGTGGCCTTCGGACTGGAGCTGCGCGGCGATCCGCCGGCCCGCGTGCTCGAGGTGGTGGACCGGCTGCTCCTGAAGCTCGGTCTCTCGGAGTTCCGCGACCGCTTCCCCAAGGACCTCTCCGGTGGCATGCGCCAGAGGGTGGCCATCGCGCGGGTGCTGGCCATCGACCCGCCGCTCCTGCTCATGGACGAGCCCTTCGGCGCGCTCGACGCGCTGACGCGCCGCACGCTGCAGGACGAGCTCCTGCGCATCTGGGCCGAGGACCGGAAGACGGTGCTCTTCGTGACCCACGGCATCGAGGAGTCGATCTACCTGGCCGACCGGGTGGTGGTGATGACCTACCGGCCCGGCACGGTGAAGCGGCTGGTGCCGGTGACGCTGCCGCGCCCGCGCGACCCGGCCAGCCCGGAGTTCAACGCGCTCAAGCGCGAGCTCACCGCGCTGGTCATGGAGGAGCAGGCGCGCCACCAGGCCGACGAGGCGCACGCCACCGCGGACTGACGGGCGCCGCGGCCAGCCGGGCGCCGCGCCGCGCGGTCGCCTACGGGCCGACCTGCTCGTTGGGCCAGAAGAAGTCGCGCGTGATGGCCCAGCGCCCCTCGTGGCGCGTCAGGCCGAAGCTGGCCTGCTGGCCGGCGCGCCGGCAGCGCACCTCGGCGGTGTCGCCGCCGGTGCGGGCGAGCTCCACCGTGGACGCCAGGCAGGCCGCCATGGACCAGGGGGCCGGCGCGCCCCGCGGCGGCGACGCCTTCGGCCCGAAGACCCACTGCGCCACCTCGCTGGCTGGCGCCGAGAGGTATTTCTTGATCCAGCCGGGGCTCACCAACCGGTCCGCGCCGCCCTCCACCCCGGCGCCGCCCACCCGCTTCAGCAGCGCCTCGGCGTCGCGGGCCTTGACGGCCTGCTTGATGTCCTGGAGCGCCTGGTCGTCGGTCTCGACCGCGGCCGGCGCGGACGCAGGCTCGCCGGCGCGGGCCGGACTGGCCAGCACCGCGAGGAGGAGGGTAGCGCGGCCGAGTCCGAGGGCGGCGAGGAGGAGCCGGGAGGTCATGCCCCCATCCTATGCCAGCTCCTAGCTGAGCTGGGCCAGCACGGCGTCGAAGACCGCCACCTCGAGCCGCTCGGCGACCGCCTCCTCCAGCCTGGCGAAGGCGAAGGAGACCCGCACGTTGCCCGGCTGCGCCTTCATGCCGGCCACCGTCACCGTGGTCACCACCGGCTCCACCCCGGAGAGCCTCAAGGTGGCGGTGAGGACCTCGTCGGCCATGGGGGCGCGGGCCAGCAGCGCCGAGAAGCCGCCCAGCGAGAGGTCGAAGGTGGTGAGCTTGTCCTTGCGCACCGGGCTCTCCAGGTCGACCTGGAGGGCGCGGGCCACCCGGAGCGCATGGCGCGGCGACTGGCCGGGCTGCAGGGTGAGCCGCTGCGCCGCCACCAGCGCCCGCGCCAGCTCCTCGCGGCCGGCCTTGTAGTCCCGCTCCTCGGCGCCCTCGATGGCGCCGCGCTTCGCCTTCTCGTGGAGCGCCCTGAACGTCGTCAGCCACTGCGCCATGTCCATGCCGCCTCCCACCACTCCCCCGACCGGGCAGCATACGCCCCCGTGGGCCCAAGCGGGACCGGGCGCCGACGGCGCGGCTGCGCCATGATCGCCCGACATGGCCTACACGCTCCTCATCGGCAACAAGAACTACTCCTCCTGGTCGCTCCGCCCGTGGCTGGTCCTGACGCAGGCCGGGATCCCCTTCGGCGAGACGCTCGTCTCGCTCAGGACCGACGCCGGGAAGGCGGGCCGCTTCGCCCAGCTGCCCGCCGGCCGGGTCCCCTGCCTGGACCATGACGGCCTGCTGGTGTGGGACTCGCTCGCCATCTGCGAGTACCTGGCCGAACGCCACCCCGGCCTCTGGCCGGCCGACGCCGCGGCGAGGGCCTGGGCGCGCTCCGCCTGCGCCGAGATGCACGCCGGCTTCGGCGCGCTGCGCGCCGAGATGTCGATGGACCTGCGGGCGAGGCGGCCGCAGCGGCGGCGCAGCCCGGCGCTGCTGGCCGACCTGTCGCGGGTGGAGCGGCTCTGGAGCGAGACACGGCGGCGCTTCGGCGCGGGCGGGCCCTTCCTCTTCGGCGCCTTCACCATCGCCGACGCCTTCTATGCGCCGGTGGCCTTCCGCCTCCGCACCTACGGCGTCACGCCCGCCGGCGCGGCCGGCGAGTACCTCTCGGCGCTCCTCGCGCTGGAGGGCATGAAGGCCTGGGAGTCGGCCGCGCTCGCCGACGAGCGGCTGGCCGATCACGACCTCGACCTGCTCTACCCGGACGATCCGCCCGCGCCGCCGGCGCGTAGCCCCGCCTAGCGACGCGATCCCCCCGCAGCTGGGCAGGCACCGCGGCGCCGCGAAGCGCGCGAGGGGTGGGATCCGCCCAGCCGGCGCCCTAGCGTGTGCGCGATATCCCACACGCTACCCGTAGACCGAACCTGAACGAATTCACAGGCCTCGGATCGGTCGCGGTGGGGTGCCCGTTGACTTCCCCCATCGGATCCACCTAGATCCGGCCTGCTCGTGGCGAAAAGTGGCAGAAAGTGGATCACCACGGCAGGATCGGGCAGCCCGTGTTCTTCGGAACCTTCACCCACACGATCGACGCCAAGGGGCGCACCGCGCTCCCCGCCAAGCTGCGCGAGTCGCTCGCGGCGGCCGGCGAGCCTCGCATCGTGCTCATGCGCAACTCGCTCTCGCGCTCGGTCCTGTGCCTGCCGCAGTCGGTCTGGTCGAAGGTCATGGAGAACGTCATGGCCTCCTCGCCCTTCGACCCGGTGGCGCAGCGCAACGTCCTCAAGTTCGTCGCCTCGGCCCACCCGGTGGACCTCGACCAGAGCGGCCGCGTGCTGGTGCCGCCGGACCTGCGCGCCTTCGCCGGCCTGGTGAAGGACGTGGTCTGGGCCGGCATGGGGCCGCACATCATCTTGTTCGACAAGGCGACCTACGACGCGCAGATGGAAGAGGACGTCCCACCGGATGAGCGGTGGGACTTCTTCAAGGGCCGGACCTAGGGCGGGGAGGACGGGCGCATGTACGAGACCAGGCACGAGGACACGGTGACGGTCATCCGCGGCATCGGCGAGCTGTCGCGCGAGGAGCTGGCCTCCATCGCGCGGGTGTCGGCGCAGCTGCGGGAGCTGGGGCGAACGGTGGTCATCGATCTCAAGCGGGTGACCCACCTCCACTACGCCGGGGCGGCGCTCCTCAAGGCCATCCCGGGGCTGCGCGCCGCCGGGGCCACCCGCTACGTGCGCGACCTGGTCTGCGCCGGGGGCGCCGGCGGCCACGTCGAGATGTTCGCCGACGTCGACGAAGCCATCCGGGCCGCGTGAGCGAGGGGTTCGACCATGAGCCGGTGCTGGCACACGAGGTGGTCGAGCTGCTCCGGCCGGGGCCGGGCCTGCTCTTCCTGGACGGAACGCTCGGCGGCGGAGGCCACTCGGGCCTCCTCCTCGAGGCGGGGGCGCGGGTGATCGGCATGGACAAGGATCCGCGCGCGCTGGCCGCCGCCAGCGCCCGCCTGGCCCGCTACGGCGAGGCCTTCCGCGCCGTGCGCGGCGACTTCCGCGACATGAAGAACGTGCTCAGCGCCCTCGGGATCGACGGCGTGGACGGCGCGCTGGTGGACCTGGGGGTCTCCTCCCCGCAGCTCGACGACCCCTCGCGCGGCTTCTCCTTCCGCCAGGGCGGCCCGCTCGACATGCGCATGGGGCCGGAGGGGCAGACGCTGCAGGACCTGCTCTCGCGGCTCGACGAGCGCGAGCTGGCGCGGGTCATCAAGGAGTACGGCGAGGAGGCCTTCGCCCGGCCCATCGCGCGGGCCATCAAGCAGGCCGTCGAGGCCGGCGAGCCGCTCGACACGGCGCGCCTGGCCGAGCTGGTGGGCGGGGCCATCCCGCGCAAGGCCTGGCCGCACCGCATCCACCCGGCCACCAAGACCTTCCAGGCGCTGCGAATCGCCGTCAACGACGAGCTCGGCGCGCTGGCCCAGTGGCTGGAGTCCCTGCCCGCCGTGGTGCGCCCCGGCGGCCGCGCCGGCGCCATCAGCTTCCACAGCCTGGAGGACCGGGCCGTCAAGGAGAAGTTCCGCGCCCTCTGCGTGGCCTGCATCTGCCCGCCCGGCATGCCGGTGTGCGGCTGCGGCGCCACGGCCTCCTTCAGCGCGGTGACCAGGAAGGCCGTGGTGGCCGGCGAGGCCGAGGTGGCCAGGAACCCGCGCGCCCGCAGCGCCCGCCTGCGCGTGGTGGAGAAGCTCCGGTGAGGCGGCTGGCCCGCGCCCGCGGCGCCTCGGTGGCCGCCCCGGTGCTGCGCACGGCGCTGCCGGTGCTGCTCTGCGCCGGGCTGGCGGTGGTCTTCATCTGGACGCGGACCCGCGCGCTGGCCGCCTCCTACGAGCTGGCCGAGGAGAAGAAGCGGCACGACCAGCTCACCTCCGTGCGCGGGTCGCTCCTGCTCGAGGTCGAGACCCTGCGGTCTCCCCGGGCGCTGGAGGGCTGGGCGCGAACGAAGCTCGGGATGGCTCCGCCGGCGCCGGGTGCGGTGTTGGCGGCAGGCCCGCGGTACGCCGCGGGCAGGGCGGGCGTGGACGGGGTTGGTCACCGGCCCACGCCGGCGGAGCCGCTTCATGGGTGGGCGGCGGCGGGAGCTGGCGACGCGTCCTCGGACGCGCCGCGAGACGCGGGGGTCCCCGGGGAGCGAGTCGCGCTCCGGGGGCCGTCGCGGGCCGCGCCGCGGGAGTGAGCGTGCGCCCGGGGCTGGACGCCAAGGCGACTCGCTGGATCGCCCGCCGCATGGTCGGGGTCGGGCTCCTCCTCATGGTCGGCTTTGGCGCGGTGGCCTGGCGGGCCGTCAGGCTGCAGGTGGTGCAGCGCGACCGGCTCTCGGCGGAGGCGCGCGACCAGTACGTGCGCCAGGTGGTCATGCAGCCCCGCCGCGGCGTCATCGTGGACCGGGCCGGCCAGCTCCTGGCCCAGACCGGCGACGCCGAGTCGGTCTTCGTGGATCCCGAGGAGCTCGACCGCAAGGCGCCCTCGGCGTCGAAGGTCCTGGCGCAGCTGGCCCGCACCCTCGACCTGGACCCGCGGGCGCTGGCCAGGAAGGTGGAGCGCGGCGGCGCCCGCTTCGTCTGGGTGAAGCGGCGCATCTCCCCGGCCGAGGTGGCCGCGGTGCGCCGGCTGGACCTGCCGGGCGTCGCGCTGGTGCCGGAGACGCGCCGCTACTACCCGAAGGGCACGCTGGCGGCCCAGCTCGTCGGGGTCACCGGCGACGACGGCACCGGCCTGGAGGGGATCGAGCTGCAGCTCGACGACGTGCTGCGCGGCGAGCCGGCGCGGGTCCCCTCGCTGCGCGACGGCCGGGGCCGGGTGGCGCTGCAGGAGGTGGTGGGCTCCAACCGCGCCCGCGAGGGGGCGCGCGTCGAGCTCAGCATCGACCAGGGGCTGCAGGTCACCGCCGAGGCCGCGCTGGGCGCGGCGGTGAAGGGCTCGCGCGCCCTCTCCGGCGTCGCCATCGCCATGGACCCGGCCACCGGCGAGGTCCTGGCCATGGCGAGCTGGCCGCCGGTCAACCCCAATGCGCTCCGGCAGGGCGACGAGCCGCGCAACCGCGCCGTGGCCGACGCCTTCGAGCCCGGCTCCACCGTCAAGACCTTCACCCTGGCGGGCGCGCTGGAGCGCGGCGTGCTCAAGCCCAGCGACGCCATCGACTGCAGCGCCGGCTACACGGTGGGTGGCCACGTCATCCATGACCACAGGCCGCTCGGCTGGACCGGGCCGGCCCAGGTGCTCTCCTCCTCCTCCAACGTCGGAGCGGCCCGCATCGGCGCCCGGCTCGGCAAGCCGGGGCTCTCGGAGGTGCTGGCCGGGTTCGGCTTCGGGCAGCGCACCGGCGTGGACCTGCCCGGCGAGCGCAAGGGGCTGCTCCCCTTCCCGCGCGCCGACATCACGCTGGCCACCCAGAGCTTCGGCCAGGGGCTGACCGCCAGCGCCCTGCAGGTGGTCACGGCCATGGGGGCGGTCGCCAACGGCGGCAAGCTGATGCGGCCGCTGGTGGTCCTGCGCACCCGCGACCCGGCCGACGGCAGCGTCATCGACGAGTACCGGCCGCAGGTGGTGCGCCAGGCCGTCTCGCCCGCCACCGCCGCCACCATCTCCCGCTGGCTCACCGCGGTGGTGGAGGACGCCGAGGGCACCGGGCGGCGCGCCCGGCCCGAGGGCTGGCGGGTGGCCGGCAAGACCGGCACGGCGCAGAAGGCCGACCCGGTGACGGGCGGCTACTCGACCGATCGCCACTTCAGCTCCTTCGTGGGCTTCGCGCCCGCCGAGGGGCCGCGCGTCGTCATCGGCGTCTTCATCGACGAGCCCAAGGGGGAGTTCTACGGCGGCGAGGTGGCCGCCCCGCCCTTCCGGGAGATCGCGTCCTATGCCTTGAAGATGCTGGGCGTGCCGCCGGAGCCGTCCGCCGCGGCCACCGCGACGAGGTCCGCGACGCCGGCGTCGACCGCGGCCCCGCCGAGCCGGGCGCCCCCGCCCGCGCGCCACGAGGCCGGCGACGAGACCCCGGAACCGCCCGCCGTGGAGCTGGCCACCCGCCGCCTCGCCGGCACCACCGGCGGCATCGCCGTCCCCGTCCTCACCGGCCTGCCGCTGCGCGCCGCCATCCGCACGCTGGAGGCGCTCGACCTCGGCGCCGACGTCTCCGGCACCGGCCGCGTGGCCACGCAGCTGCCGCCGCCGGGGCGCGTGGTGGAGCGCGGCGCGAAGGTGCGGCTCACGCTGGCGCCCGCCGGGTAGGACCGGCACCGGACGTCCGAGAACGTCCGCAAACCCGGTACGCCCTCGGCGCGCCGGCCGCGCCATGGACGGAAGTGGCCGGCGGCGGCGCTTCGGCAGGGGCGCGGCGTGGCACGTCCCGTGCTCGCCCTCTCCCCCGAGACGCGAGGAACGGCCCACCGACCCGGCGCACGGCCGCTCCGGAGGAGCCGCCCTCCGGAGAGGCCGCACATGTCGAGCCCACGCACCCACGCCAGCTGGCTGGTCCACCTCCCACGGGTCCTCGCGATCGCGGCGGCCGCCCTGAGCGCCTGGCCGCCCACCGCGGCCGCGGACGACGAGGGCGACCCCCCGGGCCGGGTGGCGCGCCTGAGCGCCCTCAGGGGGCGCGTCTCCTTCCAGCCGGCCGGCGAGTCAGAGTGGGTCGAGGCCATGCCCAACCGCCCCCTCACCACCGGCGACCGGCTCTGGACCGACGAGGACGCGCGCGCCGAGCTCTCCACCGGGTCGGTGACCATCCGCATGGACGAGTCCACCGACCTCTCGTTCCTCAACCTGGACGACCGCGTCGTCCAGCTGCAGCTCAACGGAGGGACCGTCACGGTCCGGGTGCGGCGGCTCCACCGGGAGGAGCTGGTCGAGGTGGACACGCCCAACCAGGCGTTCACCGTGCTGCGACCCGGCCGCTACCGCGTGGAGGCGCTGGAGGACGGCGCCGCCACGCTGGTGACCGTTCGCTCTGGCGCGGGCGAGTCCACTGGCGGCGACGAGACGTACGCCGTCCGCGCCGGGCGGACCACCCGGCTCACCGGCCTCGACCCCCTCGATGCCAGCACCTTCCCGGCCGATCGGCCCGACGCCTTCGAGGCCTGGGGCCTGAAGCGCGACCGCCGCTCCGACACCTCGCCCTCGGCGCGCTACGTCTCGCGCGGCGTCGTCGGCTACGAGGACCTGGACGACCACGGCACCTGGAGAACCGACCCGGAGTACGGCCACGTCTGGAGCCCGACGAGGGTGGCGGCCGGCTGGGCGCCCTACCACGACGGCCACTGGGCCTGGATCGCGCCCTGGGGCTACACCTGGGTCGACGACGCGCCCTGGGGGTACGCGCCCTTCCACTACGGGCGCTGGGTCACCATCCGCGGGAGATGGGGCTGGGTCCCCGGGCCGGTCGCGGTCGAGGCCGTCTACGCGCCCGCCCTGGTGGCCTTCATCGGCGGTCCAGACTTCAGCCTGTCGGCCACGGCCGGCGGGGGCGGCGGGGAGGTGGCCTGGTTCCCGCTGGGGCCGCGCGAGGTCTACGTGCCCGGGTACCGCGTCAGCCGCGGCTACGTGAACCGCGTCAACATCAGCAACACCAACGTCAGCGCCACGGTCGTCACCCGCGTCTACCAGGCCCACGCCACCCACGAGTACCGGCCCAGCAGCATCACCTACGTCAATCGGCACGCGCCAGGCGGCGTGACCGCCGTGCCGCAGCAGACCTTCTCCAGCGCGCAGCCGGTGGCCCACGCCGCCGTCGCCGTGAGCAGGGAGCGCCTCCGCGCGGCGCCCATCGGCCCGGGCGCCGCGGCGGCGCCCACCCGGAGCAGCGTCTTCGGAGCAGGCTCGGACAGGGCCGGGGGCGCGCCGCGGCCGCCACCGGAGGTCTCCAACCGCTCGGTGGTGGCGAGGACGCGCCCGCCTCCGCCGCCGGTGCCGTTCGCGCGGCAGCAGCCGGCGCTCGAGGCCCACCCGGGCCGGCCGCTGGTCCGGGACGAGGTCGAGCGGGTCCGGCCGCCGGATGCGGCCACCTCGCGCCCCCAGGTGAGACAGGCGCCGCACGGCAGGCCGGCGCGGGAGCCGGAGGCGCGCCCCGCGGCTCGAGCGCCGCAGCAGGCTGGCCCGCCGCCACCCGCGACCCCCGCCGCGCCCGCGACGCAGCCACCGGAACAGATGCGGCGCGAGGAGCGCTCCAGGCGGAACCAGGAGCAGATGCGGCGCGAGGAGCCCGCGGCGCAGCCACCGGAACAGATGCGGCGCGAGGAGCGCTCCAGCCGGAACCAGGAGCAGATGCGGCGCGAGGAGCCCGCGGCGCGGCCGCAGGAGCGGGCCGACGAGAAGGGCCGGCGGGACAAGGACCAGGCAGAGAGGAAGGCCAGGGACAAGGACGAGGCAGAGAAGAAGGCCAGGGACAAGGACCAGCGCGACCGGTAGCGCCCCCCGGGCCGAGGAGCGAGCGCCGCGGTGACGGCGCGGACGGCAAGGGCCCGGCCCCTCGCGGCGCCGGGCCCTCCCTGCCTTCAGCGAGCTGCTTCTACCTGGAGCTCGTGGTGGTCGCCTTCTGGAACGCACGGTAGCCGAACTTCTGTCCGCCCACGCTGGCCTCCGCCATGACCCCGCCCTTGGCGAGCGTGAAGACGCTCACGCCCTTGACGTACTTGACGTTGGCCGACGCCCCGGCCTTGGCGGCCACGGCGCTGACCTGGGCGGCCAGGGTGAACTCACCCTTCTTGAAGTCCGCCAGCGACTTCTCGGTCTCGAAGAAGATCACCTCGGTGTAGGCCTGGCCGCCCAGCTGGAGGCCGACCGTCAACTGCGTCAGCGTGACCTTGCCAAGGGCCAGGCCCTTGGCGAACAGCACGCCCGTCCCGTGCGCACCGCCGATGCCGGCGGCGCCCTTCCCCACGGTGGGGAACACGGCGTAGCCCGCCGCGCCGTCGAAGAAGCGGCTCAGCTTGGGATCGGACCGCTCCAGCTCACCGATGGCCTGGCGAGCGTCCTTCACGTCCGGCTCGTCGTGCTTGGCGTAGGTCTGGTGCCGGGCCTCGCTGGCCCGCTGCGCCTTGTCGCCGGCCCGATCGGCCTTCTGGCCGGCCTTCTCGGCCGCCACGCCGGCCTTCTCGGCGTCCACGCTGGCCTGCTCGGCCACGTTGCCGGCCTTCTCGGCCGCGTTGCCGGCCTTCTCGGCCGCGGCGCCGGCCTTCTCGGCGCGATCGCCGGCCTTCTCCGCCTGCCTGCCGGCCTCCATGGCCGCCTCGCCCGACTTCTGCGCGGCGACGGCCGCGGAGTCCTCGGCGATCGCCAGGCTGCCGGTCCCTGCCAGCGCCACGGCGACGAACGTCCTCAGGATCTTCCTCATGTGGTGGTCTTTCGTGCTGCACAGCCGGGTACTCGTGCCCGCTCGGGCTCCCGGATCGTGATGCCGGCCGCATCGAAGATCGGCGCGGGGGCTGCGGGCCCCCGGTGTTTGCACGCCGAGTGAACCAGGCGCCGTGGCACGAAGGAGCCCACCCGTCTTGGCTTGCGGCGACGTTCCCGAACGTTCCCGAACGCGCCACCGTGGACGCGGCACGCCAATGGTTGGGCGGGCCTCCCCGCCCCGCGCTACATCGATGCGATGACCGGTAAGGCGAAGGTTCGCGAGAGCACGGACGAGAGCCTGCGCGTCGAGCGGGACCACGCGGACACGGCCGTCGACTCGCGGCTCGAGAAGGTCGAGGGCAAGACGGACGAGGCGGTGCGCGTCTCGCGCGAGGTG
>JANNKC010000140.1:0-45617 GCA_031396105.1 Anaeromyxobacter sp.
CGCTCCCACCGCCCGCGCTCGCCGCTCCCAGCCCGGCGCTCGACTGGGAGGCCTTCGTGGGCGTGCGCCTCTTCTCCTGGGTGGCCGGCGTGGCGCTCCTCGTGGCCGCGGTCTCGTTCCTCCGCTGGTCCATCGAGCACGGGTGGCTCGGGCCGGCGGTGCGGGCGGCCATCGGCGCGCTGGCGGGCGTGGGGCTGATCGCCGGCGCCGAGACGCGGCGGGCCCGCCGCTACGCCGTCACCGCGCAGTCGCTGGCCGGCGCGGGCGTGGCCATCCTCTTCGCCACCGTCTTCGCGGCCCACGCGCTGTGGAACCTGCTCCCCGGCTCCGCCGCCTTCGCCCTGCTGGTGCTGGTCACCGCCGTGGCGGTGGCCCACGCCGTGCGGCGCGAGGCGCTGGTGGTGGCGCTGCTCGGCCTGGTCGGCGGCTTCGCCACGCCCATTCTCCTCTCCACCGGCGAGGACCGGCCCATCGGCCTCTTCTCCTACCTGCTGATCCTCAACGTCGGCCTGGCCTGGGTGGCCCACAGGCGGCGCTGGCCGCTCCTGGGCGCCCTCTCGCTCGCGCTGACGGCCCTCTACCAGCTCGGCTGGGTGGCCCGGTTCCTGGGGCCGCACAACCTCCTCGTCGGCGCCGTGGTCTTCCTGGTCTTCCCGGCCTTCGGCTTCGCGGCGCTGGCCCTGGCAGCGCGCGGCGAGGGGCGTGGGGCCATCTCCACGGTGGCCCGCTGGAGCGCCGCGCTCGGGGCCATCCCGCCGGTGCTCTTCCTGCTGCGCGCCGCCACCGAGCCGGCGCTGCTGCTCCACTGGCCGCTCGTCCTGGCCTTCGCGGTGCTGCTCTGCGCCGGTCTGCTGCTGGTGGCGGCCCTCCAGGGGCCGGAGTGGCTCCACCTGGCGGGCAGCGGCGGCGCGGTGGCGGCCGTGCTGGCCGTGGCGCTGGCGCTGGCGAACCGGGGGAGCTGGTCCACCGCCTGGGCGGGTCCGTCCGCCTGGCCCGGCGTCCTGCTCCCGATCCTGTCTCTCGCGGCGGTGGTGCTGGCGGGCCCGCGGCTCCTGGTGGCCCGCGGCCGGCCGCTGCGCGCCGAGGGGCGCTTCGGGGTCTACGCGGCGCCGCTGCAGCTCGTGGCACTCGCCATCCTGGGCTGGTCCCACCACCCGGGCGGCGCCGAGCCGCTGCTGCTGGCCGCCGCCGCCCTGGCGCTCGTCGCCGGCTGCACCGCGGTGGCCGCCGCCGAGCTCGACGGCCGGCTGCTGCTCGTGACCGGGCTCCTGGCCCCAAGGGCTGCGCTCGGATTCGAGGGCCTGGCCGGCCTCGAGGCGCCGGGCGTGCCGTTCCCGAGCTTCCTCGTCGCGCTGGGCCTCGGCGCGGCCGGCCTCGCCGCGGTGGTGCTGGCCGAACGGCGCCACCAGGCCGCCGACCCCGGGCGCTGGTTCACGGCCGGCGCCGCGGCGCTGCTCGTGGCCGGACAGCTCGACGGCGTCGCGAAGGTGCTGGGCGCAGCGGCGCACCTGGGCCCGACCCTCCAGCTCCACCTCGCCCTCCAGCTCCTCCTCCTGGGCGGCCTCCTCGCCGTCGCGGCCCGCACCGGGCGCCACGCCGTCTCGGTGGTCGCGGCCGTCACCAGCTTCCTGGTGGCGTCCGCGGCCGGCGCCGGCTCCCGCGCGCCGGGCCAGGCGCTGGCGCTCGCCGCCGCCCTCTGGCTCCTGCAGGTGGCCGTCCCCTGGTGGTCGCTGATGCGCGGCGAGGGCTCGCGGGTCCTGCTCTGGGCCCCAGCCGCCGCGAGCGCCCTGTTCCTGCTGCTCTTCCGCGAGCACCTCCACCGGCTCGAGCTCGCCTGGCTCGTCGGCCCGGTGGCCCTGCTCCAGGCGGCGGCGCTGGTGCCTCATCTGCTCGTCCTCCTGCGCACCCCGGGCGCGCTCGCGGCGGAGCGGAGCCGCATCGTGGTGGTGGCGGGGGCCATCCTGGGGCTCGTCACGGCGGCCATCCCGCTCCAGCTCGAGCGGGAGTGGATCACCATCGGCCTGGCCCTCCTGGCGACCGCGCTGGCCTGGCTCCAGACCCGGGTGCCGCACCGCGGCCTCCTGCTCTGGATCCTCGGTCTCGCCGTGGCCGTGGGCGTGCGGCTCGGCCTCAACGCCGAGGTGCTCGGCTACCACCCGCGCTCCGGCACGCCGGTCTGGAACTTCTGGCTCTACGCCTACGGCCTGCCCGCCCTGGCGCTCCTCGCCGCGGCGCGCCTCCTGCCGAGGGACGACGACCGGCTCCGCCCGGACCTGCCTCGGCTGGCCCCGCTCCTCTCGGCGCTGGGCGGCCTGCTGCTCTTCATGCTGCTCAACGTGGAGATCGCCGACGCGTACTCCGAGGGGGCCTCGGTGGCGCTCCGGCTGCGCGGCGGCCTGGCCTACGATCTCGCGCTCACCATCGGCTGGGCCTGCTTCGCCATCGCGCTGCTCGCCGTGGGCGTGGCGCTCGGCAGCAAGCCCACCCGCGTGGCCTCCATCTCGCTGCTCGCCGTGACCGTGGTGAAGGGCTTCCTCCTCGACCTGGGCCGGCTCGACGGCCTCCACCGGGTGGCCAGCTTCGTGGGGCTGGCGGTGAGCCTGGCGCTGGTGGCGGTCGTGCTCCAGAAGTTCGTGCTGGCGGACCGGGAGGAGGCGCGATGACCTCGACTCCGACCTCGACTCCGACTCCGACCTCGACTCCGACTCCGACCTCGACTCCGACTCCGACCTCGACTCCGACCTCGACCTCGACCTCGACCTCGACCAGGAATCCCATGCGCCGCGCCCGCTCGCCCGCCCTGCTCCTCGCGGCCCTCGCCGCCCTGCCTGCCCTTGCCGCCGAGTCGGCCCGCGAGGTGCTGCCCGCAGGCCCCGGCCCCCAGCGGCTCGAGCTCGACGCCGCCCTCGTCTCGGCCTCGGCACGCGCTGATCTCGGCGACCTCCGGCTCACCGACGCGGCCGGCCGCGAGGTGCCCTTCCTGCTGGTCCCGCCCACCGCCCCCGCCGGCCGCTGGGCGCCGGCGCGGCTGGTCCCGTTCCGCGCCACGAGGAAGGAGAGCGGCTTCGAGGCCGACCTCGGTGCGGTGCGGCCGGTGGAGCAGCTCCGGCTCGACGGCCTGCCCGAGCCCTTCCTGAAGCGCTTCCGGCTGGAGGGGAGCGGCGACCGGACCCGCTGGAGCGTGCTGGTGGCGGAGGGGACGCTCTTCGCCCTGCCGGCCGAGGAGCTCCGGCTCCAGACCGTGACCTTCCCGCGCGGCGAGTACCGCTACCTGCGACTCACCTGGGACGACCGCTCGAGCGGCCGCCTGCCCGCGCCGGCTTCGGTCGCCGCCTTCCGGCCCGAGCCCGCTCCCAGCGTCCCCGCACCCCAGCGCGTCCCGCTCGCCCTGGCCCGCAGGGAGAGCGAGCCGGGCGTCTCTCGCTTCACGCTCAGGCTCCCAGGGGCGCGCCTCCCGGTGCGGGCGGTGGTGCTCGACGTGCCGGGCGACCGGCTGCACCGGCGGGCCACCGTGCTGGAGGCCCGCCTGGGCCACGGGCGGCTGGAGCCGGAGCGGCTCGGCGAGGCCACGCTGCGGCGGGTGGTGCGGGACGGAGCCGGCGCCGAGGCGCTGCGCATCGAGATCTCTCGCCCGGAGGAGCTGGAGCTGGAGCTCCGCGTCGAGGACGGCGACAGCGGCCCCCTCCCTCTGGCCGGCGCCGCGGCCGAGCTCGCGCCGCTCCCCTGGCTCTACTTCGAGGCCGCGGGCCCCTCGCCCCTCACGCTGCGCGCCGGGGAGTCCACCCGGGCGCCGCCCCGCTATGACCTCGAGGCGGCGCGCGACGGCCTGGCCTCGGCGCGCCCCGCCGCCGCCCGGCTCGGGGCCGCGGCAGCGCCTCCTCCCGCGCCCGGCGCGGCGCCCCTCGAGGTGGCCGGCGCCCCGCTCGACGCGGGGGCCTTCCGCTGGTCGCGGAGCGTGGCTGCCGCGCCGCCCGGCCTGGCCGCGGTGCGGCTCGACCTGGCCGTCGTCGCCCGCACCCGTGGGCTGGCCGACCTGCGGCTGGCCGACCCGGCTGGCCGCCAGGTGCCCTACCTCCTGGAGGCGCGCGAGGAGCCGCTGGTGGTGGAGCTGCCGGCGCCGGCGCCGGCCGAGGGGCGACCGCTGAAGCGCCCAGGGGTGACGCTCCTGGCCGTGGCGCTCCCCGAGCCCTCGTTGCCGGCCGCCCGGCTGGTCCTCTCCACCGGGTCGCGGCTGTTCGAGCGGCACGTCCGCGTCCACGCGGAGCACCCGCAGGCCGAGGGCGGCCCTCGCCTCCTCGCAGAGGGCGCCTGGCGCCACGCCGAGCCGGAGCGGCCAGCCGCGCCGCTCACGCTCCAGCTGCCGGCCGTGGCCGCGCCGCGCCTCCTCATCGAGGTGGACGACGGCGACAACGCCCCGCTGCCGCTCCAGCCGCCGCACCTCCTCCTGCCCGGCTGGCGGCTCCGCTTCCTCCACCCGGGCACCCCGCTGCGGCTCCTGCACGGCGCCGACGGCGTGGAGGCTCCGCGCTACGACCTGGCGCTGCTGGCGCCGCGCCTGCGCGCCGCGCCGGTCGCCGAGGTGGCGCTCGGCCCGCCCTCGCCGCCGAGCGCCGCGCCTGGCCTTCGCCCCGCCACGCTGGCCTGGGGCGCGCTGGTCCTCGGCGTGGCGGCCATGCTCTGGCTGCTGGCCCGGCTGGTGCGCCGGCGGAGCTGACCCGCCGCGCCCGCCTCCCGAGACGCCACGAGGCGCGCCGATCTCGCGATCGAGCGCACCTCGCGCAGGTCCGGCCTCCGGGCGGCCCCGTCAGTTCGACAGCGTGAGCGGGACCTCGACGTGGAAGGGGTCTCCCCTGAACTTGGGGAAGATCATGAGCCGCGCCGCGCTCTTCAGACACTGGCCCATCTCGGCCGGGTTGAGCGTCACGTCGTCGAGCGTCGGGTAGGTCACGGCGCCGTTGGCATTCACGGTGAGCTTGAGCGCCACCTTGCGCCCGTCCAGCTTCACGTCCGGACCGGCCGCCGCGATGCAGCTGGCGAAGGCCTTGCGGTTGGCGGTGATCACCTTCTGCACCACCTCGGGCGTGAGGGCCGAGTCGGCGTCGGACAGCTGCACGTCGCGCGTCTCGACCCGCGCCTCCACCGGCTCCGGCTTCGGCGCAGGCCTGGGCTCCGCCTTCGGCGGGGGCCTGGGCTCCGGCTTCGGCTCGGCCCTCCGCTCCGGCGGCTTCGGCCTGGGAGCCTCCACCCTGGGCTCGGGCTTCCTCTCGACCACCACCGGCGTGGGCGGCGGCTCCTCCTTCGGCGGCGGCGGCGGCTCCACCTTGGGGGCCGGCGCGGGCACGGGGGCCGGGGTGGGCAATGCCACCACCGGGGCGGGCGCGGGCCCCGGCTTTCTTCCACCCTTGGAGAGGGCCAGCGCCGTGATGCCGCCGATGAGCACCGCGCCGAGCGCGACGAAGACCAGCGGCGAGACGCCCTTGCCGGAGGAGGGCTTGGCGGGCCCTGGCTTCGACGGCGCGGCCTTGGTCATCACGGGTGGCTCGGCCCGCCTGGGCGCCAGCGGATCGGCGCCGGCGAAGCCGATCGGCAGCGAGGCGCGCGCGGCCTCGGAGAACGGGTCCTGCCTGGGCGGCCGCTCGGCCGTCGTGCCGTCGCCGAAGAGGTCCACGTAGCCGGGCCGCTGGCCGGCGACCGGCTCGGACGGCGGGCCGGCCATCACCTCGGCGGCGGCGGCGGCGAAGTCGGCCAGCTCGTCCAGGTCCGGCGGGGGGGGCTGCGGCACCGCGTCAGCCCGGGGGGTGGCCGGCTCCAGCTCGATGACGGGCGCGGACGGCGCGGGCGCGGCGCCGTCGATGGCGTTGGCCACCTCGGGCGGCAGCGGCGCAGGGGCCTCGATGGTGGCGCGCTGGCCCACCGCCAAGGGCGCGGCTGGCGGCGAGGTGGCGGGCGCGGGCGTCGGGGCCGGCTGCTGCTCCGGCTCGATCTCGATCTCGAGCACGGGCCCCGACATGCTGCCGGTCGCCGTGCCCGAGGCGAGCTCCGCCGCGGTCAGCGCCGGGATGGCGGTGCTGGTGCCGGCCTGTGCCCTGACCACGATGAGGTGGCCGCACGCCTTGCACCTGAGCTTGTAGACCTTGCCGGCAGACGGATCCTCGGCGGTCGCGTATTTCTTGCCGCACGCATCGCAGACGAATTTCACGCCTCGGATCCTACAGTTAGGGCTGCGACCGGTGCAAGAAAGCCGCGCGCCGCAGCGTGCCTTCACCTTGGGACATCGGGCGTCCGTGGGATCTTGACGGAATTCGAGCCGGCTCGACTTGACCTCGGGCCAAGGCCCTGCAACTGGCTAGGTTCGCGCCCGCCGAAAGGACCTCCCCCTGCGCATCCTCCTGCAGTTCCGAAGCGTCTACCGGGACCCCGCCCCTGCGAGCGGGAGCTGAGGCATGGGCCCGCTCCTCGCACTGGTCGTCGCGCTGGCGACCTCGACCTCGACCTCGACCCCGACCTCGACCTCGACCGGGCGCCTCGCCCCCCCTCGCGCTACCATCCGCCCGATGCGCGAGTCGCTCCGCACCTGGGCCGAACGGCAGGCCTTCAACCTCTGGCCCTGCTACTGGGGCACGGGCGCCAGGGTGACCTTCATCGCGGCCGACTGGTCCGAGGTCCGCGTCACGCTGCCGATGTCGCTGCGCACCCGCAACTACGTCGGCACCATCTTCGGCGGCTCGATGTACGCGGCGGTCGATCCCTTCTTCATGATCATGCTCATGAAGCGGCTCGGCCCCGGCTACCTGGTCTGGGACAAGGCGGCCGCCATCCGCTTCATGAAGCCGGGCCGCACCCGGCTCTTCGCCACCTTCCGGCTCCCGCCCGGCGAGGAGGCGGCCATCCACGGCGCGCTCGAGCACGAGCGCTCGGCCGACCGGACCTACTCGGTGGCGCTGGTGGACGGCGAGGGGACCGTCCACGCCAGCGTGGACAAGGTGGTCTACGTGCGCCGTAGGGAAGAGGCGGAGACCGCGTGAGCCCCGCCCCCGACCCGTGCTAATACCCGGGCACCGTGCCCCCCGGCTTCGCCATCGAGCGCTACCTCCAGGACGTCGCGACGCGCGTCGACGCCGGCCTCTCGGCCCTGGCCGAGGAGCGGCGCGGCCACGGCCCGGCGCGGCTGGTGGACGCCATGAAGTACGCGCTCCTCGGCGGCGGGAAGCGGCTCCGCCCGGCGCTCATCCTGGCCTCGGCCCAGGCCCACGGTGGCGACGCCTCCGACGGCTCGCTCGCCATGCGCTTCGCCCTGGCCATGGAGTGCGTCCACACCTACTCGCTGGTCCACGACGACCTGCCGGCCATGGACGACGACGACCTCCGGCGCGGACGCCCCACCGTCCACCGGGCCTACGACGAGGCCACCGCCGTGCTGGTGGGCGACGGCCTGCAGGCGCTCGCCTTCCGCCACCTGCTCGCCTCGCCGGACCCCAGGGCGCTGGCCCTCGGCAAGCTCATGGCCGACGGCGCCGCCCTCATGGTGGAGGGGCAGCAGCGCGACATGGACGGCGAGCACCGCCGGCTCGGCGAGGCCGAGGTGCTGGAGCTGATGCGCTGCAAGACCGGCGCGCTGCTGGCCGCCAGCGTGGCGGGCGGGGCGCTGGCCGCCGGCGCCGATGCGGCGGTCGTCTACCCCACGGGCCAGAGGCTGGGCCTGGCCTTCCAGATCGCCGACGACCTCCTCGACCTCACCGCCGACACCGCCACCCTGGGCAAGCGCGCCGGCAAGGACGCCGAGGCCGGCAAGTCCACCCTGCCGTCGCTGCTCGGCCCGGCCGAGGCCCGCCGCCGCGCCGCCGCGCTGCTCGACGAGGCCCTCCACGACCTCGCCCCGCTGGGCGAGCCCGCGGAAGCGCTGCGGGCCCTGGCGCGTTACGTCCTGGAGCGCAAGAAGTGACGGAAAAGGAGATCCACATGCCCCGCCTGCTCGACCGGATCGACTCGCCCGCGGACCTGAAGAAGCTCCCGGTCACCGACCTGCCCCGCGTCTGCCAGGAGCTGCGCGACCAGATCATCCAGACCTGCGCCCGCACCGGCGGCCACCTCGGCTCGTCGCTCGGCGCCGTCGAGCTCAACGTGGCGCTCCACTACGTCTTCTCCACCCCCGAGGACAAGCTGGTCTGGGACGTGGGTCACCAGGCCTACGGCCACAAGCTCCTGACCGGCCGGCGAGACCGCTTCGACACCATCCGCACCGAGGGCGGCCTGGCCGGCTTCCCGGAGCGCGGCGAGTCGGAGCACGACGCCTTCGGCGTGGGGCACGCCTCCACGAGCATCTCGGCCGCGCTGGGGATGCTGGAGGCCAAGAAGCAGCTCGGCGACCCCGGCAAGGTGGTGGCCATCATCGGCGATGGCTCCATGACCGGCGGGGTGGCCTTCGAGGGGCTCAACCAGGCCGGCTACCTGAAGCGCGACCTCATCGTGGTGCTCAACGACAACGAGATGTCCATCTCGCCCAACGTCGGCGCCATGAGCGAGTGGCTCTCCAAGAAGTTCACCAGCCGCACCTACAACCGCTGGCGCAAGGGCGTGAAGGAGTTCCTGGCCAAGATGCCCAAGGGCAGCGAGGCCATCGACGCCATCCGCCACGGCATCACCGCCGCCAAGGCGCTGGTCACGCCGGGCGTGCTCTTCGAGGGGCTGGGCTTCCACTACGTCGGTCCGGCCGACGGCCACGACGTGGGGGCGCTGGTGGAGACCTTCCAGAAGCTGGCCTCCTTCGGCGACCCGGTGGTCTTCCACGTCATCACCACCAAGGGGAAGGGGTACCACCCGGCCGAGTCCGACCCGGCCACGCGCGGCCACGGCCTCTCCTTCTTCGACGTGGCCACCGGCAAGTCGAACAAGAAGCCGGGGGCCAAGGCCTACACCGACCTCTTCGCCGAGGCGCTCTGCGCCGAGATGCGCCGCGACCCCAGGGTGGTGGCCATCACCGCCGCCATGCTGGAGGGGACCGGCCTCATCAAGTGCAAGCAGGAGTTCCCGGCGCGGACCTTCGACGTGGGCATCGCCGAGCAGCACGCCGTCACCTTCGCGGCCGGCCTGGCCTGCGAGGGGATGCGGCCGGTGGTGGCCGTCTACTCCACCTTCCTGCAGCGGGCCTACGACCAGCTCATCCACGACGTGGCCCTGCAGGGCCTGCCGGTCACCTTCGCGCTCGACCGAGGCGGCCTGGTGGGCGCCGACGGCAAGACGCACCAGGGGGTGATGGACCTCTCCTACCTGCGCTGCATCCCGCGCTTCGTGGTGATGGCCCCCTCCGACGAGGCCGAGCTGCGCCACATGCTGCGCACCGCGCTGACCCACGACGGCCCGGCCGCCTTCCGCTTCCCGCGCGGCGCCGGCGAGGGGGTGGCCATCGACGGCGAGCCCCAGGTGCTGCCCATCGGCAAGGGCCGGATCGTGCGCCCCGGTGGCGCCAGCCCGGACGTGCTGCTGGTGGCCTGCGGCACCACGCTCAAGGTCGCGCTGGCCGCCGCCGAGGAGGTGGGGCGCGAGGGCATCGACGTGCGGGTCATCGACCCGCGCTTCGTGAAGCCGCTCGACGAGGCGCTCATCTGCGGCGAGGCGGGGCGCATCCGCCGCGTCGTCACCGTGGAGGAGAACGCCCTGCAGGGAGGCTTCGGCTCGGCCTGCCTGGAGGCCTTCGAGGCCCACGGCCTCCTGGCCAGCGGCCTGGCGATGAGGCGGCTCGGCGTGCCCGACCGCTTCATCACCCACGCCGAGCAGCCGCGCCAGCGAGCCGACGCCGGCCTCGACCAGGCCCACATCGCCGCCGCCTGCCGGCTGCTGGCCGGCGAGAAGCGGGCCCGGGGCGTCGCCTAGCCGGCGCCCCGTGGCCGCCCCACGCCAGCGCATCGACCTGCTCCTGGTGGAGCTGGGCCTGGCCGAGTCCCGCGCCAAGGCGCAGGCGCTCGTCATGGCCGGCGCGGTGGTGGCGGGGGAGGCGCGCATCGACAAGCCCGGCCAGCTCGTCGACCCGGCGCTCCCCATCCGCCTGAAGGCGGACGCCGCCCCGCAGAAGTACGCCTCGCGCGGCGCCCTCAAGCTGGAGAAGGCGCTGGAGGTCTTCCCGGTCTCGCCGGCCGGCCTCACCTGCGCCGACCTGGGGGCCTCCACGGGCGGCTTCACGGATCTCCTGCTCCAGCGCGGCGCCGCCAGGGTGTACGCGGTGGACGTGGGCTATGGCCAGCTCCACCCCAAGCTGCGCGGCGACCCGCGCGTGGTGGTGCGCGAGCGGGAGAACGCCCGCGCCCTCACCGCCGAGACGCTCGGCGAGCGGGTCGCGCTCGTCACCGCCGACCTCTCCTTCATCTCGCTCAGGCTCGTCCTCCCGGCGGTGAAGGCCATCCTCCAGCCCGGCGGCCACGCGCTCCTCCTCGTGAAGCCCCAGTTCGAGGTGGGCAAGGGCGAGGTCGGGAAGGGGGGGGTGGTGCGCGACGACGCCAAGCGGCGCGCCGCGCTCGACGCGGTGGCGGCGGCGGCCCGCGACCTCGGCTTCGAGGTCCTGGGCCACGCCGAGAGCCCGATCCAGGGGCCCGCCGGCAACCGGGAGTGGCTGCTGGGGCTCAGGGCGCCGGGCAGGGCCTCGAGGTCGGGTCGCGGCCGTCCCGCCGCCGCGCTACCTTCTCGGTTCCCCATGCCCACCCCCGGAGCCCCCATGCCCATCGAGCCCGCCAGCGAGGTCGCCCCCGGCGTCCTCCTCGTCGACACCGGCTACGTCCGGCCCCGCCTGGCCGCCTGCTACGTGGTGAAGGGCGAGAAGAGCGCCGCCGTGGTCGAGACCGGCCACGCCGCCGCGGTGCCGCGCATCCTGGCGGCGCTGGACCAGGCCGGGATCGATCGCGGCGCGGTGAGCCACGTCGTCATCACCCATGTCCACCTCGACCACGCCGGCGGCGCCGGCGCCCTCATGCAGGCCCTGCCCCAGGCCACGCTGGTGGCCCACCCGCGCGGCGCGCGCCACATGATCGACCCGGCCAAGCTGTGGGCCGGCACGGTGGGCGTCTACGGCGCCGAGGTGACGCAGCGGCTCTACGGCGACCCCATCGCCGTCCCGGCGGCGCGGGTGGTGGAGGCGCCGGACGGCTTCGCCCTCGATCTGGGCGGCCGTCCCTTGCGCTTCCTCGACGCCCCCGGCCACGCCAGGCACCACCTCGTGGTCTTCGACGAGGTGACCCGCGGCTTCTTCACCGGCGACGCCTTCGGCCTCTCCTACCGGCAGGACGACAGCGCCGCCGGGCCCTTCTTCTTCCCGACCACCACGCCGGTCCAGCTCGACCCGCCAGCCTTCCACGCCACGCTCGACCGGATGCTGGCGGAGCGGCCCGAGCGGGTCTACCTGACGCACTACGGGTGCGTCACGGGCCGGCTCGCCGAGCACGCCGCCACGCTGCACCGCCGCCTCGACGAGCTGGTGGCCATCGCCAAGGGGGCGCCGGCCGGCCAAGGGCGCCACGCCGCCGTGAAGCAGGGACTCTCGGGCCTGCTGCTGGCCGGCCTGGCGGCCCACGGCGCGCCGCGCTCCAGGGCGGAGCTGCTCGACTGGTACGACAACGACCTCGACCTCGACGCCCAGGGGCTGGAGGTCTGGCTGGACGGGACGGTCAAGGGGTAGGTCTCCAGGCCGCTGGCGCACCGCGCCAGGCCAGGCGGGGAGGCGTCGACCCCGCCGCCCGGCGTCGCCTTGACCGCGACGCCCCGTTCTGTTACCTAAGCCCCCACATTTTCGAGGTCCCCGGGAGACCGGGCACGAAAGTGGGCCGCAGCAGCGCCCACTTTTTTCTTTTTTGGAAACGAGGACATGGCCGGCATCGCCCAAGAACCGATCCCGGACCAGGTGCGGCGTCTGCTCGAGCCGGTCCTGGCCCGTGACGGCTACGAGCTCGTCGAGGTGGAGTGGGTCCGCGGCGGTGGCCGCTGGGCCCTCCGGCTCTACGTCGACAAGCCGGGTGGCACGGGCATCGAGGACTGCCAGGCGGTCTCCCACCTGGCGGACCCCATCCTCGACGTGGCCGGCTTCATCGAGCCGGCCTACGACCTCGAGGTCTCCTCGCCCGGGCTGGATCGCCCCCTGCGCAAGCCCTCGGACTTCGATCGCTTCTCCGGCCAGCGCGCCCGCCTGAAGACCTTCGGCCCGGTGGCCGGCACCGCCCCGGGCAGCCCCGCCCGCAAGCACTGGACCGGCACCTTGAAGGGCTTCAAGGACGGCGCGGTGGAGCTGGACGTCGACGGCGTCCAGCACCGCGTCCCGCACGACCAGATCGCCAAGGCCAACCTCGAGTACGACTTCGAGGCCGATCTCCGCAGGAAGGAATGAACATGCAGCAGAGCGTGAACCTGAACCTGATCCTCGACCAGGTCGCCAAGGACAAGGGCATCGATCGGCCCAAGCTGATCGAGATCCTGGAGGAGGCCATCCAGAGCGCCGCCAAGCGGCACTTCGGGCTGGAGCGCAACCTCAAGGCCAAGTACGACGAGGACCGCGGCCAGATCGACCTCTTCCAGGTGCTCACCATGGTGGCCGACCCCACCGAGGAGGCGCCCGTCGCCGATCCGGCCAACATGATCCCCATCTCCTTCGCCCAGGAGAAGGGCATCGAGGCCGAGGTCGGCGACGAGCTCGACTTCCCCATCTTCTACCGGCCGGAGGACGAGGACGAGGCGCGCGCCCAGGACCAGCAGTGGGGCGACCTCCTCAAGCTCAAGACCTTCCGGCGCGGCTTCGGCCGCATCGCCGCCCAGACCGCCAAGCAGGTGATGATCCAGGGCACCCGCAACGCCGAGCGCGAGAACGTCTTCAACGAGTACAAGGACCGCAAGGGCGAGGTCATCACCGGCATCGTGCGGCGCTTCGAGCGCGGCAACGTCATCGTGGACCTGGGCCGCGCCGAGGCCGTGCTGCCGGTGCGCGAGCAGGTGCCGCGCGAGAGCTACCGCGCCGGCGACCGGATCCAGGCCTACGTGGTGGACGTGCTGCGCGAGTCGAAGGGCCCGCAGATCATCCTCTCCCGCGCCTCGGTGGAGCTCCTGAAGAAGCTCTTCGAGATGGAGGTGCCGGAGATCGCCGAGGGCGTGGTGGTCATCGAGGCCGCCGCCCGCGAGCCGGGCGGCCGCGCCAAGATCGCGGTCTCCTCGCGCGACTCCGACGTGGATCCGGTCGGCGCCTGCGTGGGCATGAAGGGCAGCCGCGTCCAGGCGGTGGTGCAGGAGCTGCGCGGCGAGAAGATCGACATCGTGCCCTGGCACGAGGATCCGGCCCGCTTCGTCTGCAATGCGCTGGCCCCGGCCGAGGTGAGCCGGGTGCTCCTCGACGACCAGAACAACGCCATGGAGATCATCGTCCCCGACGACCAGCTCTCCCTGGCCATCGGCCGGCGCGGCCAGAACGTGCGCCTGGCCTCCCAGCTCTCCGGCTGGAAGCTGGACATCAACTCCGAGACGCGCGTGCGCGAGATGCACGAGTTCGCCAAGGAGAGCTTCGAGGCCATCGGCGTGCCGGAGCCGACGCAGGAGATGCTCTATGCCCACGGCTTCCGCAAGGCGCAGGACGTGGCCAACGCGGCCGTCGAGATGCTGACCCAGTTCCCCGGGTTCACGCTCGACATGATCCCGGACCTGCAGAAGCGGGCCCGCGAGCAGGCCATCGTGGACGCCGAGAAGGAGATGCAGCTGGAGGCGGAGCGGGAGGCGGCCCGGCTGGCCGAGGCACGGCGCCACCCCGACAGCCTGTCGCAGGAGGAGCGCCTGGCGCGCGTCCGCGGCGTGGGCGAGAAGTCCATCGAGGCGCTGCGCAAGGCCGGCTATCCCACCGTCGAGGCCATCAACGCCGAGGCGGACGTGAACAAGCTGGCCGACTCGAGCGAGCTCGGCATCAAGAAGGCCCGGCAGCTCAAGCATGCCGTGGGCGTCTACCTCGAGGAAGAGGCCAAGCTCCGCGCGGAGCTGGACGCCGAGAAGGCGCGTCACGAGGTCCTGGGGTGAAGGAGCCGGTCCGGACCTGCCTCGGCTGCGGCGCCACCGGCCCGCGGCGCGAGCTGGTCCGGCTCATCGTCGGAGACGGAGGCGGCGTGGTCGTGGACGAGAAGCACGGCGGAAGTGGACGGGGCGGCTGGCTGCACCCCGCGGAGGCCTGCCTGTCGCGGGCCCTGCGGCGGCGTGCCTTCGCCCGGGCCTTCCGTCGCGCCGACCTCGGCTGCGACGAGGCCGCGCTCCGGCGTGGATTGACGACCGTTGGCGGCAGGGATTAGGAGTGGAGACCAATGTCAAAGAAGCGCGTTCATGAGCTCGCAAAGCAGCTGAAGGAGCAGGGGGTCGAGCTCTCCAATCAGGAGCTGGTCGACAAGCTCCACCAGCTCGGCTTCGACGTGAAGAGCCACTCCTCTTCGCTCGACGACGATCAGGCCCAGGCCGCCTACGAGAAGATCGTCGGCGAGAAGAAGCCCAAGGCGGTCGCGCCGCGTCCGACCGGCCCCGGCTTCGTGGTCCGGAAGAAGGCCACCCTCCCGGTGCCCGCGCCGGTCCCCGTCGCGGCGCCCCCTGCGCCGGTCTACCTCGAGGAGGCGCCGGAGGAGTTCGAGGCGCTCGCCGAGCTGCCGGCCCCGGCCGACGCCGAGGCCTCCGCCGACGCAGCCGCCACCGGCGGGGTCGAGGCGTCCCTGGCCGCCGCCCCGTCCGCGACGGACGCCGGGCACTCACCGTCCACCGCGCCTGCGGCCCCTCCCGCCGCGGCCCACGCCCCCACCGGCGCGTCGCCGTCGCCGGTCTCCGCCGGCGCCCAGGCGCACCCGCCGGCCGCCCCCGCCGTGGACTCCCGCACGGCGCGCCCCACCGCCACCCAGGCGGTCGTCATCTCCCGCCCGCTGGTCCCGGTCCGCCGGGTCACCCCGCACACCGGCTCCGGCTCCCGCTTCCCCGCCGCACCCGGGCCGCGCGCGCTCGGCGAGGTCCGCGAGCTCAAGGTGGTGCCCGGCACGCTGGGACGCGAGCGCGAGTTCATCGACGTCAGCAAGGACAAGAACAAGAACAAGAAGGGCAGCGGCCGCCCGGCCGACGAGGCCGCCAAGGCCCTCAACCCCAAGGAGCTGCTGACCGCCGCCATGCAGGACCGGACCTACGTGCCGGTCCGCGGCAAGAAGAAGAAGCCGACCAAGAAGGGGGCGAAGACGCAGGTGACCGAGCGCGCCGAGCACAAGAAGGTCATCCGCATCGAGGAGTCCATCTCGGTGTCGGCGCTCTCGCAGGCCATGGGCGTCAAGGCCTCCGACCTGATCCGCAAGCTGATGCAGGCCGGCACCATGGCCACCATCAACCAGCTCGTCGGCGCCGACGTCGCGGCGACGCTGGCCACCGAGTTCGGCTACACGGTGGAGAAGCAGGGCTTCGAGGTGGAGGAGTACATCCCCGAGGTCGCGGTGGACGAGTCCAAGCTGGTCAACCGGCCCCCGGTGGTCACCGTCATGGGCCACGTCGACCACGGCAAGACCTCGCTCCTCGACGCCATCCGGAAGGCCGACGTGGCGGCCGGCGAGGCGGGCGGCATCACCCAGCACATCGGCGCCTACTCGGTGCAGACCACCCACGGGCCCATCACCTTCCTCGACACGCCGGGCCACGAGGCCTTCACGGCCATGCGGCAGCGCGGCGCGCAGGTGACCGACCTGGTGGTGCTGGTGGTGGCGGCCGACGACGGGGTCATGCCGCAGACCGCCGAGGCCATCAAGCACGCCAAGGCGGCCGGGGTCACCATCCTGGTGGCCATCAACAAGATCGACAAGCCGGGCTCCACCGCCGAGCGGGTCATGCAGCAGCTCACCGAGTTCGAGCTGGTGCCCGAGCAGTGGGGCGGCACCACCATCATGATGCCGGTCTCGGCGCGCACCAAGCAGGGGCTGCCCGAGCTCCTCGAGTACATCGCCCTGCAGGCCGAGGTGCTCGATCTCAAGTCCAACCCGCAGGCCCTGGCGGCCGGCGTGGTGATCGAGGCCAAGGTGGAGAAGGGGCGCGGCCCGGTCGCCACCGTGCTGGTGCAGGAGGGCACGCTCCGCATCGGCGACGCCCTGGTCACCGGCTCCGAGTACGGCAAGGTCCGCGCCATGATGAACGAGCGCGGCGAGCCGGTGAAGGAGGTCGGCCCCGGCTACCCGGTGGAGGTGCTCGGCCTCTCCGGCGTGCCGACCGCCGGCGACGAGTTCGACGTGGTCGAGGACGAGAAGGCCGCCAAGGAGGTGGCCACCCACCGCGCCGAGAAGTCGCGGCAGAAGGAGCTGGCCAACGTCAAGCGGGCCACGCTGGAGGACCTCTTCGCCAAGGCCAAGGACGGCGGCAAGGTCCTCAACGTGGTGGTCAAGGCGGACGTGCAGGGCTCCTCCGAGGCCGTCACCCAGGCCTTGCAGAAGTGCGCCACCAAGAAGGTGGGCGTGAAGGTCCTGGACACGGGCGTGGGCGTCATCACCGAGTCCGACGTCCTCACGGCCGCGGCCGGCAAGGGCATCATCGTCGGCTTCCACACGCGGCCGGAGACCAAGGTCGAGCAGATCGCCAGCCAGCAGGGCGTCAAGATCCTGCTCTTCGACATCATCTACGAGGCGGTCGACAAGATCCGCGAGGAGATGGCGTCGCTGCTGCCGCCCATCATCAGGGAGAAGCCGCTCGGCAAGGCCGAGGTGCGCCAGGTCTTCAACATCACCAAGGTCGGCGTCATCGCCGGCTCGGCGGTGCTGGAGGGCTCCATCCGGCGCCAGGCCCTGGGGCGGGTCACCCGCGACAAGAAGGTGGTCGCCTCCGGCAAGATCGTCAGCCTGAAGCGGCTCAAGGACGACGTGCGCGAGGTGCTGGCTCCCCTGGAGTGCGGCATCGGCGTGGACGGCTTCACCGACTTCAAGGCCGGCGACATCATCGACATCTTCGAGCTCGAGGAGCTGCGCCAGAGCCTCGACTAGCCCGGCTCACCGGCCCGCCCCGTCGAGGGCGGGCCCGCCGGCGGGGTGGACCCGATGTTCGTGGGCGTCCTCAGACTGACCCTGCACCTCCCGGCGCCCGGCTCGCTCAAGTCGAAGCGCCACCTGGTCCGCTCGGCCATCGATCGGGTCAAGGCGCGCTACAACGTCTCCATCGCCGAGGTGGCCGAGAACGACCTGTGGCAACGCAGCGTCCTGGGCGTGACGGCGGTGGGCAATGACCACGCCTTCATCAACGAGACGCTCGACAAGGTGGCCGGCTTCGTGGCCGCCATGCACGGTGGGCAGATCATGGTGACGGGGCGCGACCTCGCCATCGAGCACTGGGACGACGGGCTCTCCGAGGGGACCCGCACGCTGGCCGAGGCCGAGGGGGCGCCCCCCTGGGACCCGCCGGCGGAGGAGGACGACCGATGAGCAGCGGACACGACAGGCCAGCGCGGGTGGCGAGCGAGTTCGCGCACGAGCTCGGGCAGGTGCTGGGGCGCGGCCTCAAGGACCCGCGCATCACCGGGCTGGTCACCGTGACCGGCGCCAAGATGCCGCCCGACCTGAAGGACGTGACCGCCTACGTCTCCATCATGGGCGACGAGGCCCAGAAGAAGTCCACGCTGGAGGGGCTCAAGGCGGCCACCGCCTTCCTGCAGCGCGAGGTGGCGCGCAACCTCAAGCTCCGCTGGACCCCGCACCTGCGCATCGTCTTCGACGAGTCGGTGGAGCGCGGCGACCGCATCGACCGGCTGCTCCGCGAGGCGCGGGCCCAGGACGCCATGACGCTCGCCGAGAAGGAAGCGGCCGAGAAGAAGGGGTAGGGGTCGAGGGTGTCCCCATGATCCACGGCGTCCTCCTGGTCGACAAGCCGGCCGGCCCCACCTCGCACGACGTGGTGCTGCGGGTGCGGCGCGCCCTCGGCATCCCCAGCGCCGGCCACACCGGCACGCTCGACCCCGCCGCCACCGGCCTGCTGGCGGTCTGCCTGGGCGACGCCCTCAAGCTGCAGCGCTGGCTGGCCGACGGAGACAAGGCCTATGAGGCCACCGTGGCCTTCGGCGCCGCCACCGACACCGAGGACGCCGCCGGCCAGGTGACCGAGCAGGGCGACGCCTCGGGCCTCACCGAGGCGGCGGTGCGGGCGGCGCTGCCCGCGCTCACCGGCGAGCTCCGCCAGGTGCCGCCCATGTACTCGGCGGTCCGGGTGGGCGGCCGCCGGCTCCACGAGGCGGCGCGCGCCGGCGAGACGGTGGAGCGCGAGCCGCGCACGGTCATGGTCCACGCCCTCGAGCTGCACGGGCTCGGGCCGCCCGGCCCCGGGGGCCTGCGGGAGGCGCGCCTCGACGTGCGCTGTGGCAAGGGGACCTACGTGCGCACCCTGGCCGTCGACCTGGGCGCCGCCCTGGGCGTGCCGGCCCACCTGGCCGCGCTGCGCCGCACCGCCGCGGGCCCCTTCACCCTCGACCAGGCCCTTCCGCTCGGGGAGCTCGAGGCGCTGGCCGCCGCCGGCAAGGCCGGGCGCGAGGCCGTGCTGGCCCGCCTGGTCCCGCCGGCGGAGGCCCTGCCGTTCCCGGCCGTCGAGGTCGATGCGGCCCGGGCGCGGGCCGTGGCGCAGGGAAAGGTCATCACGGCCGCGGGCCAGGATGGCCTCCGGCGGGTCCTGGGGCCCGGCGGGCGGCTCCTGGCCGTGGCCGAGCTCCGTGACGGCCAGCTCCGGCCGCTCCGGGTCATGCTGACCCCCGGCGACCTCTGAGGCCGAGCGCGCCCCCGACCCCGGCCAGGCGCTCGGTTGACTCCCCCCTCGGAATGGCTTAAACACCCGCCCTCACGGCCGTTCACGGCCGCCCGCGGCGCGCGCCTTCGCCCCCGCGGCGGTGACCGGCGAACCAAGGAAGAGGAAGAGCTATGGCGATGATCCAGGAGAAGAAGCAGGAGCTCGTGCAGAAGTTCAAGCGGCACGAGAAGGACACCGGGTCTCCCGAGGTGCAGGTGGCGCTGCTGAGCGAGCGCATCACCTACCTCACCGAGCACTTCAAGACCCACAAGAAGGACCACCACAGCCGGCGCGGGCTCCTCAAGCTCGTCGGCCAGCGGCGGCGCCTCCTCGATTACCTGCGGACCGTCGACGTGAACCGCTACAAGACGCTCATCGAGCAGCTCGGCATCCGCAAGTAGCACGCCATCCAGGCGCCCCGGCCGCGGTCGGCCGGGGCGTTCGCGCCTCCGGCCTCGTGGCCGGCGTCGCAGCCGAAGCACCCCACGCGACACGGGCCTTCGGGGAACCTGCCAGGCGCGCCTCCGTTTCCGACTTGGCCGCCTCTCCTCGGGTGAGAGGCGTCGGAGTGAGGAACAGAGGCACATCTTCCAGGCCCCCAGGGCGCGCGCGGCGAGGGCCACCCGGGCGGCAGGCGCACCACGCGCCGGCCACCCCGCACAGGAAGAGGTGCACATGACGCCCATCCAGGTCACCGCCAACGTCGGCGGCAAGGACATCACCCTCGAGACCGGCAAGGTCGCGAAGCAGGCCCACGGCTCCATCTGGACGCGCATGGGCGAGTCGATCGTGCTCGTCACGGTGGTCTCGGCCAACGAGAAGAAGGAGGGGATCGACTTCTTCCCCCTCACCGTGGACTACCAGGAGAAGCTCTACGCGGCCGGCCGCATCCCGGGCAGCTACTTCAAGCGCGAGGGGCGCCTCACCGAGCGCGAGACGCTCATCTCGCGCTTCATCGACCGCTCCTGCCGCCCGCTCTTCCCCGAGGGCTACGCCAACGAGACGCAGATCATCGCGACGGTGGTCTCCTTCGACCAGGAGAACGACACCGACGTGCTGGCGCTGACGGCCGCCTCGGCCGCGCTGCAGGTCTCCGACGTGCCGTTCAACGGCCCCTTCGCCGGCGTGCGCGTCGGCCGTCTCGACGGCCAGTTCGTGGCCAACCCCACCCTGGCCCAGCGGGCCCTGTGCGACCTGGACGTCATCATGGCCGCCTCGCGCGACGCCATCACCATGGTGGAGGGTGGCGCCCGGGAGGTGAGCGAGGCGGTCATGGTCGACGCGCTCCTCTTCGGCCACGCCGCGGCCCAGCCGCTGCTGGCCGCCCAGCTCGAGCTGCACCGGAAGTCGGGCAACAAGCAGAAGAAGGCCTTCGACCCGCCCACGTCGGACGAGGCGCTCAAGGGCAAGATCAAGGCGCTCACCTGGGACAAGGTGAAGGAGGCCTACGGCCGCCACGAGAAGCACGACCGCTACGGCCGGCTCTCGGAGATCAAGAAGGAGCTGCTCAAGACCCTCAAGGAGGAGGCCGCCGGCGACGCCGCCAAGCTGGCCTCCATCGCCCTGCGCGAGAAGGAGATCAAGGGCTACTACGAGGACGTGAAGTACGAGTACATGCGCAGGATGATCACCGACGAGGGCAAGCGCATCGGCGGTCGCGGCCCGGCCGACATCCGCCAGATCACGTGCGAGGTGGGGCTGCTGCCCCGCGTGCACGGCTCCGCCCTCTTCACCCGCGGCGAGACCCAGGCCCTGGTGGGCGCCACGCTCGGCACCGCCACCGACGATCAGCGCATCGAGGGGCTGACGGGCATGACCTACAAGCGGTTCATGCTCCACTACAACTTCCCGCCCTTCTCGGTGGGCGAGTGCAAGTTCCTGCGCGGCGCCGGCCGGCGCGAGATCGGCCACGGCATGCTGGCCGAGCGCGCCCTCAAGGCGGTCCTCCCGGACGACGTCACCAACTGGCCCTACGTGATCCGGCTGGTCTCCGACATCATGGAGTCGAACGGCTCCTCCTCGATGGCCTCGGTGTGCGGCGGCTCGCTGGCGCTGCTGGACGCCGGCGTGCCCATCAAGGCCCCGGTGGCCGGCATCGCCATGGGGCTCATCAAGGAGGGCGAGAAGATCGCCATCCTCTCCGACATCCTCGGTGACGAGGACCACCTCGGCGACATGGACTTCAAGGTGTGCGGCACCGCCGCCGGCATCACCTCCATCCAGATGGACATCAAGATCGGGGGCGTGACCCGCGAGATCATGGAGGCGGCGCTCAACCAGGCCGCCGCCGGCCGCAAGCACATCCTCGGCGAGATGGCCAAGGTGATCGCCGCGCCGCGCCCGGACGTCTCCAAGTACGCCCCGCGCATCACCACCATCAAGATCCGGCCGGAGTTCATCAAGAACGTCATCGGACCCGGCGGCAAGGTCATCAAGGACATCACCGCCCGCACCGGCTGCTCCATCAACATCGAGGACACCGGCCACATCGCCATCGCCTCGGCCAGCGCCGAGAACGTGCTGGCGGCCATCAAGATGATCCAGAACCTCACCCAGGAGGCCGAGGTCGGCCGCATCTACACCGGCACCGTCCGGAAGATCGCGGAGTTCGGCGCCTTCGTGGAGATCTTCCCCGGCACCGACGGCCTCATCCACATCTCCGAGCTCTCCGACAAGCGCGTCAAGAGCGTCTCCGAGGTGCTCTCCGAGGGCGACGAGGTGATGGTCAAGGTCATCTCGGTGGACCGCGCCGGCAAGATCCGGCTCTCCCGCAAGGAGGCGCTGGCCGAAGCGGCCGGCAAGGCCCCCGCCGGCGAGGCGCCCAAGGCGTAGACGACGGCGCTGGGAGCCGACCATGGCCGGCACGCCGGTGATGCTCCAGGTGACGCGGGTGGGGGGGCGCGGCGCGCCCCTCGACCTGCCGCGCTACGAGACCGAGGGCGCGGCCGGCCTGGACCTGCGGGCCGACGAGCCGGTGGCCCTGGCCCCCGGCGAGCGGGCCCTGGTGCCCACCGGCCTGAGCCTGGAGATCCCACCCGGCTTCGAGGGGCAGGTGCGCCCCCGCTCCGGCCTGGCGGCACGCCACGGCGTGGGGCTGCTCAACGCGCCCGGCACCATCGACTCGGACTACCGGGGCGAGGTGAAGGTGATCCTGGTGAACCACGGGCAGGCGCCCATCCGCTTCGAGCGGGGCGAGCGCATCGCCCAGCTCGTCATCGCGCCGGTGGCCCGGGCCACCCTGGTGGTGGCGGAGGCGCTCGGAGCGTCCGGGCGCGGCGAGGGCGGCTTCGGCTCGACCGGCAGGTAGGCTTCTCGCGGCCCGCTGGCCGCGACACGGCAGCGCTGCACAGGAGGAGGCCCGACATGATCCCCCGCTACACCCGCGCCGAGATGGGGCGCATCTGGACCAGCGAGCGGCGCTACCGCAGCTGGCTCGACGTGGAGCTGCTGGCCTGCGAGGCCATGGTGGGGCTCGGCGAGGTGCCGGCCGAGGACCTGGCCTCCCTGAGGAGGGTCTTCGACGGCTACCAGCTCAGCGCCGCCGACGTGGCCCGCATCGAGGAGATCGAGCGGACCGTGAAGCACGACGTCATCGCCTTCCTCACCTGGGCCGAGGAGAAGGGCGGCCCGCAGGCGCGCCACCTGCACAAGGGCATGACCTCCTCCGACGTGCTCGACACCACGCTGGCGGTGCAGCTGAAGGAGGCCACCGCCCTCCTCCTGGGCGGCGTGGACCGGGTCATGGCGGCGGTCAAGAAGCGGGCGCTGGAGCACCGGCGCACCCCCATGATGGGCCGCAGCCACGGCATCCACGCCGAGCCGGTCACCTTCGGCCTCAAGCTGGCGGGCTGGTACGACGCCTGGGGGCGGCGCCGCGTGGCGCTGGAGCGCGCCGGCCAGGTGGTGGCGGTGGGCAAGATCTCCGGCGCGGTGGGCACCTTCGCCAACGTGGACCCGCGAGTCGAGGCCTTCGTGATGGACCGGCTCGGCCTGGCGGGCGGCGAGGGGGCGGCCACCCAGGTGGTCAACCGCGACCGGCACGCCGAGTACTTCGGCGCGCTGGCGCTCTGCGGCGCCACGCTGGAGCAGCACGCCACCGAGGTGCGCCACCTGCAGCGCACCGAGGTGCGCGAGGCGGAGGAGCCGTTCACGGCCGGGCAGAAGGGCTCCTCGGCCATGCCGCACAAGCGCAACCCCATCCTCTCGGAGAACCTGACCGGCATGGCCCGCCTCCTGCGCGGCTGGGCCCTGGCGGCGCTGGAGGACGTGGCGCTCTGGCACGAGCGCGACATCAGCCACTCCTCGGTGGAGCGGGTCATCGGCCCGGACGCCACCATCGCGCTCGACTTCAGCCTGCAGCGCTTCGCCGGCATGATCGAGAACCTGCGCGTCTACCCGGCGCGCATGCAGCAGAACCTGGATCAGACCGGCGGCCTCTACGAGGCGCAGCGGGTGCTGCTGGCGCTGGTGGGCAAGGGCGTGGCCCGGCAGGAGAGCTACGTCTACGTCCAGCGCAACGCCATGAAGGTCTGGGAGGACCAGGTGGACTTCCGCGCCGCGCTCAAGGGCGACCCGGAGGTCTCGCGGCTGCTCACCGCGGCGGAGATCGACGGCTGCTTCGCGCTCGAGTACCACCTGAAGCACGTCGACACGATCTTCAGGCGGGTGTTCGGGGCGTAGGTCACCCGCCTCGCAGCATCCCGATCAGGATCACCAGCGACGCCGTGGTGGAACCCACCAGGCCCCACCCGAGCGTCTTCAGCTGGCGCGCCGAGAATGGGGCCAGACAGACCACCAGGGAGAGGAGCGCGGTCGGCGCCACGGCCGCCGGCACCGCCCAGCCCAGGCCGGCCGCCACCGCCACGGCCGAGCCGCCGCCGGCCACCAGCGCGGCCAGCAGGGCGTTGCGCACGCCGTGCTCCTCCTCTCCCCTGGAGAGGGCGCGCACCAGCACCACGTGCACGGCGAAGACCGAGGCGGCGAAGGCCAGCACCCAGGTCACCGTGGCGGCCGCGGCCACCGTGAGCGAGGCGCCGCCGGCCAGCGTCACCGCGAAGCCGGAGGAGGCCAGCGCCGAGACCACGGTGAGCTCGCCGGGCACGGTCCGCTCCCTCTTCGCCAGCACGAACGCCACCACGGCCGCCGCCAGCGCGGCCGGGACCGCCAGCGCCCAGCGAGCCGCCAGGGGCGCCAGCCAGGCCCCGGCCAGGCCAGCCGCGGCCGCCGCCCCGAGGAGGGCCCACATGGCTCGGCGAGCGCGGCGACCCTCCTCCGCGCGGGCGCGCACCCCGCGGTGGCCCAGCAGCACCAGCCAGGGCTCATGCGCCAGGAAGGCGAGCAGGGTGGCGCCGGCCAGCAGCAGCGCGGCCGGGGCCGGGCCGCCCAGCACCAGGGCGGTGAGGAGCGGCATGGCGAGCTGCCCCCAGGCGCCGTGCTCCTGCGGCAGGAGCGAGCGGGAGCGCGGCGCGGACGCGTGGCCTGGGGCTGGAGCGGCGCTGGCGGTCGTCATCGGGCCGGTTGGATAACAGGGTTCGGGCCGGGTGGCGAGGGGACCGGGTTCTAGGCTGGGCCTGCCCCGGCCAGGAAGGGATCCAGCCGCTCCAGGCAGGCCTGCGGCCTGACCTGGAGCAGGGTGTGCGGCCCCTCCAGGAGCGCGGTGGCGGCGTCCGGGCGGGCCGCCAGCACGTCGTCCTCCACGTCGGTGCGCAGCAGCCGATCGTCGGTGGGGCCGAGGTAGAGGACCGGGAGATCGGTGGAGGCCAGCGCCTGGCGGACGTCCACCGCCAGGGCCTCGCGGACCCGTCGCGCCAGCACCGCCGCCGGCACCGCGGCCGTGGCCTCCCGGATGGCGGCCACCACGCCGTCGGGGGCGTCGGCCCCGGCCAGCAGCAGCCGGATGGCGGGCGGCAGGAGGGGGAAGGTGAAGAGCGCCTGGCCGACGAACGGGGCCAGCGGCGCCAGCCAGGGCTGCAGCGGCCGGTGCAGGAAGGTGGCCACCAGCACCAGCGCCGTGAGGCCGCGCGGCCGCTCGGCGGCCAGCCGCACCGCCAGCGGGCCGGAGAAGGACTCCGCCAGGAGCGCCCAGGAGCCGCGGCGGGGCAGGGCCCGCCGCAAGCCCGCCAGGTACTCGTCGTAGGAGCGCGGCGCGTCCGACGGCAGCGGCACCACCCTGGGCGCGAAGCCGCGCGGCGCGGCGGCCAGCAGCGGCGCGAAGAGCCGGCCGCTCCCGTCGAGTCCAGGCAGCAGCAGGGTGGGCAGCCGCGCCCGCGCCATGGGCTAGCGCTCCGGTCTGGAAGGCCAGCGCACTACAGGTAGCCCTTGGCCTTCAAGTTCTGCTCGATGCGGGCCGCCACCGACCCCGTCGCCGAGGTGAAGGTCTCGCCGGTGAGCTGCTCGAAGACCTGGATGTACTTCCGGGCCAGCATGATGCGCACCTCGTCGGTGAGCGCCGGGGGCGTGCCGTGGCCGGAGAAGCCGTGCTCCTTGATGAGCCACTGCCGGACGTTCTCCTTGTCCAGCATCTGCTGCTCCTGGCCGGCGGCGAAGCGCTCCTGGTAGCCGTCGGCCACCCAGTAGCGCGAGCTGTCCGGGGTGTGGATCTCGTCGATGACCACCAGCTGGCCGTCGGCGATCCCCATCTCGTACTTGGTGTCCACCAGGATGAGGCCGCGCGAGAGCGCCCACGCCTGCCCGCGGGCGAAGAGGCGGCGGGCCACGCCGGTGGCCTCCTTCCAGACCGCGGCCGGCACCAGGCCGCGCGCCACCAGGTCGGCCTCGCTGATGGGCTCGTCGTGCTTGCCGTACTCGGCCTTGGTGGAGGGGGTGATGAGGGGCTCCGCGAACCGCTGGTCCTTCCTGAGGCCCTTCGGCCAGTCGATGCCGTAGGCGCCCGCCGTGCCGGCCTGGTAGTCGCGCCAGAGCGAGCCGGTGATGTAGCCGCGGATGATGACCTCCACCGGCAACGCCTTGGCCCGCCGCACCACCATGACGCTGGGGTCCGGAGCGTCCAGCAGGTGGACGGGGGCGATGTCCTTCACCTTGTCGAACCAGAAGGCGGTCAGGCGCGAGAGCACCTCGCCCTTGAACGGGATGGTGCCGAGCACGTGATCGAAGGCGCTGATCCGGTCGGTGGTGACCATCACGATCTTCTCGCCGCGCGAGTAGTTGTCGCGGACCTTGCCGCGGTAGAGCTGGCCCAGGGCGGGCAGGTCGAGCTGGCGGAGCGTGTGGGGGAGCTGGGCCCGGAGGAGGTCGTCGGAGAGCATGGCGAGGGATGTTATACGTCGCAGCGTCCATGTCTCTCGGAAAAGTAAGGCTCGTCCTCCACCGCCCCGCCAGCGCCGAGAACGTCGGCGCGGCGGCCCGGGTCATGAAGAACTTCGGCCTCTCCCGGCTGGCCATCGTGGCCCCGCCGGCCTGGGAGGGGCCTCCCCGCAGCGGCGGCGACAGGACCGCCCAGGAGGACGTCTTCGAGCGGGCCCGGCGGATGGCCCGCCACGCCAGCGACCTGCTCACGTCGGCCGAGGTCCACAAGGACCTGGCCGGCGCGCTGGCCAGCGCCACCTGGACCTGCGGGACCAGCTCGCGCACCATCGACGGTCGGCCCCGCCTGTCGCCGCGCCAGCTGGCGGCCGAGGTGGTGCGCCGGGCCGCGGCCGGGGAGGTCGCCGTGGTGTTCGGCGAGGAGCAGCGGGGCCTCTCCGACGAGGAGCTCGACCTCTGCCAGGCGGTCTGCACCATCCCGACGACCTCGGCCTACGACTCGATGAACCTGGCGCAGGCGGTGGCGGTGGTCTCCTACGAGCTGGCCCTGGCGGGCGGGGCCTCGCTGGCCCCGGTGGAGCGGCCCGTCGATCCGGCGCGCCACGCCACGCTGGAGGCGCTCTGGGCGCAGCTCACCGTGCTGCTCGGCGCGGCCGGCTACCTCAACCCCCAGAACCCGGAGCAGATCCTGGCGGAGTGGCGGCGGCTGCTCGCTCGCGCCGAGCCCACCCAGCGGGAGGCGGAGCTGCTGGTGGCGGCGGCGCGGGCGGTGGTGCGGAAGGTCCGGCCCGGCGGCGGCGGGAGCTGACGGCCTCGAGACGACGACGCCCGCGACCCTCACTCGAGGGCGCGGGCGCGGGCGGACCGCCGGTACGGATGGCGGCGAAGGGGCTAGGCGGCCGGGGCGGCGGCCTGGTTCTTCTTGCGGCTCTTCGTCCAGGCGTCGAAGTGGTCCTGGCAGAGGCCGTGGCCGACGACCTTCTTCTTGCAGTCGGGCTTGGCGCAGGTCTTGTACCGGGGCGGCTTGGCCTCGAGCTCGCCGGCGCGCCACTTCTTGAAGTGGAAGAAGCAGAGCCCCTTGGCGCGGAAGGCGCGCTTGCAGCCGGCCACGGTGCAGCTCTTCGTGCCGGCGGCCTTCGCCCTCGGCGGCTTGGTCTTGGTCTTGGTCTTGGTCTCGGCCATTCGTCCCTCTTTGGAAAGTCGGTCGCGGCGGACGCTCGAAGGTCACCGCAGGAAGGGGGCTTCCTTACCTCGCCGGCCCCGTGGATGGCAACAGCGAACCGTCCGAGGGGACGGCGGTTTTCAACGGTCCCGACCGGCCGGGGTCAGCGCTGGGGGGGGTCGGCCAGGTGGTCGCCGAGCAGCCGCTCGAGCGCCTGGCGCTCGGACTCGGTGACCCCCTCCTCGGGCAGCGGCGCCGGGCCCGCTCGCCGGCCCGGGTCTGGCCGCGCGCCGCGGGCCTCCGTGGCGGCGCCTTCTCGACCGCCGGCGAGCCGCGCGCCTCCGCCCAGGTTCGGGCGGCGAAGTCGGCGACGCCATCGGCCTTGCGCCAGCGGTCGGCCAGCGTCCGGCCGCCCACGGGGAGCAGGTAGAGGACGGCGGCCACGGCGCCGAGCAGGGCGGCGGCCTTGAGGAGGCTCCACATGGAGGGCAGCCTAGCGCCGCGGCCGGCCCCGGCCAGTTTCCGGCCCCTCCTCACTCGAGCCATGGCCTGAGCCCCGCCACCGTGTCCACCAGGTGCACCGCCCCGGCCGCCCGCAGCTCGGCGCGTGGGCGGAAGCCCCAGGTCACCGCCACCATGGTCACGCCGGCGTTGCGGGCGGTGCGCACGTCGGTGGGGCTGTCGCCGATGAAGACCGTGTCCTCCCGGCGCGCGCCGAGGCGCCGCATGATCTCGAGCGTGCCCCCCGGGTCCGGCTTGCGCGGCCCATCGTCGCCGCCCGTCACCACCGCGAAGCGGTCGAGCAACCCCAGGCCGCCCAGGATGCGGCGCGCCACCTTCCCCGGCTTGTTGGTCTGGATGGCGAGCCGCCGCCCGCTGCGGGTGAGCAGCTCCGGCAGCCCGGGGAAGGGGCGGGTCCGGTCCAGGCAGTGCAGGTCGTAGTGGCGCCACCAGGCGGCCAGCGCCGGCGCGGCCAGCTCGGCGTGGGGCGCCACCGCCCGCTCCAGCAGGAGGCGCGCCCCGTCGCCCACGAACCGCTCGATCTCGTGGCGCGGGCGGGTGGGTCGCCCCACCGCCTGCAGCGCGGCGTTCACCGAGGCGGCCAGGTCGTCGAGCGTGTCGAGCAGCGTGCCGTCGAGGTCCAGGATGGCCAGGCGGGTCACGAGGTGGGGGCTCCGGTCATGGTGCCGCGGCGGTGGAGCACGCGCAGGATGGCGTCGTGCACGGCCGGGTCGATCTGGGCGCCGCGCAGTCCGTCCAGGATGGCCAGCACCTCGGGCGCGGAGTAGGCGCGCTGGTAGGGGCGCTCGCTGGTGCAGGCGTCCCAGGTGTCGGCGGCGTTGATGATGCGGGCCAGCAGCGGGATGGCGTCGCCGGCGATGCCGTCCGGGTAGCCGGTGCCGTCCCAGCGCTCGTGGTGGTGGCGGATGGCCGGCTCGGCCACGTTCAGGAAGTCGATGCCCTCGACGATCTCGGCCCCCACCACCGCGTGGCTCTTGACCAGCGTGCGCTCCTCCGGCGTGAGCCGGTCCGGCTTGCGCAGCACCTGCTCGGGCACGCCGATCTTGCCGATGTCGTGGAGGATGCCGGCGTAGCGCAGCGAGCGCAGGGCGTGCTCGTCCAGCCCGACCTCGCCACCGATCTCCACCGAGAGGGCCGCCACCCGCTCCGAGTGGCCGCGGGTGTAGGGGTCCTTGGCGTCGATGGCCGAGGCCAGGCTGCGGATGGTGTCGAGGTAGCCGCGCTCCAGCGCCGCGATGAGCCGCCGGTTCTCGGCGTCGTAGCTCGCCAGCTCGCGGCTCATGTGGTTGAACGTGTAGGCGAGGTCGCCCAGCTCGTCGCGGGCCTTCACCTTGACCTCGCGGCCGAAGCGGCCGCGCGCGATGTCGAGCGCGCCGCGCACCAGGTCGCGCAAGGGGGCGGTGACCCGGCGGGCCAGCAGCAGCGCCACCAGCAGGGCCGCCCCCACCGAGGCCAGGCCGGACGCGGCCAGCGCGGCGCCCGAGATCCCCACGCCGGCGCTCCGCATGACCAGCGCCAGCAGCGCCGCCGGCGCCAGGCTGGCGGCCAGGATGAGGAGGAAGAGTGGGCGGAAGAGCTTCATCTCGAGCGGATGGCGGTGGCGATGGCCCGCTCCAGCGTCTTGCGGGAGAAGGGCTTCTGCAGGAGCGCCCCCACCTGCTCCACCCCGTCGAGCCCGCGCAGGCTGCCCTCGTTGATGGCGGTGAGCAGCACCGCGGGCACCGGGCGGGCGCGCCGGATCTGGAGGAGCGCGTCGAGGCCGGAGAGCTTGGGCATGAGGAAGTCGAGGATGAGGAGCTCGGGCGCCTCGCGGGCGCAGAGCGCGACCGCCTCGGCGCCGTTCTCGGCCTGCACCACGGCGTGGCCGAGCTCGGAGAGGAGGTCGGTGAGCATGACGCGGACCAGCCGGTCGTCGTCAGCGATGAGGATCTTCACGCGGTGGCGCGCCCCCGGAGAGAGGCGCAGGATACCCGAACCGGCCGTCGGTGGCACGCCGCGTCGGCCGCGCTCATGGCCCCAGCCCGACCCACGCCGAGCCGTCCTCGAAGACCTCGCGCTTCCAGATGGGGACGTCCTGCTTGAGCCGCTCCAGCACCTGCTCGCAGGCCCGGAAGGCCGGGGTGCGGTGGGGCGCGGCGCAGGCGATGACCACCGCCGCCTCGCCAGGCTGGAGCACGCCCACCCGGTGGACCACCGCCACCACGGCGCCGTGGGCCGCGCCCACCTCGGCGCCGATGCGCGCCAGCGCTCGCTCGGCCATGGGGCCGTAGGCCTCGTACTCCAGCCGGAGCACGCGCCGCCCGTGAGTCTCGCCGCGCACGTTCCCGGTGAAGGTGACGAGGCCGCCGCGGCCCGGGCCGCCCACGGCCGCCACCACCTCGGCGAGGGAGAGCGGCTCCGGCGTGACGCGGAAGCAGGGCGCGCCGCCCGCCACCGGCGGGACCACCGCCACCTCGACGCCGTCCGGGAGCGGGGCGTCGTCGCCGGCGAACTCCTGGTCGACGGCCAGGCGGCAGCGGGGCAGCAGGCGGCCGAGCTCCGGGCGGCGCTCGGCCAGCGCGGCGCGGAGCTGGCCCACCGTGGCGGGAGCGGGGTCGAGCGTCTCGCGAGAGACCCCGGCGGCGTCGCGGGCGGCGGCGAAGAAGAGGACGGTGACGGCCACCCCCGGAGTGTAGCCCGTGGCGGGCGGCGAAGCCGGTCCGTCGCCGCCGGGAGGGCTGCTACCGGCGGAAGTACCCCAGCAGGTTCAGGTCGCCGAAGAGGGTGACCCCGATGAGGAGCCCGATGAGCAGGATGAAGCCGGCCGCGTGGACGTAGGACTCCACCTTCTCGTTGACGCGCCGGCGGGTCACCAGCTCGTAGGCCAGGAAGACCAGCCGCCCGCCGTCGAGCGCCGGCAGGGGCAGGAGGTTGAAGAGCGCCAGCGCCACCGAGATGTTCCAGACGATGGTGAGGAAGCGGTCGGCCCCCACCCGGGCGCCTCGCACCAGCTCCTTGGCGATGCCCACCGGGCCGGAGAGCTCGGCCTTCTGCTCCCGGGTGACCATGCCGACCAGCATGGAGAGGGTCTGCGTCGCCGCGGCATTGGTGCGGGCGAAGCCCTGCACCACGGCGTCCGCCGGCCCGAGCCGGATGCGCGGCGCGTACGGGGTCACGCCCACGCGCCCCACGCCGCCCTTGTCCTCGGGCGTGATGGGCAGGGTCAGCCGCGCCGCCGCCGCCCCCTCGCCGCGCTCCACCACGAGCTCGATGGCCTTGCCCGGCTGCCGCTGCAGGGCCGCCACCAGCTCGCTCCACCGCTCCACCGGCGCGCCGGCCACCTGGAGGATGCGGTCCCCGGGGCGCAGCCCCGCCCGCTCGGCCGGCATGCCGGCCACCAGGTCGCCCACCCGCGTCGAGCCGTCCGGCGTGGGGAGGCCCGTGGTGCCGAGGAGCCCCGCCGCCAGCACCACGGCGATGAGGTAGTTGGCGCCCGGGCCAGCGGCCAGCACCAGCACGCGGCGCCAGGCCGCCTGGTTGCAGTAGGCGGTGGCGTCGCCCGGCGCCACGTCGTCGCCGGGCGCCATGCCGGAGATCCGGACGTAGCCGCCCAGCGGCAGCGCCGAGAAGACGTACTCGACCTCGCCGCGCGTGAAGGCCCAGATGACCGGGCCGAAGCCCACGCTGAAGCGCTCCACCCGCATGCCGAGGGCGCGGGCCACCGCCATGTGCCCCAGCTCGTGCAGCACGATGAGGAGGGAGACCGCCAGCACCGCGGCCACCACGTGGACGGCGGAGAGGAGCACGGCGGAGACCGCGGGGACGTCGATCATGGTTCGCCGAACTCCTGGGCCTCGAAGACCTCGACGGCCGTGCCCGGCTCGAGGTGCGCGCGGGCCGGCAGGCCGGCCGCGAGGCACGCGTGCTTCAGGAACTGCGGGGCGTCCCAGGCCTTGCCCAGGGCGGCCGAGGGCAAGAGCAGGCCGCGGTGCCACCCCTGCGTCACCGCCAGCCCCTCGGCGCCCAGCCGGACCGGCGTGCCGGGGGCGAGGGGGCGGAGCGGGCCGAGCACGGCGAGCCGGAGCGAGAGGGCCGGGGCGTCGGCGGCCGAGAGCGGCGGGAAGCGCGGGTCGCCGTCCACGGCGCGGGCGGCCAGGCGCGTCACCGTGGCGCCGAGCGGTCCCGAGGGCGCCAGGGCGCCGAGCGAGGCGCGCACCTCGCCGGCCGAGGCGATGGTGAGGAAGGCGGCGCCCGGCGCGGCGAGGGGCCCCTCGGCCGGGGCCGCGGGCGGAGGCCCGAGGCCGAGCCTCGCGAGGAGCGCGGCGCGCGCCAGCGCCAGCAGGGCGGCGCGGTCGGCCGGCGCGAGCGGGGCCGGGGCCGTCATGGGCGGGGGCGCACGCCGGTGATCAGGAAGCGGCGGGCGTCGGCCAGGATCTCGGCGTGGTCGAAGCAGAGCGGGGCGGGCAGGGCGTTCCAGGTGAAGGCCCGCGCCTCGGCGGCATCGTCGCCGCCCAGGGGCTGGCCAGCGGCGCGCCCCATGAAGACGGTGCTCATGGTGTGCCTGCGGGCGTCGCGGCGAGGGTCCGAGTAGACGCCCAGGAGGTCGGTCAGCGTGACCTCGAGGCCGGTCTCCTCGCGCGCCTCGCGCACGGCGGCCGCCTCCACCGTCTCGCCCTCGTCGACGAAGCCGCCCGGCAGCGCCCAGCCGACCGGCGGGAAGCGGCGGGACACCAGCACCACCCGGTCGCCCGGCAGCGCGATGACGACGTCCACGGTGGGCGCGGGGTTGCGGTGCTCTGCCATGAGGAGCGGGTCGTAGCGCGGCGCGGGCGCGGGGTCAAACCCGCGGGGCGTCGAGCGGGAAGGCCTTCTCGACGAGCCGCGCGGCGAACGGGATGGCGGCGGCCGGCGCCCCGGCGGCGAGCGCCCGCGCGGCGGCGGCGGCGGCCCGGGCGGGCTCGGCCGCCCCGGTGCGCCACAGGTGCTCGGCCACGTCGAGGAGGCGGCCGGACAGCCGCTCGCGCCGGGCCGGCGTGAAGTAGCCGTCCACCGCGGCGCGCATCACGCCGGACAGCCGCTCCCGCTTCTGGTCGGCGTCGAGGGCCAGGGGCGAGGCCTCCGCCTCGTCGAGCGCCTTGGCCACCTCGCGCAGGAACGGCTCCTCGGCCAGCCAGCCCTTGAGGAGCGGCAGGTCGTGGAGCGCCGCCGACCGGGCCAGCGCCGCCGCGTCCTCCTCGTCGCCGATGGGCGGGAGGTCGGCGCCTGGCGGGTGGAGCGCCGGGGCGGGGCCGAGCTGGGCCAGCCAGTGATCGGCGCCGTCCGGCACTCTCGTACCGGCCGCGCCGTTCAGCGCCCGCGCCGCCGCGATGATCGCATGGGCCCGCTCGCGAGGGAGCTCGGCCACGCCCATCTCGGCGCCCCGGGCCAGCAGCCCCTTCACGAAGGCGCGCCACTCCTTCCGGCCGAGCGCGCCGAACTGCAGCTCGAGGAGGCCGCGCTCGTCGGAGGCGACCGCCTGCGCCACCTCGACGCCGCGCCCCGGCAGGTTTCGTGGCAGCCAGACGGCCCGCTCTCCCAGGCCGTCGAGCGTGGAGGCGTAGGCGGCCGGCGGCGGCTCGGCCGGCGCCGGGGCCGGCGTGAGGGCGGGCGGGCGGGGCGCCTCCGGGACGGCCACGCCGCGCACCTTGAGGAGGTGGAGCTGGCGCTTGGCCTCCTTGGCCACCTCCTTGTCCGTGGAGGCGGACAGCGCGGCGACCAGGTCGAGGCGGCCGGCGCCGGCCGCGGCGCGCAGCACGGCCACGGCCAGCGCCGCGGGGAGCGTGGCGACGTCCTCGGCCTGGACGCGGGCGATGGTGGTGACGAGCCGCGCCGCGCGGCCGACCGCCTGGCGCTCCACGCCCGTCTCGGCGGCGATCTCGGCGCTCTCCACGTTGGGGTCGCGCAGGAGCGCGAGCAGCCGGTCAGGGTCGAGCTCGGACATTGCCGCGCACTGTAGCCCCTGCCCGGCCAGGGGTGCGACCCCATTGACTCGCGTCGAGGGGGGACCTAGGCTCTCGGGCCGCAACCACCCCTGCGGCCGCACGGCGGCCCGACTCCAAGGAGCGTCCCACATGCTGAAGTTCCTGCTCGGCGCCGCCGCCGCCTTCGCCCTCCTCACCGCCACCCCGGCCGCGGCCGCGGCCTGCGGCGACTGCAAGGAATGCCCGCACAAGAAGGACACCACCGCCCAGGTGCAGCAGACCGGCGCGGTGGCCGAGGCGGACAAGCACGAGCACAAGGGCTGCGGCTGCGACCACGCCGCCAGCAAGGAGTGCAAGTGTGGCGAGGTCTGCAAGTGCGCCGCCTGCCCGGTCCACGGCAAGAAGGGTGAGAAGACCGAGAAGAAGAGCTAGGCTCTTCGTCATTCCGGCTGCGCCCGCGGGCGGCTCCCAGGAGATGGGGTGCCGCCCGTCGTCGTCGGCGCTGGCCGCCTTCGGAGGAGTGACGCCATGGTCCGCCGCCTCGCCGCCTTCACGCTGGCCGCCCTGCTGGCCCCGTCCGCGCGAGCGGCCGATGGCCTGGCCCTCACGCTGCAGGCCTGGGGCGGCGTCTCGCGCTACGACGTGGCCGGCCTGGAGTCCGGCGTCGCCGGCCAGGGGAGGGACCTCCTGCAGGCGAGGGCCACCACCTACGGCGCCACGGCGCTGCTCCGCCTCGGCGGGCTCGATCTCGGCGTGCTCTACGAGGGGCGGCTCATCCGCCAGCGGACCGACGCCGCGGTGCTGACGCCGCTGGTGGGGCTGGGGGTCCCGCTCGGCGAGGTGGTGCGGCTCGACCTGCTGGCGGAGCTGGGCGGCCACCGGGTCTCCGGCGTGCAGTTCGACGGCGCGGTGGACGTGTCGCAGGCCGCGACGGTCTGGCTTCCCTACGTCGGCGCCCGGCCGACGCTGTCGCTGCGCTTCCCGATGGGACCGTTCCACGCGGTGGCCTCGGTGGCCCCGTTCGCGCGCTGGGACCTGATCAAGCGGGACGCCTCGGTGACCGTGACGACCTCTGGCGCGACCGCCCAGCCGTACCCCTACCGGCTGGGCGGCGCCACCTTCGGCGTCGCCATCGGCGCCGGGCTCGAGCTCTAGCGGCGTGCCCGGCGAGCTGGGCCTGCGGCTCCTCGAGGTCGGGCCGCTCGCGCTCCGTCCCACCGGGCTCCTCGCCGCGGCCGGACTGGTGACCGGCCTGCTCGTGGCGGTCCGCGCCGCGCGGCGCGACGGCCTGGACCACGCGCCGCTGGTGCGGGCGGTGGTGGTGGCGGCCGGCGCGGGGCTGCTGGGCGCCCACCTCGTGCACCTCCTCGCCTACCACCCGGAGGAGCTGGCCGACCCGTGGGCGCTGGCGCGGCTGGGGGACGGCCTCTCGTCCATGGGCGGGCTGCTGGGCGGCGCGGCGGCCATGGCGCTCGTCTTCCGCGGGCGGACCCCAGGACTCGGACGGTACGGGGACGCGCTGGCGCTCGGGCTGGCGCCCGGCTGGGCGCTGGGGCGGGTGGGCTGCGCGCTCGTCCGCGACCACCCCGGGCACCGCACGGCCTTTCCGCTGGCGGCCGCCTATCCGGACGGCGCGCGGCACGATCTCGGGACCTACGAGGCCGTGCTGGTCTTCGTGCTGGCGGCCGTGCTCCTCGCCCTCCGGCGGCGCGGCGCGGCGCGGGGGCGATTGCTCCAGGTCCTGGCGCTGGGGTACGGCGTGGGCCGCTTCGCGCTCGACGCCCTCAGGGCCACCGATCTCCCGGGCTCCGATCCGCGCCTGGCTGGCCTCACCCCGGCGCAGTGGGGCTGCCTCCTCCTCGTCGGCTGGGCGGCCTGGTCCCTGCGCGCGAAGCGCCCCGGCTGAGGGCCGGGGCCCGCCCCGAGCTCCGCGCCCACCCGGCTCGGGCCGGGGTATTCCGGGCGACCCTCTGGTAGAACCGCCGCGATGCCCTCCGACGAGCGTGCGCTGGCGCCCCGGCGCGCCCTGGTGCCCACGGGTATTCCAGCCGACGACCCGGTCGCGGCCGCGAAGGCGCGGCTCGCCGCGGCGCTCGAGGAGGTGAGCGCCGTCGACGCCGAGGTGGAGGCGCTCTCGGCGGCGCTGGCCGCCTTCGCGCTGGAGGTGGAGCGGCGGCTCGCCGGACCGGACGCCGAGGCGCGCCGCGCTTCGGGCCTGGTGAGGCGGCTGCAGGCGCTGGCCGACGGTCTGACGCGGGAGCTGGCGCGGGTGCGGGGCGGGGCGAGCGGGCCTGGCGGGCCGGGCGCCGGGCGGCGTCGCGCGGCGAAGGAGAAGGCCAAGGAGCGGGGAAGGCGGGGCGCGGCGGCGGAGGCGGCGTGGGGGGAGCCGGGCGAGGCGGGGCCCGCCCGGGACGGCGCGGCGGTGCTCGAGGAGATCCCCACGCTGGAGCGGCAGGCCGCCGAGCTGAAGCGGCTCTACCGCCGGCTGGCGCGGCTCCTCCACCCGGACCTGGCCCCCGATGACGCCGAGCGCGGGCGGCTCTCCGGCCTCATGGCCGCGGCCAACGCGGCCTACGAGGCCGACGACCTGGCCGCGCTGGAGCTGATGGCGGAGAAGGTCGGGGCCGGCGAGCCGCCAGGCGAGCTCACCGAGGCGGAGCGGCTCCTGCACCTGGGGCGTCGCGCCGAGCAGCTGGAGCGGGTGGCCGCCTCGCTCCGGCGCGAACGGGAGCGGCTGGCGCGCAGCCAGACGGCGCGGCTGCGCGCGGAGGCGGGCAGGCGCGCCGAAGCGGGCGGCGACTACTTCACGGAGAGCGCCGCGGAGCTGGTCGAGGAGGCGGGCGCGGCGCGGGTCGATGCGCTGGCGAGGCTGGACGCGGTGGCCGGTGCGGCCCGGGAGCTCACGAGCGCGAGGCGGAAGACCATGGGCGAGCTGGAGCGACGGCGGTCGGGTGGGGTGCGGCGGGCCTTCGACCCGCTGGCGGAGAGCGAGCTGGTGCGGCGGAGCGTGGGCCGGCTGGAGCGGGCGCGCGCCACGGAGCCGGCCCGGGCGCTGGGGAGGTGGCTGGAGGCGGCGGCCGAGGGGTCGCCGTGGGAGGCGGCGCTGACGCTGCTCGCCTTCCTCCTGGAGGCGGCGGGCGAGCGGCCGCCGCCGGCCGTGGCCACGGCGGCGGGGCTGGCCGAGCGGTGGGAGCGGCTCCGGGTCGGGTGGCCGGGGGCGCCCGATCTGGCCGGCGCGCTGGCGCGGCTGCCGCGCCACCTCGCCCTGGGGGCGAGGGCTGGGCGCGAGGAGGTGGTGGCCGGGCTGCAGCTCGCCGAGGCGTCGCTGGCGGCCGGCGTCCGCATCGCGCTCGACCGGGAGGCGGTGGCCGCGCTGGCGCGTCAGGTGCTCTCGGTCATGGGGCCGGAGGAGCGCTGCGAGACCTGCCGGCGCCAGGTGGTGGGGCTCCACCTGATGCGGACGAGCGGCCTCGACGAGCGGCACGGCATCGCCTGCCCGCGCTGCGGTGCGGTGCTGCGGAGCTACTGGCGGTACGGCGAGGCGGAGGGGCTGGAGGGGCTCTGGCCGGTGGCGCGCGCGCTCGGGCTGGTGGCCGAGCAGACCGTGCGCCTCGCTGGAGTCAACCTGGGCTTCGGGATGCGGCCGGCGGACCGGGAGACGCTGACGGCGCGCGGGCTGGTCGAGCGGCTGGAGGAGCTCTACCTCGCCCCGTGCATGGTGGAGTTGCCGAGGGGGGCGCTGCGGGTGGCGGGGCCGAGCGGCGTGCTGGAGCCGAGGGCCCGGGTGTCGGGGGCGGGGCGGATGGTGTTCAAGCTGGGGGCGGAGGCCGGGACGACGGTGGACGCGCTCGTCGAGCTGCTCCGGGTCAGGATCGAGCGGCGATTCCGCCCCGCAGGCGACGCCGGCAGGTAGGCGTGTCGCTTCGGCGTCAGGCGGCGGTCCTTGCGGGCGGGGGCCGGCGACCCTCTCAGGGCTGAACGACCAGGGAGCGCGACCGGTCCGGTCCATTAAGTAGACCTCCAGGGCGGTCGACCGGCCGCTCCTGGAGGTCGAATGTCGCAGAACGCCAACGAGCCGACCGAGCCGACCCAGCGTAACTTTAGCCCGCCACCGGTGCTTCGCTGGGGTCTGCTCGGCCTCATGCTCGTGACAGGGCTCGCGCTTGCTGCTCCGCGCCACCTGGTCGTCGAGGTCCCTCGAGCGTCGAATTGCTCCGCTCCGGATCAGGCCGGGTCAGGTGGCGCGCCTCTCGGCCTGCTTCCGCCCGGGCATCCGCCGATTGGCGACACCTACGCCCAGGGGCGCGCCACGACGGCGCTTCCTCCGGGTCATCCACCCGTGGAAGGGTACATCGCCGGACGCGGTCGTCCGGCCCGGCCACTCTTCCCGACCTTCACGGCCCCCACCTCCATCGACCTCTGACAAGGCCTCTCGACGTGGCGGTGCCAGGGCCCCGTTCCGGGGGTCTCAACGGCCCCCCGGTTGAGTGGTAGAAACAAGGGCGTGCGGGGCAAGATCTCGGTGCTGGTGGTGGACGACGACTCGGGCATCCGCGACTCGCTCGCGGAGTGCCTCGCGTCCGAGGGCTATCTCGTTGACCTGGCCCAGAATGGTGCCGAAGCGATCGAGAGGGTGCGGGAGCGACGCCCCAACCTCATCGTCGTCGATCTCCTCATGCCGGTGATGAACGGGTATCAGTTCCTGGCGCAGCTCCGAGCCGACCCCGCCACCGGCGGGATCCCCGTGGTGCTCATGACAGGCGCGACGCCCCGGGCAGGCCAGCCCTTGCCAGCGGCTGACGCGCTCTTGCCCAAGCCCTTCGAGCTGGAGGACCTGCTCGCGGCGGTGCGGCGCCTCGGGCGCTGAGGCGCCCGGACCACCGTCATCGGGCGGTCGGTATCCGACGCCGGCGCTTGCCTCCCGGGGCCGCCTCGCGTAGACGGTCGGGGTGCGCGTCCTCGTCACTGGCGCCACCGGCCTGGTGGGTGGCGCGGTGGTGCATGAGCTCCTGGCTCGCGGCCTTCGCGTACGGGCGCTCGTCAGGCCAAGCTCGGAGCTGACCAACCTCCGGCCAGACGTGGAGCTGGCCAGGGGCGACGTGCTGGACCGCCGGTCCGTCGAGCGGGCGCTGGAGGGCTGCCAGGCGGTCATCCACACCGCTGGAATCGCCACCTTCGGGCGAGTGCGCCGCGACCGCCTCTTCGCCGTCAACGCAGGCGGCGTGGAGATCGTGCTGGGGGCCGCGCTCGCCGCCGGGGTGGAGCGCGCCGTGCTCACCTCCTCGGCGGCGGTCCTGGGCGGTTCGCGGGTGCCGCAGGTGGCCGACGAGGACACCACCTCCAGCGCCGAGACGCTGGGGATCGACTACTTCATCTCCAAGCTGCGGGGTGAAGAGGTCGGGCTGGACCTGGCGGCGCGAGGCCTTCCGCTGGCCATCGTCCGGCCCGCCTACGTGCTGGGGCCGGGTGATCTCTACCGGTCCTCCGCGTCGACCGTGCTGGCCCTGGCCCGAGGCCAGATCCCCGCCTACGTCCAGGGCGGCGCGTCCTTCTGCGACGTGCGCGACGTGGCGCGCGGCCACGTCGAGGCGCTGCTCCGTGGCCAGGCTGGCGAGACCTACCTCCTCGGAGGTCAGAACCTGACCATGGACGAGTTCGTCGGACGGGTCTGCCGCCTCGCCGGCGTGAAGCCGCCGGTCCGCCTTCCGTACGCGGTGGCCGTCGCGGCGACCAGGGCCATGACGCTGGCCGCCCGCCTCGGTGCGCCGGCGCCGGCCGTGAGCCTCGATCTGCTCGAGGCCAGCCGCCTGTACACCTTCGTCACCAGCGCCAGGGCGCAGCGGGAGCTCGGGTACACCATCCGGCCGTTCGAGGACTCGGTTCGCGACACGCTGCGCTGGTACGTGGCGCGCGGGGCGCTGCGCCCCGAGACGGCCGAGCTGAAGGCGCTGGCGGCCGGGTAGCCGCGACCGCGCGCCGGCCAGGCCGGGCGCCCCGGCGCTCAGGAGCGCTTGCTGATCCGCACCTGGCGCACCAGTCGCGGCGTCGCGTCGACGATCTCGATCTCGGCCTCGCCGACCACGAGGCGGGCGCCTCGCTCCGGGACGGCCCCGGCCAGGGCGATGCAAAGGCCCGCCACGGTCGAGTACCCTTCGCCCTCCGGGAGCGACAGGTCGAGGGCGCGGTTCACCTCGCGGAGGGGCGCGTGGCCCGGCACCAGCGCCGCGCCGCTGGCCTCGCGGACCACCAGGTTCTCGGGGCGCTCCTCCTCGTCGGCGATGTCACCGACCAGCTCCTCGACGAGGTCCTCCAGGGTGAGGAGGCCGGCGGTCCCGCCATGCTCGTCCACCACCATGGCGATGGGTGATCGCCGCTTCTGCATGTCCCTGAGGACCTTCACCGCGGGCGCCGTGGAGGGCACGAACATCGCCGGCCGGAGGAGGTCCTCCAGCACCACGAGCTCCCGCTCCCACGCCATGGCCGCCAGATCCTTGGCCACCACGTAGCCGACGATCCCGTCCAGCGTGCCCTGGTAGACGGGCATGCGGGCGCGCCCCTGCTCCAGCAGCAGCCGCCGGATCTGGGCCTGCGTCGCGTCGCGCGGCAGGGCCACGATCCGGTTCCTGGGGACCATGACCTCGCCCGCCGTCAGATCGCGGAACGCCAGCGCTCTCGAGGCGATCTCGGCCGTGGGCAGGTCGAGCGCGCCGAGCTGCCCCGCCTCGTCGACCAGCGCCTCGAGCTCCTCGGCCGAGACCCGGGACTCGGTGAAGGTGGTCTTGTCGCCGAAGGGCCGGAGCACCAGGTTGGAGGCCGAGGTCAGCAGCCAGACGACGGGACGCGCCACCACCGAGAGCGACAGGAGCGGCCGACCGGCGAGCAGGGCGTACCGCTCGGCGGCGCGGAGCGCGAGGGACTTCGGCACGAGCTCGCCGAGCACGATGGACAGGGCCGAGATGGAGACCACCACGACGCCGAGCGAGAGCTCCGAGGCGAAGGGACCCACGTGGGGCAGCGGGGCGAGCAGCGCCGCCAGCTCCAGCGCGATGGTCGCGCCGCCAAAGACCGCCGCCGAGGCGCTGACCACGGTGATGCCGATCTGGACGGTCGCGAGGAATCGCTCCGGCTCCGCGCGGAGCTTCTCGACGGCCCTGGCCGAGCTGCTGCCGTCCGCCGAGAGCTGGCTGAGCCTGGACTTCCGCAGGGCGACCACCGCGATCTCGGCGCCGGCGAAGAGGCCGTTCACCAGGATGAGGGCCAGGATGATGAGGAGCTCGACGAGGATGGCGTGGCCTTCCGGCGGGAGAGACGGGGTCAGGAGGCGGAGACGAGGCGGCGGAAGGAGGTGACCTCTCGGGACCTCGCCTCGTGGAGCGGGTCCTCCGCGTCGCGCGCTCTGGGGTGAGTCGGCACCGCCTCGAACCCGCCCGCCACCACCAGGCCCGCCTCGGCGATGAGCGACTCGACCTCGCCGGGACGCCTCAGCCCGATCCGCTCCGCCAGGTCCGACAGGACCAGCCACCCCTCGCCGCCGGGCGAGAGGTGCGCCCTCAGCCCCGCCAGGAATCGGGCCAGAAAGGCTCCGCCCGGGTCGTAGATGGCCCGGTCGAGCGGCGTCACGGCCTCGGCCGGGAGCCAGGGGGGGTTGCAGACCACCAGATCGAACGATCTCTCGGGGAAGAGGTCGGCCAGCACAGGCACCACCCGCCCGGTGAGACCCAGCCTCGCCGCATCCTCCGCCGCCGACGCCAGCGCCGCCGGCGAGACGTCGGTGGCCGTCACCGAGGCCCCGGCCCTCGCGAGCACGAAGGCCAGCACCCCGGTTCCGGTCCCGACGTCGAGCGCCTGCTTCCCCGCCACCGGCCAGCGCCGCGCCGCCTCGGCCACCAGGTCCACGTGCTCGCCGCGCACCGGCGCGAACACGCCGTACCGCGGGTGGAGCCGCGCGCCCAGCGCGGGCACGTCCACGCCCTTGCGGCGCCACTCGTGCGCGCCGATCATCCCCAGGAGGTCGCGCAGCGGGAGCAGGCCTGGCAGCCGCGCCGCCTCGCCGAGGGCCTCCACCAGCGCCGCAGCCGCCTCCGGCGCGTGGGCCAGCGGGACGGCCGGCCCAGGCTCCACCGGGACGACCAGCCGGGAGAGCAGGAGGTGCTCCTGACGCCTGGCCTGCCGGTCCGCCAGGAAGCGCGACAGGAGGTCCGGACCCCGGACGGGACCCTCACGGTGGGTCGAGAGGCGCCGCCCCATGGCTGCCAGGAGCTGCCGGGCGTTCCGGAAGTCGCCGCGGTAGACCAGCGTCTCACCCCGACGAGCCCTTGCGAGCGCCGAGGTTGCCGTGGTCCTGTCATCGGCCCCGGCGAGCCGGCCCGGGGGCGGGGCCGAGGGCGAGAGCCAGGTCGCGTCGCTGTCGTTATGACTGTCCGAGGATGTCAATGGAACCCGAGCTCCCGCCTGGCGCGCCGAGCAGCGTCAACCTGCCCTTCGTCGAGGTGCTGTACTACGAGTGGCGCCGCGATCCCACCACCGTCGCCCCATCGTGGGCGGCCTGGTTCGCCACGCTCGAGCCGGCGCCTGGCGCCGAGCCGGCCCCGGGCCCGTTCGCCCCGCGCCGTGAGGCGGCGCCCACGGCCCTGGCCGACGGCGCCTTCCTGGCCCGCGTCGAGGCCCTGACCCGCCACTACCGCGAGCATGGCCACCTCAGGGCCCGGCTCGACCCGCTCGGCCTCATCGAGCCGGTGGAGCCGGTGGCGCTCGAGCCATTCGGGCTCGGGCCCGCCGACCTGTCGCGCCCGGTCGAGCTGGGCGGCGCCGCGCCCCGCACCCTGGCCGAGCACGTGGCACGCCTGGAGGAGACCTACTGCCGCAGCCTGGGCGTCGAGCTGGCCCACCTGGGCGACGGCGAGCTGCGCCGCTGGCTCGAGGAGCGGATGGAGCGGACCCGGAATCGGCTCACGCTCGCGCCGGAGGTGAAGCGGCTCCTCCTCCACAAGGTGGTGCGCGCCGAGGCGCTGGAGCAGTACCTCGGCGCCCGCTTCCTCGGCGCCAAGCGCTTCTCCATCGAGGGGGCCGAGGGGCTGCTGCCCCTCCTCGAGCTCCTGATCGACCGCGCCATCGGCCACGGCGTGCGCAACGTGGTCTTCGGCATGGCCCACCGCGGCCGGCTCAACGTGCTGGCCAACGTCATCGGAAAGCCGCTGCGCGACATCTTCGCGGAGTTCCGCGACCAGGCCATCGTCAGCGCCGCGGGCGGCGACGTGAAATACCACCAGGGCCACTCGGTGGATCGCGAGACGCCGGACGGCGTGCTGGTGCACCTCTCGCTCTCCTTCAACCCCAGCCACCTGGAGTGGATCAACACGGTGGTGCAGGGCCGGGTGCGCGCCAAGCAGGACCGCTACCGCGACGGCGAGCGCGGCCGCTCCCTGGCGGTGCTCATCCACGGCGACGCCGCCTTCGCCGGCCAGGGCATCGTGGCCGAGGGGTTGCAGATGTCCGAGCTGCCCGCCTACGCGGTGGGCGGCACCATCCACGTCATCGTCAACAACCAGGTCGGCTTCACCACCGCGCCGCGCGACGCGCGCTCCACGCTCTACGCCACCGGCATGGCGCGCATGCTCCAGATCCCCATCCTGCACGTGAACGGCGAGGACCTGGAGGCGGTGGCGCAGGCGGTCCTGCTGGCCATCGACGTCCGGCAGCGCTTCCGCAAGGACGTGGTCATCGACCTGTGGGCCTACCGGCGCCACGGCCACAACGAGGGGGACGAGCCGGCCTTCACGCAGCCACTCATGGTCCAGGCCATCGCGCGCACGCAGCCGCTGCGCGAGGCGCTCGCCGATCGGCTCACCGCCGAGGGGGCGGTGACGCGCCAGCAGGTGGACGCCATGGTGCGCGGCTACCGGGCCACGCTCGACGAGGCCTACCAGGAGTCGGCCAGGCTGGCGGTCCACCCCGGCGCCGAGCCCACCAGCGGCTTCTGGAAGGGGTTCCAGGGAGGCCGGCTCCCGAAGGAGCAGCCTGCCACCGGCGTGGAGCCCGCCCAGCTCGAGCGCCTCGCCGCCGCGCTCACGACGCTGCCTCCCGGCTTCGAAGCCCACCCCAAGGCGAGGAAGCTGCTGGAGGCCCGCGCCGAGATGGGCCAGGGGAGGCGCCCGCTCGACTGGGGCATGGCCGAGGCGCTGGCCTTCGCCTCGCTGGCCTGGGAGGGGCGGCGCATCCGGCTGGCCGGGCAGGACGTGCGGCGCGGCACCTTCAGCCACCGCCACGCGGTGCTCACCGACCGGATCACCGGCGCGCCCTACGCGCCGCTGCAGCACCTGCGCGAGGGGCAGGGGACCTTCGAGGTGCGCGACAGCCTGCTCTCCGAGGCGGCCGCCCTCGGGTACGAGTACGGCTACAGCCTGGAGATGCCGGACGCGCTCTGCCTCTGGGAGGCGCAGTTCGGCGACTTCGTGAACTGCGCCCAGGTGATCGTCGACCAGTTCCTGGCGTCCGGAGAGGCCAAGTGGAACCGGCTGTCCGGGCTGGTGCTGCTGCTGCCCCATGGCATGGAGGGGCAAGGGCCCGAGCACAGCTCGGCGCGCCTGGAGCGCTTCCTGCGCCTCTCGGTGGACGACAACTGGCGGGTGGTGAACCTCACCACGCCGGCCCAGATCTTCCACGCGCTGCGGCGGCAGCTGGCCGGCCCGGTGCGGAAGCCCCTGGTGGTCATGGCGCCCAAGAGCCTGCTGCGCCACCCGGCCGCCGTCTCCTCGCTGGAGGAGCTCGCGGCGGGGCGCTTCCGGCGGCTCCTGCCCGATCCGGCCGCGCCGGAGGCGAGCGGCGTGGCGCGGGTGGTGCTCTGCTCGGGCAAGCTCTTCTACGACCTCGCGGCGGCGCGCGACGCCGAGGGGAACGGAGGCGTGGCCCTGCTGCGGCTGGAGGAGCTCTACCCGCTGCCCCAGGACGAGCTGCGCGCCGAGCTGGCCCGGCTGCCACCCGGCGTGGAGCTGGTCTGGGCGCAGGAGGAACCGGCCAACATGGGCGCGGCCGACTACATGGAGCGGAACCTGGCGGCGCTCCTGCCGCGGGGCGCCCGGCTCGCCGTGGTGGCCCGCCCGCCGTCGGCCAGCCCGGCCGTCGGCTCGCTCACCCGCCACAAGCTGGAGCAGGAGCAGCTGGTCCGCGAGGCGCTGGGTGAGCCCGTGCCGCTGTCACGGGGCGCCGCCCGCGCGCCCGGGGAGGGGAGATGACCATGTCGACGCCGTTGAAGGTGCCGCCGCTGGGGGAGTCGGTGAGCCAGGCGACCGTGGGGGCCTGGCTGAAACAGGAGGGAGAGGCGGTCGCCCTCGACGAGCCGGTGGTGGAGATCGAGAGCGAGAAGGCCACCGTGACCGTGCCCGCGGCGGTCGCCGGCGTGCTTCGGCGGCAGCTGCGCAAGACCGGCGAGACGGTGGCGGTGGGAGAGGTGGTGGGCGAGATCGAGGAGGGCGCCGCCGCGCTGGAGCGCACGCCGGCGCCGCCGCCCGGGGACCTGCTGGCCTCGAAGGCCGCGCCGCTCCCGCAGCCCGCCGCCGGGCCGATCCGCGCCTCACCGTCCGCACGCCGCCGCATGGCGGAGCAGGGGATCGCTCCGGCCGCGGTCGTCGCGGGCCGGGCGCCGGGCAACGAGGACCTGCTGCGCGGCGCCCCGACCCCGACCCCGACCGGGCCGCGCGAGCGGGTGGTCCCCATGACGCCGCTGCGGCGCACGGTGGCCCGTCGGCTCGTGGAGGCGCAGGCCGCCGCGGCCATCCTCACCACCTTCAACGAGGTGGACATGTCGAGCGTGCTCGCGCTGCGCCAGCGGCACGGGCCCGCCTTCCTGGAGAAGCACGGCGTGAAGCTGGGCTTCATGTCGCTCTTCGTGAAGGCGGCGGTGGAGGGGCTGCGCGCCTTCCCGGCGGTCAACGCGGAGGTGCGCGGCGACGCCACCGTCTACAAGG